>NZ_JBFPKG010000029.1:0-100848 GCF_040948665.1 Paraburkholderia sp. BR14320
CTTCGCGCCGTGACCTGAGTGCGGACCGTCCTCGCACCGCCCGTGCGTTGGAAACCGCGACGGCCGACGCCGCCGTCGGCGCCGAGCTCGCCGGCGCGGCGCTCGCGGCAGGCTGCGCCGGCGGACCGGGGGGCGGCGCGGGCGACACCGCGCGGATCGGCTTGTCGGCCACATAGGGCGGCGTCGCGTTGATCTGCGCGTCGCTCAGATCGAGCTGCGGATGCAGCTCCTTGTCGCGCGTGACGAAGCGCAGCGCCGACCAGTTCGCGGCGATCGTGCGCCGGTCGGTGCTGACGATGCCGCTCACGTCGAGCACGACCGCCTGCGGCTGTGCGTTGCCGTCGATCAGCACGTCGACCACGCGGCCCACCTTCGCGCCGTTCGCGCGCTCGACGGTCGCATCGAGCAGCGCCAGCTCCAGCGCGTTCGTCTTGTTCGCGGCGGCCGGCACCGCCGTCGCCGTCAGCGTGATCGGCGCGCCCTTCGCGGTCGGCGTGAAGTGGAACGTGCCCCACGGGAAGTTCACCTTGCGATCGCCGACGCCGAGAAAGCCCTGCAGATTGACGACCATCTCGCGCGGCTTGCCGGCCGCGTCGGTGGTCATGTCGACCGCGCGGCCGACCACCTTGCCGTCGGGCTTCTGCACCTGGCTGTCGAGCAGCGTGCGCGCGTCGCTGCGCTCGATCGTGCGCAGCACGATCAGCGGCGGCGGTGGCGGGGGCGGCGGCGGCGGAGCCGGCGCGACGACGGGCGGCGGCGGCTCGACCTTGTGCGGCTTGACGACCGGCTTCTTCGGCTTCTTCGGCTCCTCGGGCCCTTCGTTCGTCTCGGTCTCGACCGGCTCGGGCGCGGAAGCGGCGACCGGCGCGCTGGCCGGCTCGACCGGCATCACCCGCGCGTCGACGATCGGCGCCTGCTGCGTACCCCACAGCAGGCTGCTGCAACCGGACAGCGCGGCGAGCGCGAACAGCGCGGCCACGGTGCATAGCCAGCGGAAAAGTCGAAGCATCTCTAGCGAATCAGGCGAATCGAGCGGGCGAAGCGATCCAAACGGTCCAATCGGGACAATCGGCAGGCGCCCGGCGGGGCGCGGAAAACCGCCAGTCATCAGGAAAAACTCCACGGGCAGGTGCGGACGGGCGCGATGAGCCGCCGCGGTTGGAATGGGGTACGGCCCAGAGTTTAACCTGCGCTGCCGCGCGGGCAGGCTTTCGCGGACTGGCTTGCAGGCGTTTCGCCGATGCTCTGCCGATATTGCGCTGCACGGCGCGTGCCTGCAACGCGATCACCGAAGTGGGTCCGGCGCCGTTTCGCGGCCGCTCGAATGCCGTAGGTGTAAACGCGCGCAGTGCTAGCGCGAGCGACCGTCAAGCAAAAGTTATAAGTCGCGCGACATGCCCGGCATGCCATACATGCGATTGGACGCATAGTTCTCTTCACCTACATTTCGACTCAGAAAAGCGTTACCCACACCAACAAATCCACGAGACGAACCTGATGACGGCCGCGCTGGCGGCCGTTTCAGCGCGCTGATAAAGGAGGCACTCATCATGATGGAACCCCAGGCCCTCGCGAATTCCGACGTCGCGAGCGAATCGTTCGACACCGGATCATTGCGCGGCAAGGGCTTGCTCGACCGCTACTTCGACATTTCCGCGCGCGGCAGCACGCAGCGCCAGGAGATCGTCGCGGGCATCACGACCTTCCTCGCGATGGTTTATTCGGTATTCGTCGTGCCGGGCATGTTCGGCAAGGCGGGCTTCGACACCAGCGCGGTGTTCGTCGCCGTGTGTCTGACCACGGCGTTCGGCTCGCTGCTGATGGGCGTGTGGGCGCGTCTGCCGATCGCGATCGGCTGCGCGATCTCGCTGACCGCGTTCACCGCATTCGGCCTCGTGCTCGGCAAGGGCCTGCATCCGAACGTCGCGCTCGGCGCGGTGTTCCTGATGGGCGTCGTGTTCACGACGATTTCGGTGACCGGCGTGCGCTCGTGGATTCTGCGCAATCTGCCGACCGGCATCGCGCACGGCACCGGCATCGGCATCGGCCTGTTCCTGCTGCTGATCGCCGCGAACGACGTCGGTCTCGTCGTCAAGAATCCGGGCGCGGGGCTGCCGGTGTCGCTCGGCAATATCACGGCGTTGCCGGCGCTGATGTCGGTCGCCGGACTCGCCGCGATCTTCGGGCTGGTGCGGCGGCGCGTGCCGGGCTCGATCCTGATCGTGATCGTCGCGATCTCGGCGATCGGGCTCGCGATCGATCCGGCCGTCGCGTTCCACGGCGTCTTCGCGGTGCCGTCGTTGAGCGCGCCGGGTCATGCGTCGCTGATCGGCGCGATGGACGTGAAAGGCGCGCTGTCGATGGCGGTGCTGCCGAGCGTGCTCGCACTCGTGATGACCGCCGTGTTCGACGCGACCGGCACGATCCGCGCGGTCGCCGGTCAGGCGGGACAACTCGACGAGAACGGCCGCATCATCAACGGCGGCCGCGCGCTGACCGCCGATTCGCTGAGCTCGATCTTCTCGGGCCTGCTCGGCGGCGCGCCGGCGGCCGCGTATATCGAATCGACGGTCGGGGTCGCGGCGGGCGCGAAGACCGGGATGGCGGCGGCGGTCGTCGGTCTGCTGTTCCTGGTCGTGATGTTCTTCTCGCCGCTCGCCGCGCTGGTGCCTTCGTACGCGACCGCGCCCGCGCTGATGTACGTCGGGCTGCTGATGCTGTCGAACGTCAGCAAGCTGCATATGGACGACATGGTCGACGCGATGGCGGGGCTCGTGTGCGCGGTGTTCATCGTGCTGACCGCGAACATCGTGACCGGCATCATGCTCGGCTTCGCGACGCTCGTGATCGGACGCGTCGTCAGCGGCGAGTATCGCAAGCTCAATGTCGGCACCGTGGCGATCGCGGTGGTGCTGGTCGGGTTCTATCTCGGCGGCTGGGCGATCTGAGTTTCGTTGCAGGTAGTCGTGGTTCTCCACCTTGACGCGGTGCGTCGCGGTTCGGTCCGCGGCGTGCCGCGTATCTTTTTGTCCGGTCCTGGGTGCCCACCTGTCCTTGACTTCCGCGCCGGCGCTTCTAAACCATAACCTTATGGTCAAGTCCTGCATGCGCAGGAAAGGAGACGCAGATGGAACCGCAACATCGCATCGGCAGCCGGGAAGAGTGGCTGGCCGCGAGCCGCGCGCTTCTCGCCGACGAAAAAGCGCATATGCGCGCCGGCGACGAACTCGCGCGCAAGCGCCGCGAATTGCCATGGGTCAAGGTCGACAAGGTTTATACGTTCGATACGCCTGACGGCCGCAAGACGCTCGCCGAACTGTTCGACGGCCGCAGCCAGCTGATCGTTTATCACTTCATGCTGGGCCCGGACTGGGAGGAGGGCTGCGTCGGCTGCTCGTTCCTGTCGGACCATATGACCGGCATTCTCACGCATCTGGTCCATCACGACGTCAGCTATGTGACGGTATCGCACGCGCCGCTCGAGAAGATCGACGCGTTCAAGCGGCGCATGGGATGGACGTTTCCGTGGGTGTCGTCGAGCGGCAGCGATTTCAATTTCGACTACCACGTGTCGTTCACGCCCGAGCAGCTGGCGAGCAAAAAGGCGTTCTACAACTTCACCGAGCAGGACGTCGGCATCGACGAACAGCATGGCCACAGCGTGTTCTACAAGGACGAAAACGGTGACGTGTACCACACGTACTCGTGCTACGCGCGCGGCGACGAGCGCTTCGTGAACACCTACGCGCTGCTGGACATCGCGCCGAAAGGCCGCAACGAGCAGAGCAATCTGACCGACTGGGTCAGGCATCACGACCGCTACGACGATCACGCGCGCGCGGCGTGCCCGGCCTGCGGATCGTACACGGTGTGAAGCGGTGAAGCGGGTCGACGCGGAGGGTGAGGGGCGCGCGCCGCGCTAAGCAGGCGCGCTGCCTCGCGCTGTATCAGCGTTGCAAAGCTCGTTACAGCGCCATGTCGAAGGCGGGTTTGAGGAATATTTCCATCGCCATCACGATGAGGCTCATCGCCGCGGCGGCCAGCGTCAGAACGCCGTATTCGTCGTAGCGCGTGTCGTACAGACACGCGACGACGAACAGAATCGCCATCAGGTTGGTCAGCCAGTCGAAGTTCAGCGCGAAGCTCATCGGTCGAATCGGAGCGGGGATGCGACGGTGCAATCGCACCGTCAGGTGCCCGCGATTCTAGCGAAATGAGCTTACGGATTCGCAACGGCCGCGCTTACACAGTTTACGGTGCGTGAAGCGCGCAAAGCCCCGTCAGACGGCGCTTTGCGGCACCATCATGTCGCGTTCGATCCATTCGATCACCGACGTGCGCCGCGGCTGCCAGCCAAGCAGCTTGCGCGCGCGTTCGCCGCGCACTCGGCTATTCGAGCCGAGACCATACGAGGCCATTTCGTAGCCCCATTCCTGTTTCGCGTCTTCGAGCGGCCAGTTTTGCGGCGCGCCGAGCTTCATCGCGCGCGCGATCGCGGCGCTCATGTCGCTGAACGACGCTTCGCCGCTTTCGACGAAATAGAACGTGCCGGCAGGGGTTTTATCGAGCGCGAGACGATACAGCTCGGCGACGTCGTCGATATGCACGTTCGACCAGATGTTGCCGCCGCTGCCCACATGACGCACTACGCCGCTCTTTTGCGCCTGGCGCACGAGCCGCGGCAACTGCACGCTCGCGCTGCCGGCCACCGCGCCGTGACCGTAGATCAGCGTATTGCACAGCACGGCCGAGCGCACGTTGCGTTGCGCGGCGTCGAGCACCAGCTGATCGATCGCGACGCGCGCGGCTTTGTCGGCGGTCGGGGTGGGCAGCGCGTCCTCGTGATAGATGCGCGCTTCACCGGCTTCGCCGCCCGACGCATCGCCGACGATGCTCGAACCGCTCGTGTGCAGGAACACCTGGCCCGAACCCGCGAGTCCGTCGATCAGCGCGCGCACCGCGCCTTCGTGATCGCTGCTCGCGGCGTTGATCACCGCGTCGGCCGCTTGCGCTTCGGCGATCAGCAACGCGCGGTCGTCGAGCGTGCCGATGACCGGCTCGATGCCGAGCCGTTGCAACTCGGCGCTGTGTTCGGGCTTGCGGATCAGACCGCGCACCTGATGGCCGGCGCGCGCCAGATGCGCCGCGATCGAGCCGCCGATAAAACCGCTTGCGCCAGTAACGAAAATCTTCAAGACGTTCTCCTGAGGGAAATGCTGGGACAGGTGCGCAGTATCGCTCGCGCGGATTCTCGCAAAAAGCGTGTTAGTCTCAAATCAACCTTGATTTGAAGTCAATAATGAAAACCTCCACGGACGAATTGCTCGTATTCGTCACCGTGATCGACAGCGGTTCGATCACGGCGGCGGCCGAGAAGCTGGGTCAGACCGTCTCAGGCGTGAGCCGCGCGCTAACGCGCCTCGAACAGAAGCTCGACACCGCGCTGGTGCGGCGTACGACGCGGCGTCTGCATCTGACCGAGGAAGGCGACGCGTTCCTGCGTCGCGCCCGCGCGATTCTCGACGCGCTCGAAGAGGCCGAGGAGTCGGTCGCGCGCGGCCGCGAACGGCCGTCGGGGCGCTTGCGCGTCGATGCGGCGTCGCCGTTCATGCTGCATTGCGTGGCGCCGCATATGACCGCGTTTTCGGCGCTGTATCCGGAGATCCGGCTCGAACTGACCAGCAACGAGCGGATCGTCGATCTGCTCGAACAGAAGGTCGACATCGCGATTCGGATCGGCGCGCTGCAGGATTCGACGCTGCATGCGCGCGCGCTCGGCGAGAGCAGGCTGCGCGTGCTCGCGAGCCCGGCGTATCTGGCCGAGCATGGCGAGCCGACCACGCTCGATGCATTGCGCGCGCATCGGCTGATCGGCTTTACGGCGCCGGAGCATCTGAATCGCTGGCCGTTGAGGGAAGGGGGCCGCGGAACGAAGCGCGTCAAGGGACCGCGGGACGAAGCCGCGCTGCTGAAGATCGAACCGTCGATCACCGCATCGAGCGGCGAAACCTTGCGGCAACTGGCGCTGAGCGGCTGGGGCATCGCCTGTCTGGCCGACTTCATGACTGCCGCCGACGTGCGCGACAACCGCCTCGTACCGATTCTCGGTAACCTGCTCGTCGACGAACGGCAGCCGGTGCATGCGGTGTACTACCAGAGCGCATCGCTCGCGGGGCGTGTGCAGTGCTTCCTCGATTTCATCGCGGCGCGGGTCAAGCTCTGATCCGCGTCGCGGCGCCTTCTCTCCTATAACTCAGATATCGGCCGACCCGTACCGCGAAGGTGTATATACAACTGTGGGTCGGCCGCAGAGCCCACGCCGATCCATGCGTCTCGCATCGCCGCTTGCGACCCGCGGCCAAACTTGCCGATTCCGCGCCGAACCACGCCGCAAATAATGGAAATCCCCAGGCAGGAAATCTCGAAAAAGAAGTTGTATATACAAGACTCGCCGGCTAGACTTATTTGAACTTGTATAGACAGGACGACAACCATGATTCTGAAGCCCGGCTACCTGACCCTCCCGCAACTGCGCCAGATCGCACGCGAGCAGGTCACCCTGCAACTCGATCCCGCGAGCCACGCCGCCATCGACGCGTGCGCGCAGGCAGTCGCCGACATCACCGCCAAGGGCGAGCCGGCTTATGGCATCAACACCGGCTTTGGCCGCCTTGCCAGCACGCACATCCCGCGCGATCAGCTCGAACTGCTGCAGCGCAATCTGGTGCTGTCGCACGCGGTCGGCGTCGGCGAGCCGATGTCGCGCCCGGTCGTGCGTTTGCTGATCGCGCTTAAGCTGTCGAGCCTCGGCCGCGGCCACTCGGGCATCCGCCGCGAAGTGATGGAAGCGCTGATCGCGCTGTTCAACGCCGACGTGCTGCCGGTGATCCCGGTCAAGGGTTCGGTTGGCGCTTCGGGCGACCTCGCGCCGCTCGCGCATATGTCGGCGATCCTGCTCGGCGTCGGCGAAGTGTTCGCGAAGGGCGAGCGCATGCCGGCCACCGAAGGTCTCGCGCTCGTCGGCCTGAAGCCGATGACGCTGCAGGCGAAGGAAGGTCTCGCGCTGCTGAACGGCACGCAGGCGTCGACCGCGCTTGCGCTCTACAACATGTTCGCGATCGAAGACCTGTTCCGCACGGCGCTCGTCGCCGGCGCGCTGTCGGTCGATGCGGCGATGGGCTCGGTCAAGCCGTTCGATGCGCGCATCCACGAACTGCGCGGCCATCAAGGCCAGATCGACGCGGCCGCGGCTTATCGCTCGCTGCTGCAAGGCTCGGCGATCAACGTGTCGCACGCCGATTGCGACAAGGTGCAGGACCCGTACAGCCTGCGCTGCCAGCCGCAGGTGATGGGCGCGTGTCTCGACCAGATGCGTCAGGCCGCCGAAACGCTGCTGACAGAAGCGAACGCGGTTTCCGACAATCCGCTGATTTTCCCGGACACCGGCGAAGTGCTGTCGGGCGGCAACTTCCACGCCGAGCCGGTCGCGTTCGCGGCGGACAACCTTGCGCTCGCCGCGTCGGAAATCGGCGCGCTCGCCGAGCGCCGCATCGCGCTCCTGATCGACGCGACGCTGTCGGGCCTGCCGCCGTTCCTCGTCAAGGATGGCGGCGTGAACTCGGGCTTCATGATCGCGCACGTGACGGCTGCCGCGCTCGCGTCGGAGAACAAGACGCTCGCGCATCCGGCCTCGGTGGATTCGCTGCCCACTTCGGCGAACCAGGAAGACCACGTGTCGATGGCGACGTTCGCCGCGCGCAAGCTCGGCGATATCGCCGACAACACCGCGAACATCCTGTCGATCGAACTGCTCGCCGCCGCTCAGGGCGTCGATCTGCGCGCACCGCACAAGACCAGCCCGAGCTTGCAGAAGGTGATGGACCTCGTGCGCAAGGACGTCGCGCACTACGAGCTCGACCACTACTTCGCACCGGATATCGCGGCGGTCACGAAGCTCGTGCAGGCCGGCGCGGTCGCGAAGCTGAGCCCGTTCTCGTTCGTGTCGGAACAATGAGTCGACGAGAGCGCGGATCGAAACAATGAACGCACCCGCTTATCAGGGCATCAAGGACTTCATCCTCGCGCGCATCCATGCGGGCGAATGGGCCGAAGGCGATCAGGTGCCCTCCGAAAACGAGCTTGCGCGCGAGTTCAGCGTTGCGCGCATGACGGTCAACCGCGCGTTGCGCGAGCTGACCTCGGAGCAGGTGCTGACACGCGTACAAGGCTCGGGCACGTTCGTCGCCCGGCCCAAGTACGAGTCGACCCTGGTGGCGATCCGCAGCATCTCCGATGAAATCGTCGCGCGCGGTCACCGCTATCAGGCGAAGGTGCTGAACATCGGCGCCAGCATCGCCGACGCGGCGCTCGCCGAAGAGATCCAGGTGAGCGCGGGCAGCCCCGTGTTTCATTCGCGTCTGCTGCATTTCGAAAACGACGAGCCGGTGCAGCTCGAAGAACGCTGGGTCAATCCGGCCGTCGCGCCCGAATACGGGCTGCAGGACTTCACGAACACCACGCCGAACCAGTACCTCATGCGCGTCGCGCCGCTGCAGCGCGTCGAGTACCGCATCGAGGCGCTCGCCGCCGACGACATCACGCGCGAGCTGTTGAACATGAGCGAACGCGAGCCGTGTCTGGTGCTGCACCGGCGCACGTGGTCGCAAGGCGCGGTCGCTTCGATCGCGAACCTGTGGCACCCGGGCACCCGTTACCGCTTCACTGGGCATTTCTGAATTCGCTTTTTCGCGCTTTTTCGCGCTTTTTCGTCTTCGCCGAATCTTTATCGAACATCGTCACGCATTCCGAGGGACACCATGAACAATCCGAAACACATCGATCCGCGTCTTGATCCGACTCGCACGATCCGCGCACCGCGCGGCGCGGAAAAGACCTGCAAGACCTGGATCGCGGAAGCCGCGTACCGGATGATCCAGAACAATCTGGACCCCGAAGTCGCCGAGCATCCGCACGCGCTCGTCGTGTACGGCGGCATCGGCCGTGCCGCGCGCAACTGGGATTGCTTCGACCAGATCCTCGCGTCGCTGAAGGATTTGAACGAAGACGAAACGCTGCTGATTCAATCGGGCAAGCCGGTCGGCGTGTTTCGCACGCATGCGGACGCGCCGCGCGTGCTGCTCGCGAATTCGAACCTCGTGCCGCATTGGGCGACCTGGGAACACTTCCATGAACTCGATCGCAAGGGCCTGATGATGTACGGCCAGATGACCGCGGGCAGCTGGATCTACATCGGCAGCCAGGGCATCGTGCAGGGCACCTACGAGACCTTCTTCGCGGTCGCGAACGAGCACTTCAACGGGGAGCCTGCGGGCCGCTGGATTCTGACCGGCGGCCTCGGCGGCATGGGCGGCGCGCAGCCGCTCGCGGCGACGATGGCGGGCTTCTCGATGATCGCGGTCGAATGCGACGAGACGCGCATCGACTTCCGTCTGAAGACGCGCTACGTCGACAGGAAAGCGAAGACGCTCGATGAAGCGCTCGCGATGATCGACGAAGCGAAGAAGGCCGGCAAGCCGATCTCGGTCGGGCTGCTCGGCAACGCCGCGGATGTGTTCGCCGAGTGCGTCGCGCGCGGCATCACGCCGGACTGCGTGACCGACCAGACCAGCGCGCACGATCCGATCCATGGCTACCTGCCGCAGGGCTGGACGGTGGAAGACTGGCGCGAGCGTCAGAAGACCGCGCCGGACAGCATCGTCACGCCGGCCAAGCAGTCGATGGCGAGGCAGGTGCAGGCAATGCTGACTCTGCAGGAACGCGGCGCGGCCACGCTCGACTACGGCAACAACATCCGTCAGATGGCGCTCGAAATGGGCGTCGAAGACGCGTTCGATTTCCCCGGCTTCGTGCCGGCGTATATCCGCCCGCTGTTCTGCGAAGGCAAGGGCCCGTTCCGCTGGGTCGCGCTGTCGGGAGACCCCGAGGACATCTACAAGACCGATGCGAAGGTCAAGGAACTGATCCCCGACGATCCGCATCTGCACAACTGGCTCGACATGGCGCGCGAACGCATCGCGTTCCAGGGCTTGCCGGCGCGGATTTGCTGGGTCGGCGTGAAGGATCGTTATCGTCTCGGCCAGGCGTTCAACGAAATGGTCAAGAACGGCGAGCTGAAGGCGCCGATCGTGATCGGCCGCGATCATCTCGACACCGGTTCGGTCGCGAGCCCGAACCGCGAAACGGAATCGATGAAGGACGGCTCGGACGCGGTCAGCGACTGGCCGCTGCTGAACGCGCTGCTCAATACTGCGGGCGGTGCATCGTGGGTGTCGCTGCATCACGGTGGCGGCGTCGGCATGGGCTTCTCGCAGCACTCGGGCGTCGTGATCGTCGCGGACGGCACCGAAGCCGCGCACCAGCGCCTCGGTCGTGTGCTGCTGAACGATCCGGCCACCGGCGTGATGCGTCACGCGGATGCGGGCTATGAACTCGCGCAGCAAACGGCGCGCGAGGCTGGCCTCAATCTGCCGATGCTGGGCCGCTGATCGTGATCCAGGCCCACCACGCGGGCGACATCGCAAACGTCACGCTGATTCGCGGCGCCGAGCTCGTGGCGGCGCCGTGGAAAAACGGCGGCGGCGTCACGCGCGAGGTCGCGGCGTTTCCGTCGCCACGCGGCGGGCAGGGCGCGGCGAGCGCCGACTTCGTGTGGCGCGTGAGCGTCGCCGAGGTCGCGCAGGCTGGGCCGTTCTCGCGCTTCGACGGGGTCGACCGGACGCTCGTGTTGCTATCGGGCGCGGGCATGCTGCTCGATGAGCTGGGCGATGCGGGCGTCGTCAACACGCATGTGTTGCGACAGCCGCTCGATCTGGCGCGCTTTAGCGGCGAGACGCGCATCGACGCGCAGCTCGTCGATGGCGCGACGCGCGACTTCAACCTGATGGTGCGCCGTGACGTGGCGCAGGGCGAGTTGGACGTGTGGCGTGTCGGCGCAAAGCAGAATGAGCGGCGCGTGCTCGATGGCGACGTGGCGCTGCTGTTTTGCGCGGGCGGCGCGGTCACGGTCGCGTTGACGGCGGACCACGCGCAAGCGGTCCGGCTCGACACCGGCGATACGTTGCGCGTCGACGGGCCGAGCGCGCTCGCTTGCACGCTAACGGGCGACGGCGCGGTGCTCGCCATCACGATCCGCTACACGCGATGACGATTCATACGTGATGAGGCATTGCATGCGCTCCATGACGGCCAACCTATCCACAGACACGCAACGAGCGGCAAAGAGCACGCGATGAAGCAAACCGTCTGGCATCACCTGAATTTGTGCCCGCAGGGCGATCCTTGCCACACGCTCGCCGATGCCGCGATCGCCGTCGAAGACGGCCGCATCGCGTGGCTCGGCGCTCTCGCCGAGTTACCCGCGCAATACGCCGGATGGCCGCGCGAAGATCTGCGCGGCGCGTGGGTGACGCCGGGCCTGATCGATTGTCATACGCACCTCGTGTATGGCGGCCAGCGCGCCGACGAATTCGCGCAGCGGCTCGCGGGCGTCAGCTACGAGGAAATCGCGCGACAGGGCGGCGGGATCGTGTCGACGGTGCGTGCGACGCGCGCCGCGGACGAAGCTTCGCTGTTCACGCAAGCGGCGGCGCGGCTCGAACCGCTGCTCGCCGAGGGCGTGACGGCGATCGAAATCAAATCGGGCTACGGTCTCGATCTCGCGAGCGAGCGCAAGATGCTGCGCGTCGCGAGACAACTCGGCGAGCGCTATCCGGTCACGGTCTATACGACGTTTCTCGGCGCGCACGCGCTGCCGCCCGAATTCGCGGGCCGCGCCGACGCGTATATCGACGAAGTCTGTAACACGATGCTGCCCGCGCTAGCGGACGAAGGCCTCGTCGATGCGGTCGACGTGTTTTGCGAGCGCATCGGTTTTTCGCTGGAGCAAAGCGAGCGTGTGTTCAACGCCGCTGCGCGCTACCAGCTGCCGGTCAAGATGCACGCCGAGCAGTTGTCGAACGCCGGCGGCGCCGCGCTCGCGGCGCGGCATCGCGCGCTGTCGGCGGATCACCTGGAGTTTCTCGACGAAGCCGGCGTCGCCGCGATGAAGGAAGCGGGCACCGTCGCGGTGCTGCTGCCGGGCGCGTACTACTTCATCCGCGAGACGCAGTTGCCGCCGCTCGAACTGCTGCGGCGCTACGAGGTGCCGATCGCGATTTCGACCGACAGCAACCCGGGCACGTCGCCGGCGACTTCGTTGCTGCTGATGATGAACATGGCGAGCACGTTGTTTCGCATGACCGTGCCCGAGGCGCTGCAAGGCGTCACGACGCATGCGGCGCGCGCGCTCGGCAAAGCCGGGGAGCACGGTGCGCTGCAGGTGGGTCGCGCGGCCGACTTCGCGGTGTGGTCGGTCGATTCGCTGGCCGAGCTCGCTTACTGGATTGGCCGGCCGTTGTGCGCGCGCGTCGTGCGCGCGGGCGAAACCGTTTACGCGGCGCGGGTCGAGTGTGACCTGAACCCGAACTAGAACCTGAGAGATGACGCAATCCAATCAATCGCTGTTCGCCGCCGACGCGTATCTGCCCGAGGGCTGGCGCCGCAACGTGCTGCTCGAATGGGACGCGCGCGGCACGCTGAGCGCCGTCACGCCGGATCAACCCGGAGCGCCGGCCGGTGTGCCGAAAGCGGCCGGCCCGCTGATGCCAGGCATGCCCAACCTTCACTCGCACGCGTTTCAGCGCGCGATGGCTGGGCTCACCGAATATCGCGCCAACGCGACCGATAACTTCTGGTCGTGGCGCGACCTGATGTATCGCTTCGCCGCGCGCATCACGCCGGAAGGCCTCGCGAGCGTCGCGCAGTGGCTTTACATCGAAATGCTGAAGGCGGGCTATACGTCGGTGTGCGAGTTCCACTACGTGCATCACGCGCAGGACGGCCAGCGCTACGCGAATCAGGCCGAGCTGGCGCAGCGCGTGGTCGATGCGGCAGCGGCGAGCGGTATCGGCATGACGATGCTGCCGGTGCTGTATCAGTACAGCGGCTTCGGCGCGCAGGCGCCGCGCGACGATCAGCGGCGCTTCATCAATACGCCGGAGAGCCTGCTCGATCTGCTCGGCACGCTGCGCGCCGCGCGCCCCGAACATGCGGCACTGTGTTACGGAGTGGCGCCGCATTCGCTGCGCGCGGTATCGGAAGCATCGTTGCGCGCGCTGCTTGGCGGCATCGACGCGAGCGCGCCCGTGCATATCCATATCGCCGAACAGACTGCCGAGGTCGACGCGTGCATCGAAACCGAAGGCGCGCGGCCGGTGCAATGGCTGCTCGATCGTTTCGACGTGGACAGCCGCTGGTGTCTCGTGCACGCGACCCATGTCGATGCGAACGAAACGCTCGCGCTCGCGAAGAGCGGCGCGGTCGCCGGTTTGTGTCTGACCACCGAGGCCAATCTCGGCGACGGCATTTTCCCGGCGTACGACTATCTCGATGCGCACGGCCGCATCGGCGTCGGCTCGGATAGCCATATCGGCGTCGACTGGCGCGCCGAATTGCGTCTGCTCGAATACGGCCAGCGTCTGACGCGTCGGCAGCGCAACGTGCTGGCGTCGGCGCAGGCTCCGCATGTCGCGGACCGCCTGTATGCGGCTGCGCTCGACGGCGGCGCGCGCGCAACCGGCCGCGCGGTCGGTGCGTTGCAGCCCGGCCATCGCGCGGACTGGCTCGTGCTCGACGCCGATCATTCAAGCATCGCCGAGCACGAGGGAGAAGCGTGGCTGTCGGGCGTTGTATTCTGCGAGCACGGCGATACGCCGATCCGCGACGTCTATGCGGGCGGCATCAAGGTTGTCGACGATCGCCGGCATCGCGACGAAGAGGGCGCATATGCGCGCTATCGCGCGGCGCTCGCGGAACTGCTCAAATAATGGCGACGAGCGCCGAACCGATTCTCCGATCCCACTGATTCCGGACTGACATGACTGCTTCGAACCTCACGCCGGTTTTCTCCCTGCATCAGGGAAGCCTGCCGCTGCTGATCTCGATCCCGCATCTGGGCACGCAAATCCCCGCCGACATTGCCGCGACGATGACGCCTGTCGCGCAACGCACCGACGATTGCGACTGGCATCTCGATCGCCTCTACGCATTCACGAAGGTTCTCGGCGCGTCGTTCCTCACGCCGACCTACGCGCGCTACGTGATCGACCTGAACCGTCCGCCCGACGGCGCGAATCTGTACCCGGGGCAGGACACCACGGGTCTCTTGCCGGTCGATACGTTCGACAAGGAGCCGCTCTATCGCGACGGCCATCTGCCCGACGACGCCGAAGTCGCGCGCCGTCGCGACGCGTACTGGAAGCCGTATCACGACGCGCTCACCGGCGAGATCGCGGCGCTGAAGGCGAAGCACGGCAAGGTGCTGCTGTGGGAAGCGCATTCGATCCGCTCGCGCGTGCCGCGTTTTTTCGACGGACGTCTGCCGGACTTCAACTTCGGCACGTCGAACGGTGCGAGCGCGGCGCCGGGACTAGCTGACGAACTGGCCGCGCTCGTCGAGCGCCACGGCGGCTATACGGCGGTCGCGAACGGCCGCTTCAAGGGAGGCTATATCACGCGCCAATATGGCCAGCCCGAAGAGGGTGTGCATGCGGTGCAACTCGAACTGTCGCAGATCACGTACATGGAAGAGCGCTTGCCTTATGCCTACGATGAAGCCCTCGCCGCGAAGGTCGCGCCGCTGCTCGAAGCGCTGGTGACGACGGCGCTCGCTCGCGTGAAAGCAGCCTGACGCAGAGGTGTCCTGACGGGTGCCTCGCAGGCCCCGTCGGCGTGCATCGCTTAGCGGATCGCGAAGGTGTAACAGCTTGTGTCCGTGATTGCACATCGGCGCGATCATATGGAATGGTTTGGGCGTCGAGCGCGCACAGCGTATCGTGCGCCGGCTGTTTCACGACGCGGCGCGCCATGAAAAAAAGCCCCGCGAAAGCGGGGCTTTTTATGTGCACCGCGTCCTTGGACACGGTTTCACCGCCATTAGTGGCAGCGCTTTTCCCAGTGATGATGAACCTTCACCTTATGGCACTCGTGGTGATGTTCATAAGCTTGAGCGGGGGCGATCGCGCTCAGGGTAGCGACGGCTGCGGCGATGGCGAGAACGATTTTCTTCATTACAAAACCCTTAAGTCAATGTTGTGGAGCGACCAATGCAGCACGACGCGTGCCGCATCGGCGCGTAAGCATGCCACATCGAAGGGACGCGGATAGGAACGGTGCGCAATTGCGTGTGTCAATGCAACACGCGATGTGTTGTAAGCCCTGTTTTAGCGTGCTTTGCGCTGAATTGGCCGGTGCCTGCCGTGTCATACGTGTACCTTCGGTATCGGGGCCTCACCGCAAGCAAGGCGGCGCAGCGGCATTGCACGCGACACCGCCAGACGACTACCCTTTCAAAACGATGACATGCGCGACGCGGTCATCGATTCATCAGGCGAAAAGATGGAAGACCCAGCGATGGAAGATTCCGACGAATTGCTGCTGCCAGTCTGGCGCGCGAACCTGGTGTTGCTGACCAGCGAGGTTGGCGCCGCGAGCCGGCTCGCGCGCATGATGACGTTTTCCGCGAGCTATCTGAAGCTGATGCTGTCCGGCCAGCGCGAATTCAGCGAGGAATTCGTGCGCGGCGTCGAGGCGGTCACCGGCTTGCCGGGCGGCTGGATGAACGTGCCGCACAGCGGTCACGAGATTCCGCCGAATGCGCGCGAGGCGATCGACAACGAGCAGCCGCTCGCGCGCTTTCGCGGCACCGCGCATCCGGTGCGCAAGAAGACCGTGCTGCGGCCCGAGCCGATCTTTGGGCAGCCGGGGCCCGCGCGTCGCGTCGAGGAAGAAACGCTCGATGTCGAAGCGCACCGCCGTCATGTGCATTTTCGCAAGGTACGCGATGTCGCGACGCAGGAAGTGCGGCGCTTCGAGCGGCATCTGCTGCATGCGCCGGTCGAACTCGCGTCGATGCGTGCGAAGGTCGAGGACGTCATGGCCGCGGCCGAGCTCGACGACCGCATTCAGGCCGACCTGGAGGGGCGGCTCGAACAGATCGACAAGCACCGGCACATGCTGCTGCGGCACGTGGAAAAGCTGCAGGCGCTGCTGAGCCAGCTCGACGACGGCGAGTGATCGCGATTCACGCCGGCCCGGCCCGAAGCGCGCGGGCCGGCGATGTGCTACAACGACGACACGAATCTTGCCGAGGTGGATCTTGGAGAACATCGTCGTTACGTTGGCGCACGTATCGATCGTGGAGATCGGGCTTGCGTGCCACGAGCGGCGCGCGTGGAGCGGGGTGCGTCGTTCATGACGCGCGCGCGCAGGGTCGCCGCATGCATCGGCGCGCTCACGCGAAGCGTGCGCGCCGCCGCGTTGCTTGCGGCGCTAACGGCCGCGAGCGGCATCGCGTTGCCCCTCTGCGCGATCGCCGCCGAAATCGCCACCTCCGCCAACGAACGCGCTCCTGCGACGATCGAGCGCGACGTGCATTTGTTCGTGATCCAGAAAGACGGCTCCATCGAGGAACACGACGACACCGTGATGCGCGCCGACACGGCCAGCGGCGTCGACGCGATCGCGCAACGCTATGTGTGGTTCAACAAGGACATCGAGCAGGTGCAACTGCTGGCCGCCGAGACGATCGACCCTGACGGCACCGCCCATGCGGTCGGTCCCGAAGCGATCCGCGACGTGCAGGAGCCGCGCTCGTCCGGCGCGCCGAGCTTCGAGGACGGGGTATTGCGCACGGTGATCTTCCCCGGCGTCACGACCGGCTCGCGCGTGCATCTGGCGTTTCGCAAGACCCGCGCGAAGCCGCTGCAGGTGGGCACCTTCGGTTATCTGGTCGAGCCGTCGCTCGAGCCCGTCGACGAGCAGCGTCTGATCTTCGATCTGCCCGCCGACGTGCCGCTCTATACGGATGCACGCGGCTACGTCGCGGTACCGCCCGTCACCGCGAACGGGCGCACCCGCTACGAGTTCGACTATCGGCACGGCCCGTATCCGCGCGTCGAAGCGGGCGCGGTCGGCTACGCGAATTGGGGCGACCGGCTGATGGTGTCGACGGTGCCGGACTTCGCGAGCTTCGCCGAGCGCTATCGCGGTCCCGCCGACAACGACGCGACCCGCGACGATCCGGCGATCGTCAGTCTCGCTCGGCAACTGACGGCCGGCCTCAGCGATCCGCGCGACAAAGCCCGCGTCTTATACGACTGGATGCGTCTGAACATCCGCTACGTCGCGCTTTTTCTCGGCGAGACGGCGGCGATTCCGCACAAGGCGGCCGATATCCTGCGCAACCGCTACGGCGACTGCAAGGACCACGTCGCGCTATACGGTGCGTTGCTCGCGGCGGTCGGCATTCGCAGCGAACCGGTGCTGCTGAATCTCGGCCCGTACTACACGCTGCCCGAGGCGCCCGGCTACGGCGCGAGCGCGATCAATCACGCGATCATCTGGATTCCCGAGCTGGCGCAATTCGCGGACACGACGGCGGGCGGCACCGCGTTCGGCTATTTGCCTGGCGGCGTGATGGACCGGCCGGTGCTGCTCGTCGGCGATGGCGTGCTCGCGCGCACGCCGGCCACTCAGCGGCACGAACGCAACGCGCGCGTGCAGATCGACATCGATGAAAACGGCACCGCGCGTTACGCGTACCGCGTCGAAGACCGGGGCTATCCCGCGGAGATCGAACGCAACACGTTCCGACGCGCGACGCGCCAGGGCGCGCAGCAGATTGCCGCGAGCCGTCTGCTGAAAACGGGCTTGCATGGCACCGCGCAGTTGCAGACCGACGACGTCGACGTGACCGGCGGACCGTTCGCGACCTCGATGCAGGGCAGCGTGCCGCATCTGATCTGGCCGGACGGCACGACCGCGGTGCCGGCGCTGACGAGCCTCGCCGGCGGCATGAACTCGCAGATCGAGACGTGGCTAGCGGAGCCCGTCAGAACGCAGCCGTGGGCATGCATCGGCGGGGAGTTCGATGAGACGCTGGAAATGAGTTTGCCGCGCTTCGTGCGCGTGACGGACCTGCCGACCGACAGCACGGTCGAGGACCCGCTGCTCTCATTTGCGTCGCGCTACGTGTTCGATCCGGCGACGCGCACCTTGCAGGTCACCCGGCATCTGCGCGCCGCGTTCGGCCACCAGATGTGTACGGCTAACGAGTTCGCGGCGATTCGCGACGACCTCGTGCGCATCGAGCGCGATCTGGATGCCGAGGTGGTCGTCCGGGCGGCGAGCGCGAGGCAGTAGCGCGCCCGCGCCGGCCGTAAGCCGGGCAGGGCCGCTACGATTCACTGGACGGCGAGCTTAGGTGCCGCTCTTCGTCACCACCGGCACCCACGCGCCGTTCTTCACCTGATACAGCGTCGACGCGCCGCTCTTCAACGCGCCGGTGTTGTCGAACGAGATCTTGCCGGTCACGCCGTCGTAGTCGATCGACTTGAGCACCGGGCGGTACACGTTCGGCGAGTCGGATTTGGCCTGCTGCATCGCCTTGATCGCGACCCATGCGCCGTCGTAGCCGAACGGCGCATACGACAGCACATCCGCGCCGAAGCGCTTCTTGAACTTCGCGTTGAAGTCCTTGCCACCCGGCAGTTGCGCGAGCGGGCGGCCGTATTCCCAGGCCATCGCCCCGTCGGACGCGTCGCCCGCGAGCTTGATGAAGTCTTCGTCCATCACGCCGCCGCCGCCGACCAGTTGCGCGTTCAGGCCGAGCTGCTTCATGCGCCGCGCGAAACCCGCCGCCTGGCTGTCGAGGCCGGCAAAGAACACGAGGTCCGCATTGGCACCCTTGAACTTGGTGATCTGCGTGCTGAAGTCGACCGCGTGGTTGTCGGTGTAGTCGCGCGCGACGATCGTGCCGCCGTGCGCCTTCACGGCCTTCTCGAACTCGTCGGCTTCGCCCTGGCCGAACGCGGTGCGATCGTCGATGATCGCGATGCGCTTGGCCTTCGTTACCTCGACCGCATAAATGCCTGCGTTGCCGGCGTTCTGCGCATCGGTCGAAATCACCATGAAGGTATTCGCGAAGCCGCGGCCCGTGATGATCGGATTCGTCGCGGCGGGATCGAGCACTGGAATGCCGGCCTGCTCGTAGACCTGCGAGGCCGGGATCGTCGTGCCCGAGTTGAAGTGGCCGACCACCACCGCGACGCCCGAATCGACCAGCTTCTGCGCGGCCTGCACGCCGACGCGGGGGTCGGCCTGGTCGTCCTGCGAGACGATCTCGAAGTGCGCGACCTTCTCGCCGATCTTGATCTTCTGCGCGTTGGCTTCGTCGATCGCGAGCCGCACACCGTTTTCCAGATCCTTGCCGTAACCGGCATTGGCGCCCGTCAGCGGCGCGGCAAAACCGATCTTGACCGGCAGGTCGTCGGCAAAACTGGCGACAGGCGCGACGGCAAACATCGCACCCACGAGCATGGCCAGCGGTTTCAGCGTGTTGCGAAGACTCATGGTCTCTCCTTGCATCGACGGTTGTTATGAAAGCGGTACGACAGCAATGCGGTACGACACGTGAGGCCGAGGGGAGCCCTCGCGCATCGCAAGGCTACGAAGGATCGGTCGCCGCTCACAATGCTGGAATACGCGCAGTGACGTTGCGCTTCACAGCGTGTTCGCGGGGTCAATCTGGGGCGAATATAGAAAGCCAAATTGCCGTCGTCTTGGCAATTCGTGGCGTTTTGGATGAGCATTTCGGCATAGCCGGCGGGATGTCCGTCACGTCCACAGGGAGCGTGCGTGAGGCATCCAGGCTGGCTTGCCGCGAGAATTTCCGCTGGGGCTGCGGATTACGGCATACGCTTAAGAAACCGGCGCGAGCGCGCCGGCCGGTGTTGCAGTGTTGCGGAGTTAGCGTTGCGGCGGGGAGATTCGAGCCTCTTGCCTAGCGCTCGCCTTGCTGACGCAGCAGTTCCTCACGCAGACGCAGAAGCGGCGCCTTCGTGTCTTCGTCGGCCCACGTGTCCAGATCGTCGATCGCGCGCTGGCAGCCGTCGAGCACCACGTCGAGATCGACCGGCACGCCGTTGTTCAGCGCGAATTCGATCGTCTCGGCGAATTGCTGGCACTCGTCCTCGCCGTAAGAGATGTCGAGATTGTCGGCGATGATTTCGGCGATGTTGCTGCGTGCCTTGTCGTCGGCCGTCACCATCTCGACGATGCCGCGCGCGACGGCAGGCGAGTAGTAGAGCGCGATATCGAGCCATTGCGCGGGATCGAAGTCGGGCTGGTCGAACTGGTTCTCGAAGAACTCGATCGCTTCCTGTTCGTGCGCTTCGTCCGCGTCGACGCTGATGCACAACTGCTCAAAAAATTCTTCCCGCTCGCTGCGGATATGACCGTCCATCGAATGCCTCGTCTGCTGAATGCCGGATGCTGAAAAATCCCGTGGAATGCGGGCGCAAGCCCCGTTCCACGCGGCACGCATTATAGGACGGCCGCTCGCGTGACGTTGGCGGCGAGCGCCCGCAACGGGGGACTCGCCTCAGTGACCCGAGCTCGACCTTAAGCCGTCTCCGCAACCCACGCATCGAACCACTCGCGCGGCTGGGCGATTTCATTTTGCATCGCCACCAGTTCGAGTTCGTAGCGTCCGGCCTGCCAGGTCGCCTTGACTACCGCGTTGACGGCGGCGAGCGTGTGCTCGAAGGCCGAGCGGATCGAATCGCCGAGCAGCGTGCGCGCGACGAAGACCGCGCTCGTCAGATCGCCGACGCCGACCGGCTGGCGCGCGAACGGATAGAGCGGGCGCTGTCCCATCCACGCTTCACGCTCTGTGACGACGAGCATGTTGAAGCGGTCGGCGGGACTGTTGCGATCGAGCAGATGCTTGACGAGCACGAGCTTCGGCCCGCGCGCGAGCACCTCGCGGCACGCGGTGACGGCTTCCTCGAGCGTCTCGATCTCGCGGCCGACGAGGCGCTGCAATTCGATGTGATTCGGCGCGATCCCGTCGGCGACCTGCGGCATTTCGTTGACGAGGAATTCCTGGATGCCGGGATCGACCTTGTAGCCGCCCATCGCACCCATCACCGGATCGCAAAAGTACCAGGCGCGGGGATTGGCCGCCTTCACGGCCTTGACGATGTCGATCACCGCCTGCGCCTGTTCCGTCGTGCCGAGATAGCCGGAGAGCACCGCGTCGCAGCGCGGCAGCATGCCGATCGCGCCGATGCTGTCGACGAGATCTTCCATCTTCGAAGCGTCGATCGCGCTGCCGCTCCAGTGTCCGTATTGCGTGTGATTCGACAACTGGACGGTGTTGAGCGGCCACACGTTGACGCCGAGCCGGCACATCGGAAACACGGCCGCGCTGTTGCCGGCGTGACCGAACACGACATGGGACTGAATGCTCAGAACGTTTTTCGTCATGGTAAGGCTCGCGCAACCGGTAATGCGCGATCAACAAAGCGGGAAGGGAGTCTCACGCGGGCGGGCCGATGGCCCCGGCGCCGCGCGGCAGACATGCCTGATACAGATGGTGCAGGAAAAACGCACGAACTGCATAGCCGGCAAGTCAGCAAACGATACAGGAGTTTGACAGCCGCGAGTTGATCCGTCCCCGTGCTGTTGCGCCGAACCATCAAACGCGCGTGAACCTTAACGAAAGCTGACAGTTTCCCGCGTGGCCGATGCTTCAGACGAGCTCGCGATACAAGGCCAGATAGCGGTCGGCCGACGTGCCCCAGCCGAAGTCCTGGCGCATTGCGCGCCGCTGCGCGGCCTTCCATTCGGTGCGGCGCCCGTACAGCGCGAACGCGCGGCGGATCGCTGCGGCGAGGCCGGTCGGATCGAAGCGGTCGAACACGAAGCCGGTCGCGACATCGTCGGCGAGGTTTTCGAGCGATGCGTCGGCGACCGTATCGGCGAGACCGCCGACGCTGTGCACGAGGGGCAGCGACCCGTAGGCGAGCGCATAGAGCTGC
Organism: Paraburkholderia sp. BR14320; assembly: GCF_040948665.1. Lineage (NCBI taxonomy): Bacteria > Pseudomonadati > Pseudomonadota > Betaproteobacteria > Burkholderiales > Burkholderiaceae > Paraburkholderia > Paraburkholderia sp. BR14320. The sequence continues at coordinate 21,939 of NZ_JBFPKG010000029.1, forward strand.
GTGAGCCCGCACGGCTCGAAGCGCGACGGCACCGCGACCACGTCGCTGCCGGCGATGATCGTATGCGCGAGCGCTTCGTCGAAACCGAGTTCGACCGCGACCGATTCCGGATGCGCCTGCGCGACCATCCTCAGGCCATTCTCGAGCGCCGGATCGCCGGTGCCGAACACGACCAGTTGGCCGCCGCGCTTGACGATTTCGGGCACCGCGCCGAGCAGCAGATCGAGGCCTTTCTGTTCGGTCAGCCGGCTCACCACGCCGAACAGCAGCGCGTCGCTTCGTTGCGCGAGGCCGAAGCGCTTTTGCAGCGCTTCCTTGCAGGCGAGCTTGCCGGCCAGCCGCGACGAGCTGTAGCGCGTCGCGAGCAGCGTATCGCTGGCGGGATTCCACACCGTGTAGTCGACGCCGTTCAGGATCCCGCTCAGATCGTGCGCGCGATGGCGCAGCAGCGCATCGAGCCCGCCGCCGTGCGCGAGCGTCTGGATTTCGCGCGCATAGTTCGGGCTGACGGTCGTGATGCGGTCGGCGTAATAGAGGCCGGCCTTCAGGAACGACAGCTGTCCATAGAATTCGACGCCGTGCATGTTGAAGAAATCGTGCGGCAGGCCGAGCAGGCCGAACTGATGCGCGGGAAAGATCCCCTGGTAGGCGAGGTTGTGGATCGTGAACACGCTGTGCGCGGGCACGCGGCCGTGCTCGCGTTCGGCGGCCTTCAGGTAGGCAGGCGCGAGCCCAGCATGCCAATCGTGCGCATGGACGATCTGCGGCGACCACGTCGGGTCCATCTGCTGCGCGAGCTGCGCGGCGACCCAGCCGAGCAGCGCGAAACGCTGCGCGTTGTCGCCATACGGCACGTGTTCGTCGTTCAGATACGGGTTGCCGGGTCGGTCATACAGCGACGCGGCGCGGATCACGTAGACCGCGAGCCCGTTGGTGGGCAGCGTGCCGCGTTCGAGCGTCACGTTCGGCGCGCCGAAGCGGCTGCCGAGTTGCGCGACCGGTTGCAGATCATGCAGTCCCGCGAGCACCGCGGGAAAGCCGGGCAGCAGCACGCGCACGTCGGCGCCGCGCTCGATCAGCGCGGACGGCAGCGCGCCCGCGACGTCGGCGAGACCGCCCGTTTTGAGAAGGGGATACAGCTCGCTTGCGACGTGCAGGGCGCGAATCGTCATAGACCGGGTCTCTGTCGGGTTGGCAGGGTTGCTCGGGTTGGTAAAAAGGTGAGCGGTGCTGCGGGTGAAGCCGGATGAAGCGAGCAAAGGCGTAGCCGGCGGCGTGCGGCCGCCGGCGCGGGCATGCGGCGGGCGCGCTACTTCGGATGAGTGCGCAGCGCTTCCTGCGTGACCAGCACGACGCCATCGTCGGTGCGATAGAAGCGCTCGGCATCGCGCGCCGGGTCTTCGCCGATCACGGTGCCTTCCGGGATCGTGCAGCCACGGTCGATCACCACCTTCTGCAGGCGGCAACTCGCGCCGACCGTGACCTGCGGCAGCAAGACTGCCTCATTGATATTACAGAACGAACTCACTTTCACGTTCGACGACAGCACCGAGCGCGAAATCTGCGAGCCCGAGATCACGCAGCCGCCGCAGACGATCAGGTTGTTGCCCGAACCCTGCAGCCCCTTCATGTCGCGTACGAACTTCGCGGGCGGCAACTGCTCCTGGTAGGTCCAGATCGGCCATGACTCGTCGTACAGGTCGAGCGTCGGAATCGTCGAAGCGAGGTCGAGGTTCGCGGCCCAATACGCGTCGATCGTGCCGACGTCGCGCCAGTACGGCTCGACGCTCGGGTCCGACGACACGCACGACATGCTGAACGGATGCGCGATCGCCACGCCCTGCGTGACCACGCGCGGCAGGATGTCCTTGCCGAAGTCGTGGTCGGTATCGATCGCGGCGATGTTCTCTTCGAGTTGCGTGTACAGATAGTCGGCGTTGAACACGTAGATGCCCATGCTCGCGAGCGCGGTGTCGGGACGGCCGGGCATCGCGGGCGGGTCGGCCGGTTTTTCGACGAAGCCTGTCACGCGGCGGTTTTCGTCGACGGCCATCACGCCGAACGCGACCGCGTCCATGCGCGGCACCTCGATGCAGCCGACCGTGCAGTCGGCGCCGCTGTCCGCGTGATCGGCGATCATGCGCGTGTAGTCCATCTTGTAGATGTGGTCGCCCGCGAGCACGACCACATACTTCGGACGGATCGAGCGGATGATGTCGAGGTTCTGGAACACCGCGTCGGCGGTGCCGCGATACCAGTGCGCGCCTTCGACGCGCTGCTGCGCGGGCCACAGATCGATGAATTCGCCCATCTCCCCGCGCAGGAAGCTCCAGCCGCGCTGCAGATGCCGCAGCAGCGAATGCGCCTTGTACTGCGTGACCACCGCGATGCGGCGGATGCCGGAATTCAGGCAATTGGAAAGCGCAAAGTCGATGATCCGGTATTTGCCGCCGAAGTGCACCGCCGGCTTCACACGCTTGTTCGTCAGCGGCCCGAGCCGGGTGCCGCGTCCGCCGGCGAGGACGATCGCCAGGGTAGTGCGCTGTAAGTCGTTCAGCCGTGCCGGAGTATTCATATTTGTCTCCTGTCGATCGGCGCGAGCCCTTCATCACTCACGCCGACCTCATGCAAGATGGTTGCTTGATTGATGTACCCCCGGGAATGATCTGGCCGCGTCCTCTCCGCTGATGATCTGGGCTGCCTGGCAGTCGCACCGCACTGCCGTTCTTTGGTGCCTGTTTATCGCGAGTCCGTCAGTCAGTTCTAGCACCGATTGGACTCGAATGAATAAATGTTTATTGCGGGGGCCGCGTGGCCGACCATCCTGTAACGATCGCGTGTTATGGCGAATTTCTCGGTGCGGCGCAGCACATTGGCCACGAGGTCGTGTCCGACGATGCTCAAGCACGGGGGCGCAATATGCATGCCACATCGCCGCTGCCGCGTGCCGTGTCGGCGCTGCGCGACTGGCGTCAGAGTTCGGCGGTGCATCGTAGAATCGTGCGCTCCACGCCTCGTGCATCCTGTTGCGTTTTTTCCAGACCCTCCCGATGAATCCTCGCCACCCATTCCTGCTTGCCCTGTCGAGTGTCTGCGCCTGTGTCGTGCTGTGCGCGGCGTCTGTCGCCGTGGCCGCCACGCCGGTCAGCGAGGCGAGCCCGGGCGCCGCAAGCGCCGCTTCCTCACTCGACGATTCCGGCCCGGCCTATGGTCCGGAGCTACAGGGCTTCAGCTATCCGGCGCCGGTCGAACGCTTCGAATTCACGTCGCAGGGGGTGCCTTTGCAGATGGCCTACATGGACGTGAAGCCCGCGCATGCGAACGGACGCACGGTGGTGTTGCTGCATGGAAAGAATTTTTGTTCTGCAACATGGGATACGACGATTCGCCGGCTGAGCGACGCCGGCTATCGCGTGATCGCACCGGATCAGATCGGCTTTTGCAAATCGAGCAAGCCCGAGCATTACCAGTACAGCTTCCAGCAACTCGCGCGCAATACGCATGCGCTGCTCGAGTCGCTCGGCATCAGCGACGTGACGGTGGCCGGCCATTCGACGGGCGGCATGCTCGCGGTTCGCTATGCGCTGATGTATCCGCGCGAAACGCAGCAACTGGTGCTGGTGAACCCGATCGGACTCGAGGACTGGAAGGCGAAGGGCGTGCCGTCGCTTTCGGTCGACCAGTGGTATCAGCGGGAACTGAAGACCAGCGCCGACGGTATCCGCCGTTACGAACAGGCGACCTACTACGCGGGGCAATGGCGCGCGGACTATGAGCCATGGGTGCAGATGCTCGCGGGCATGTATCGCGGGCCGGGCAAGCAGATCGTCGCGTGGAATTCCGCGCTGCTGTACGACATGATTTACACGCAGCCGATTTTTTATGAGCTAGGGCAGCTCAGCATGCCGACGCTGCTGTTGATTGGTCAGAAGGACACCACCGCGATCGGTAAGGATGCGGCGCCGCCCGAGGTGCGCGCAAAGCTCGGCCATTATCCGGAACTGGGTCGCGCGGCCGCGAAGGCGATTCCTCATGCGACGCTCGTGGAGTTTGCGACGCTTGGTCACGCGCCGCAGATGCAGGACCCGGATGCGTTTCATAAGGCGCTGCTGGACGGGTTGGCGGCGGTGCCGACGAACCGCTGAGGGCTCGGACGGATTTTGTCGCGTATCCGACGAACCTCCCAAAAAGGAAACAGCCCGATCAGCGTAAGCCGATCGGGCTGTTCCGGTCAGGCTGACCGCCCAGACCGAGGGACGTCAGCGCACGCCCATAGCGCTGCGGCTACGGGAGCCGCGGTATCACTTCCGCTTCGAAGTTCACGCGACGCTGATGGGCGCGCGGGCGCGCATCAATAGCCGCCGCTGTTGGTGGCGCCGCTGCTGCTGCTGCCCGACGAGCCCATGTCGCCGCCCGTGGATTGGCACGCGGCCAACGACAACGATGCGACGCCTAGCGCGATGATCACGGATACGGCGGATAACAGTTTTGATACTTTCATGTAGAACTCTCCTGCACGGCCAACGCGACTGACTTGTCGCGCGGCCACGCGTTGAGCCGGCGAGTCGCGGATCGCTGGCGGCAAGTGCCGCGACGCCGACGACGGTTACAAAAAGAACAGACAAACCTTGTGCAAAACGAACCAGCAACCGCCATGCGCGGCCGACGATTCCGTTTCGCGGTCCCACGGCTCCGCGCGCTTGCACGCGACGCCTAATCTACGAACGCCGACGGCGCGCCTTTATTCCAACGCAATAGTTATTTGTGACACGTATCGCGCCGGGACGATGGAGTTCGATGCCGCACGGACTTTGCGCGAGCCCCGCAACCGTTTGGCGGCGCTGACATTGATAGGTGCAAGAAATATGGATGCAGACGCTATCCATGCAAACCTCACCGATCCTGGAATCCGCGTTGACCTGTCCGCACTGCGGGGGCGTGTCAGTCGTGACGATGCCCACCGACGCCTGCGACTACTTCTATGAATGCCCGCGGTGCAAAAGCTTGCTTTCTCCAAAGTCGGGCGACTGCTGTGTCTTCTGTTCGTATGGCACGGTCAAGTGCCCGTCCGTGCAAGAGGCAGGTGCGTGCTGTGCGAAATCTGTCACTCGAGCCGGACCTTCGAACAACGCTTAGCCTGAAAATTGGCTAAGCGTCGACCGAAGTGGCGGGACGCATGTCGAGCCTCGCGTTGGCGTCCCTTTTAGATGGCACCGCCGCCAGCACCGATGCAAGCACCATCAGACCTCCGCCAAACCATGCCGAGGCCGAAAGGTGCTCCCCGAGCCATACGTAGGCGAATAGCGCACCGAACGCGGGCTCGCTGCCCATCAGCAAAGCGACGCGCGTCGGGTTGCTGCGCTTGACGGCAAAGTTCTGTGCGAAAAATGCGAACAACGTACAGGCGAGCACGAGGTAAGCGATGCTCGCCCAGAAGTCACCGTGCCCACTGAGCGACGGCAGCGCCTGCCAATGTTGTGATGGCAACACGAACGCCACCAGCACACTGCCCAGTGCAACGACGCCTGCCTGGACCGCCGTTACCGACAGCGGCGCAAGTTTCGATTCGCGCATGACGCGCTTGGTCACGCAGACCATCAGCGCGCGCAGCAATGCCGCAAGAAGAATCAGCGCATCGCCCGCGGTCGGAATGATCGCGCCTCCGCTGACGAACGCGGCGCCCGTCAGCGACAAGCCCACGGCGATCCATTCGCCACTCGACGGCTTTCGTCGCAGCAACACCCATTCGACCAGCGGCGTCAGCGCGACACACAGACTGATAAGGAACGCCGCGTTCGACGCGCGTGTGTGCGCGATCCCGAATGTCTCGGCCAAAAAGATGCTGAGCAGGATTGCGCTGGAACCGAACGCCCCCAGCAGGGCGGACGCTTTGACGTGTCGAAGCGAGCGCAACGCCGGCGACAACACGACGAACGTCAGCCCGAAGCGCAACGCCAGCAGACCGAGCACCGGATAGATCGCGAGCGCGCCTTTCACGACCCCATAACTCGTGCCCCACACCATCGCGACCGCAAGCAGCATCAGGTCGGATACCCATAAAGCACTCTGTTGCTTCGACATGACGGACCTTCTGTTTTCATTCAGACGGTCAAATTGTCGGGTATTGCGCTGAAAACTATAATCCACGGCGTCAGCACATCTTTTATGTCTGAATTGCACAAATGTCCGGCCAGGTGCGAGGATCGCGATGAATCCGAACGAGCTTTTTGCGTTGCTACCCGACATGGCGATGTTTGCGAGGGTCGTCGACGCCGGCAACTTCTCCATTGCCGCGCGGCAGTTGGGCAGTACACCCTCGACTGTCAGTCGGCAAATCAAACGCCTTGAGGATGCGCTGGGCACGCGCCTGCTCGAGCGCTCGACCCGTAGCATTCGGTTGACGGATTCGGGCGCGCAGATTTACCGGTATTGCCGGGATATGGTCGGCGCGGCGTCGGGCGCTGTCGACGTCGCGGGACAAGGGGCGGGTGATCCGCGAGGCAAGGTCAGCATCAGTGCGCCGATTTCATTTGCGCGTTCCGTCATCCATCCGCTGGTTCCCGAATTTCTGCGCATGTGGCCCGACGTGGATGTCCATCTGGTGTTCGCCGACCACGACGTCGATCCGCTGCGTGACGATGTCGATCTGGTGATCCGGCTCACGCGTTCGCCTCCGCCGGGTCTTGCTGCGCGGCGACTCGGAGCGGTCAAATGGGTTCTCTGCGCGTCGCCTGCTTATCTGCGGGAGCGGGGGACGCCGGCCGAGCCGCGCGACCTTGCGCGGCATGCATGCATGTATCTGGGAGAGACGGTCGACGACAATCGATGGCATTTCCGCCGCGACGCCGAGACACAGACGGTCGAAGTGAAGGGGCGCTACATCGCCAACGACACGAGTGCGCGCTTGGATGCCGCGCTGCATGGTCTGGGCATTGCGAGCTTGCCCGATTTTGTCGCGGCGCAGGCGATTTCCGCGGGTGACATCGTCCGGGTGCTGAGCGACTGGGAGTTCGAGGCGCGTCCCTATATGGGCCCGGTCTGGCTGCTGTATCCGCCGAATCGATTTTTACCGTCTCGAGCACGTGCGTTCATCGATTACCTGGTGAGCCGTCTTGACGACAGGTGACGAGCGCTTCTCAAGCACGCACGGGCCAAACCTGCGGCATCGGGGCGCGCAGGGCTGCGCGCCGCCTTGCTGTCAGCCGTGGTAGAAGCCGTCGGTAACTGAATTCTGCAGCACGCCGTCGACATAGACGCCGACAGGGTCGCCATCCGCGGTCGTGAGGATTGACCCGACGTGCTGGCCGGGTAGCTTCATCCGGCCACCTTGAATGGTGGTCATCTCCTGATGATCGAGCTCTGCACAGTTCTCGATGTCGTCGATGGTCAGTGTGTTCATGGGCGCTCCTTGAACAAGAGGGTTGTAGAAACATTCAAGCGGCCGGCTGCTTGCAGCACAGTACGCACATGTCATGCCATTTGCTCGTGGTCTGTGCAGAGCGCATCTCAAGGGGAATCTCTATGATGCGAGTTTGGGCGCGACCATCACTTAGCCAGACGAAGTCGGAAAATCGCTGACATGGCCTCGCTTTCCCGCTCCCGGGCATCTGCGTCAGATCATCTAGTCTTTTTGCTGTTCGAAAGCGAGGCTGTACCCAACGTTGCGATTTTTAATTCATCCATTGAAAGGAAATCACCCATGGACCTGAACCTGACAGGCAAACTCGCACTGGTGAGCGGCAGTACAGCGGGCATCGGTCTCGCCATCGCCAGCACGTTGGCGCAGGAGGGCGCTCGTGTAATCGTGAACGGCCGCCTGCAGTCATCCGTGGATGACGTGGTCGCGCAGCTGAAAGCGCAGACGGGCGGCGACGTGCTGGGATTTGCCGGCGATCTCGGAACCGCCGCTTCAGCAGAAGAACTCGCGCGACGCTATCCGCGCGTGGAAATTCTGGTCAACAACCTGGGCATCTTCGAGCCCAAGCCGTTTGAAGAGATCCCCGACGCGGACTGGCAGCGATTCTTCGATGTCAACGTGTTGAGCGGGGTACGCCTCGCTCGCCTGTATCTGCCTGCGATGAGGCAGGCCGACTGGGGGCGCATCATTTTCATTTCGAGCGAAAGCGCGGTGCAGATCCCTGCTGAAATGATCCACTACGGAATGACGAAAACCGCGCAGCTGGCGGTCGCGCGCGGACTCGCCGAAGCCGTCGCCGGCACCGGCATTACCGTCAATAGCGTGTTGCCGGGGCCCACGAAATCGCGGGGAGTCGGTGAATTCGTGGAGACCCTTGCCAAGGCCGACGGCAAATCGTTCGAAGCGTTCGAAAAAGAGTTCTTCGAGAAGGTCCGTCCCACCTCGCTGATCAAGCGATTTGGTTCGCCGCAGGAAGTCGCGTCGCTGGTGGCCTATATCGCCAGTCCGCTTTCGTCGGCCACCACGGGAGCTGCATTGCGCGCCGACGGGGGCGTTATAAAGAGCGCCTTCTAGGGCCATGCCGGCGCCGGGGCCGGCTTCTCATGCGACTGGTCCAACTCAGTGCAAAAGACGAGGGCGGCTCGCCATGAGCCGCCCTCTTTTCGTGCGTGGCCGTGTCGGACGATCGGTTCGCGAAGCGCTTATTCGACCGCCATCAATTCGTCGCGCACCTCGGCGCCGATCTCGAACGAGCGCAGCCGCGCTTCATGATCGTAAATCTGCGCGGTCAGCATCAACTCGTTCGCGCCGGTCTGCTCGATGATCGATTGCAGACCTTCGCGGATCGCGTCGCGATCGCCGAGCACCGTGCACGCGAGCGCACGCGCGACGTTGTTCAGCTCCATCTCCGATGCCTCGAGCCGCTCGACCGGTGGCTGCAATTGCCCCGGCGTGCCGCGCCGCAAATTGATGAACTGCTGTTGCAGCGACGTAAAGAGGCGCGCGGCTTCGTCGTTCGTGTCGGCGGCGAACAGATTGACGCCGACCATCGCATACGGTTTCGCGAGCGTCGCGGACGGCCGGAACTGCGAGCGATACACCTGTAGCGCGCTCATCATGTAATCGGGCGCGAAGTGCGACGCGAACGCGAACGGCAGCCCGAGCGCCGCGGCCAGTTGCGCGCTGTACAGCGACGAGCCGAGCAGCCACAGCGGCACGTTCAGGCCCGCGCCCGGCACCGCGCGAATGCGCTGGCCCGCGACCGGTTCGGCGAAGTAGCGTAGCAATTCGACGACATCGTCGGGGAAAGTTTCGGCGCTCGCCTGCAGATCGCGGCGCAGCGCGCGGGCGGTGGTCTGATCGGTGCCGGGCGCGCGGCCGAGGCCGAGATCGATCCGGCCCGGATACAGCGACGCGAGCGTGCCGAACTGTTCGGCGATCACGAGCGGCGCATGGTTCGGCAGCATGATGCCGCCGGAGCCGACGCGAATCGTCTTCGTGCCGCCGGCCACGTAGCCGATCACGACCGAGGTCGCTGCGCTCGCGATGCCGGTCATGTTGTGATGCTCGGCGAGCCAGTAACGCTTGTAATTCAGTTTTTCCGCGTGCTGCGCGAGTGACAGTGTGTTCCTGAATGCGTCAGCGGGCGTGGCACCCGCGGTGACCGGCGAAAGATCGAGAACCGAGAAGGGGATCATTGTCTATTGATTGCGATGGGCGGCGCTTTCGCGCGATGGGGCATTGTGGCAAAGCGGCGGCTTTTCTGCTGGCGGCGCGACGATGCCCCTGACGGCGGAAGGGTCGCCGGCGCTGAGGACCGACGAACCGCGACGACGGCCGTCGTGTGGCGCGGAAATTGCGCTCGCCTAGCGTGTTCGCGCGGCGGTGCTTCGCATTCGCAGCGCGGTCGAATAAGCAATCCCACGAGTGACCGTGCGCCGATCGGAATTCGAGTGTACGGTTTAAGTATTCGGTACGGTGACGCGACGCGTTGCCCGAAATCTGGAATGTAGCGAAGGAGTTCCCGATCCCATGAATGTCGTCAAAGAGTTTCGTACCCGGTCGTTCCAGGACGTGTGCCACGCATTGCTCGACCGCGAGGAGATCGCGCTCGTCGACGTGCGTGAGGAAGATCCGCACGCTCGCAGTCATCCGTTGTTCGCCGCCAATCTGCCGCTGTCGCGGCTCGAACTCGATGCGCCGTTGCGACTGCCGCGCCTCGCCGTGCCGATCGTCGTGTTCGATGCCGGCGAAGGGCTCGCGAGGCGCGCGGCCGAGCGCCTCGACGAGCTCGGCTATAGCAACGTCGCATTGCTCGAAGGCGGTCTGCAGGGCTGGCGCGAAGCGGGCGGCGAGTTGTTCAAGGACGTCAACGTGCCGAGCAAGGCGTTCGGCGAACTGGTCGAAAGCGTGCGTCATACGCCGTCGCTGTCCGCGCAGCAGGTGCAGGCGCTGCTCGATCGCGAGGCCGATGTCGTGGTGCTCGACGCGCGCCGCTTCGACGAGTTTCAGACCATGAACATCCCCGGCAGCATCAGCGTGCCGGGCGCGGAGCTGGTGCTGCGCGCGCGGCAGCTCGCGCCGGACCCGGCCACGCGCATCATCGTCAATTGCGCGGGACGCACGCGCAGCATCATCGGCGCGCAGTCGCTGATCAATGCGGGCGTGCCCAACCCGGTGGCCGCGCTGCGCAACGGCACGATGGGCTGGACGCTCGCGGGTCAGCCGCTCGCGCATGGCAGCACGCGGCGCGTCGAAGGCGCGGTCGACGACGTATCCCGTCTCGCGGCGGCCGACGGCGCGCGCGCGCTTGCCGACCGCGCGCGCGTGCGCCGCACCTCGCGCGACGAAGCGCGCCGCTGGGCCGACGAGGCGGTGCGCACCGTGTATCGCTTCGACGTGCGCACGCCCGAGGAATACGAGGCGGGCCACGTGCCCGGCTTTCGCAGCGCGCCGGGCGGCCAGCTCGTGCAGGAAACCGACCTGTTCGTGACGGTGCGTGGCGCGCGCGTGATCCTCGCGGACAGCGACGGCGTGCGCGCGAACATGACCGCATCGTGGCTCGCGCAGATGAACGTCGAGGTGTTCGTGGTCGATGGCCTGACGGCGGGCGATTTCGCCGAGAAGGGCGTGGCGCCGCTCTCGCGTAACGCGGTCACGCCGCCCGACGTCGACGACATTGAGCCGGCCGAGCTCGCCGCGCTGCTGCAGTCGCCCGGAACCGTCGTGCTCGACTTCGCGAGCAGCACGAATTATCTGAAGCGGCACATTCCGGGCGCGTGGTTCGTGATCCGCAGCCAGCTTGCCGACGCGCTGCGCACGCTGCCCGATGCGAAGCGCTATGTGGTGACGTGCGGCAGCGACGTGCTCGCGCGCTTCGTCGCGCCGGAGCTCGCCGCGGCGACCGAGCGGCCGGTGCAGGTGCTGCGCGGCGGCACGCGCGCGTGGATCGACGCGGGCTTGCCGGTGGAGTCAGGCGGCGCGCGGATGGCGTCGCCGCGCATCGATCGTTATCAGCGGCCGTATGAGGGCACGGAGAACGCGCGCGAAGCGATGAGCGCGTATCTGGAGTGGGAGCATGGGCTCGTCGCGCAACTCGCGCGCGACGGCACACACGGCTTCCGGGTGATTTGAAGGGGCCGGCTGTCCGGAGGCCGGCTATCCGGGGGCCGGCCTTCCGGGGGCCGGCCTTCCGGAGGCCGGCCATCTTGCGCCGCGAATCTTCTGCCGATTCGGTGTAAACGCGCTCTCGTCGAAAGCCTCCGATGCGTTTAGATTATCCGCATCTGGAAGGCTTATCGAGGGACCAGGGCGGCCGTAAAAGGCAGCGGTTTGTCATTCGGCGATGGCGCAAGGTGAGTAGCCAAGGTTGCTCATCGCTTCGTCTGGAGCAGGCCGCTGCGCGTCGTCCGCGGTACTTCGCGCAGGGCGGCTGTCGAGCCGCCGTCACTTCCGGTTGATCGTATCGACCGACATGGCGACGCTGCACACAGCGTCGCCTTTTTGCTTCTGGCGTGCCCGTTTCAAGCGACCCCCAGCCGATCTTTTAGCGCTGCGCGCAACAGGTTACGTGCGTAGCCGCACTCGTCGCGCCTGCGTTGCTCGCGGTTTTCTCCGTGCGCGGTTATCCTTGTAGTACACACTACAGACCGGCCGTGCGCAGCGATTGCAGATGCCGCGCATCCGGACAGGAATCGAAGTGAGCCTCAAACCGCTGGGCATCACGCTGCTGATAGCGTGCGTTGCGCTGACCGGCTGCGACCAACAGCAGAGCGATCAAGCCGTGCAAAAACTCAAGGATTTTTTCAACGCGGTCAAACCGGACGCGTTGTTGCTCAAGAACATGACGCCGGGTGTCACGACCGAAGCGCAAATCCTCGCGCAGATGGGCAAGCCCGAAACCACCCGCACCTTCACCGACGGCTCGAAGCGCTTCGAGTATCCGCGCGGTCCGCAAGGTCTCAACACCTACATGGTCGACATCGATCGCGACGGCAAGCTGCAGGCGATCACGCAAGTGCTGACCGCGGACAACTTCGCGAAGATCCGCTCCGGCATGACCGAGGACGAGGTGCGTCGATTGCTTGGTAAGCCTGGAGAGGTCGCGGTGTTTCCACTGAAGCCGGAAACCGTGTGGAGCTGGAAATGGCGCGAGCGCGGCGTGACCGAGGAAGGCATTTTTAACGTTCACTTCGACCGCAACCAGAGGGTGTACACCACGTCACGCTCGGACGTGATTCGTGGGCGATAGGTGGGAAGAATGTCGAATAGAAGACGGCCGGATAAGCCGGCCGAAAGAGCGGGGTAGGCATGATACGTCGACGTCGATACAGCCGGATCGGGCTGGTGTTGGGGGGCGGCGCCGCGCGCGGCTGGGCGCATATCGGCGCGATTCGGGCGCTGCAAGACGCGGGCATCAAGCCCGACGTCGTGTGCGGCACGTCGATCGGCGCGCTGGTCGGCGCGGTCTATGCGAACGGCGATCTCGACTGGCTCGAGGAGTGGGTGTCGCGTCTCACGTGGCAGACCGTGGTGCGGCTGCTCGATCTGCGCATCTCGGGTGGTCTGCTCGGCGGGCGCAAGGTGATCCAGCTATTCGCCGACAAATTCGCCGGCCGCTCGATCGCGCAACTGAACATGCCGTTCGCGGCAGTCGCGACCGAGCTCGACACCGGCCGCGAAATCTGGCTGCAGGACGGCAGCACGGTCGACTCGGTGCGCGCGTCGATTGCGATTCCGGGCATCTTCACGCCGGTGTGGCACAACGGCGTGTGGCTCGTCGATGGCGGGCTGTGCAACCCGGTGCCGGTGTCGGTCGCGCGCGGCATGCGCGCGGACTGCGTGATCGCGATCGATCTGAACAACGACATCCTGAACGGCCGCGACTTCGGCGGCCCGGTCATCGAAACGCCAGCGCTCGATCCCACCGCGCCGCCGCCTGTCGCGCTGCGCCGCAACGGCAAGCCGTGGCCGCGCTGGCTCGCGCCAGCCGAAGCGAGCGCCACCGACGACGTGCGCGTGCCGCCGAAGCCGAGCGCGCACGTGCCGTCGATGCTGAGCTCGATCGCGCAAAGCATCGACATCATGCAGGTGCGCATCACGCGCAGCCGGCTTGCGGGCGAACCGGCCGATATCCTGATTCAGCCGCGTCTCGGCGGCATGGGCATCTTCGATTTTCATCGCGCGGAGCCGGCCATCGCGGAAGGGCGCGCGGCGGTCGAGCACATGCTGCCGGCGATTCGCGCGCGGCTCGCGCTCGATTGAGCGCCGGTTGTTCGTCGCCGCGGCCTATCGAAAAAGCGACCCGAAATTTGCGAAATCGCGGCGCGGCGAAGCGCGCGCGGCGCACCTGACAAAACGATAACCCTCGTGATACCAAGCGCTACGAGCGTTCAGCGCGCGCCGGCAGCGTCATGCTGCGTCGCAGCAATCCAGTCGCCCGGTATTTGAGAAATTGATTTCCGCTTGCGAGACTCCGCGCCATGCCGGAGCAGCGAGCCGCCCACGAAGCTGCCGCCATCCGCGCCAATTCAACGAACCTGGATGGAGACACGCGTGTTCCTATACGGCTTTGGTCCCGTGCTGCTCGCCGGCACGCTGCAGACGATCGAGCTGTCCGTTCTGTCGCTGGCGGCCGCCGTGTTGCTCGGCCTCGCGGGCGCGGCGGCGAAACTCTCGTTCAACCGGCCCCTCAGGGCCATCGCGACCGGCTACACGACGCTGATCCGCTCGGTGCCCGACCTCGTGCTGATGCTGCTGCTGTTCTACAGCATCCAGATGGCGGTCAACGATCTGACCGACGCGCTCGATCTGCCGCAGTTCGACATCGATCCGTTCGTGGCCGGCGTGCTGACGCTCGGCTTCATCTACGGCGCGTATTTCACCGAAACCTTCCGCGGCGCTTTTCTCGCGGTGCCGCGCGGCCAGCTCGAAGCGGGCAGCGCGTACGGCATGAGCGGCGTGCGCGTGTTCACCCGCATCCTGTTTCCGCAGATGATGCGCTTCGCCTTGCCCGGCATCGGCAACAACTGGCAGGTGCTCGTGAAGGCGACCGCGCTGGTGTCGATCATCGGTCTCGCCGACGTCGTCAAAGCCGCGCAGGACGCCGGCAAGAGCACCTTCAACATGTTCTTCTTCATCCTCGTCGCCGCGCTGATCTATCTGGCGATCACCACCGTCTCGAACGTCGCGCTGATCTGGCTGAACCGCCGCTATTCGATCGGCGTGCGACACGCGGAGCTTTGAACGTCATGATCGACATCATCAATCAATTCTGGAAGGCGTATCTGTTCTGGGATGGGCAGCGTCTGTCGGGTCTTGCGGTCACGCTGTGGCTGCTGGTAGCGTCGATCGCGATCGGCTTCGTGTGCGCGGTGCCGCTCGCGGTCGCGCGCGTGTCGAAGAAGCGCTGGCTGTCGACCCCGGTACGTCTGTACACCTACGTGTTTCGCGGCACGCCGCTCTACGTGCAGCTGCTGTTGATCTACACCGGCGTGTACAGCCTCGCGTTCGTGCGCTCGCACAGCCTGCTCGACGCGTTCTTTCGCAGCGGCTTTCACTGCGCGATCCTCGCGTTCGCATTGAACACCTGCGCGTACACGACCGAGATTTTCGCCGGCGCGATCCGCTCGACCTCGCACGGCGAAGTCGAGGCGGCGCGCGCCTATGGCATGAGCTGGTTCACGATGTACCGGCGCATTGTGATACCGTCCGCGCTGCGTCGCGCGTTGCCGTTGTACAGTAACGAAGTGATCCTGATGCTGCACGCGACCACGGTCGCGTTCACGGCCACGGTGCCCGACATCCTGAAGGTCGCGCGCGATGTGAACTCTGCGACCTACCAGTCGTTCAACGCGTTCGGGCTCGCGGCGTTAATTTACCTCGTGGTGTCGTTTGCGCTGGTTGCGTTGTTCCGGCGCGCCGAGCGCCGCTGGCTCGCGCATCTCGCGGTGCGCACGCATTGAGCGCGCGTTGACATTGCAGCGGACGCCGCGCGCTTGAGCACCGCGGCGTCCGCATCAGACCGATCCGTATCTTCACTGGGAGAGCATCTTGCTCCATACCACTCAAACCGAAGCTTGCAAGCTCGCCGTACAGGACATCCACAAGCGCTACGGCGACAACGAAGTGCTCAAGGGCGTGTCGCTGAACGCGAACAAGGGCGACGTGATCAGCATCATCGGCGCGAGCGGCTCGGGCAAGAGCACCTTCCTGCGTTGCATCAATTTTCTCGAGCGGCCGAACGCCGGGCAGATCATCGTCGATGGCGAGGCGGTGAAGACGAAGACCGATCGCGCCGGCAATCTCGAAGTCGCCGATCACAAACAGTTGCAGCGCATCCGCACGAAGCTTGCGATGGTGTTCCAGCACTTCAATCTGTGGTCGCACATGAACGTGCTCGAGAACATCATCGAGGCGCCGATTCATGTACTCGGTCTGAAGCGCAAGGAAGCCGAGGACCGTGCGCGCGAATATCTGGAGAAGGTCGGTCTCGCGCCGCGTCTCGAGAAGCAGTATCCGTCGCATCTGTCGGGCGGCCAGCAGCAGCGCGTCGCGATTGCGCGGGCGCTCGCGATGCATCCCGACGTGATGCTGTTCGACGAACCGACTTCCGCGCTCGACCCGGAACTCGTCGGCGAAGTGCTGAAGGTGATGCAGAAGCTCGCCGAGGAAGGTCGCACGATGATCGTCGTCACGCACGAAATGGGCTTCGCGCGCAATGTGTCGAACCATGTGATGTTCCTGCACCAGGGCCGCACCGAGGAAGAGGGCAATCCGGCCGAGGTGCTGAGCGCGCCGCGCAGCGAGCGCCTGAAGCAGTTCCTGTCCGGCAGCCTGAAGTAACGCGCGGCCCGCTTTTCACGGACACCCGATGGCCCGCACGTCCAGCCCGGCTCGCACGACCCAGGTCGCGATCGTCGCATTGCCGCCCGTGTCGATGTCGGGCGTCGGGCCGATCGTCGACGCGCTCAATCTCGCCAATGAAATCGACGGCCGCGCGCTGTATCGCGTGCAGGTCTGTTCGTGGGACGGCCGCGCGGTGCCGCTGTCGGGCGGCGCGCAATGGCCGGCCGACGCCGCGTTCGGCGACGCGATCGCGTGCGACTGGCTGATCGTCGTCAGCGAGCGGTTCCAGCAGTTCGCCGACTATCGGTTGTTTCTCGCGAGCCTCGCGCGCGTCGGCCAACGCACGCCGCTCGTCACCGGCATTCACCACGGCGTGTGGTGGCTCGCGATGGCGGGGCAGTTGTCCGGCTATCGCGTCAGCGTGAACTGGGAAACCTATCAGCAGTTCTCCGAACAGTTCGAACGCTCGATTGTCACGCAGCAGATCTTCGAAATCGACCGCGATCGCGCGACCTGCGCGGGCGGTCAGGCGACCGTCGACTTCATGCTCGCGATGATCGGCCGCGAGCACGGGCCCGAACTCGCGGAGCGCATCGCCGATACGCTCGGCGTCGGTGTGCTGCGCGCCGGCGAGGAGCGTCAGCGCATCCCGTTCGTGACTGCGCCGGGCGAGCGTCATCCGCGCCTGAACGACGCGCTGCTGCTGATGGAAGCCAATATCGAGGACCCGCTGACCACCGATGAAATCGCCGGCCTCGTCGGCGTCTCGCGGCGGCAGCTCGAACGCCTGTTTCGCCAGTATCTCGGCTCGATGCCCTCCAAATACTATCTGGGGCTGCGGCTGTCGAAGGCGCGCACGCAGTTGCAGCGCACCAGCAAATCGGTCGTGCAGATCAGCCTCGCGTGCGGGTTTTCGTCGGCGGCGCATTTTTCGAATGCGTATCGGGAGCACTTCGGCGTCACGCCGCGCGAGGATCGCCGCAACTGGATCGAGCGGCAGACCGGTGCGCACGGCGGCGCGAGCGAGCCCCGGCCGGCCGCGCTGATCGAGCGGCCCGAGCTCGATTGATGCACAGCGGCGCGCGCAGTCGGGCATAGCTCGTGCGCAAGCTGGAAGCCGTCTGAAAGCGGAGCAGGGGCATGTCCGGCGCGGGCGGCGCGGCCGCACCGCCGAAGTCCGACACGAGCGACACGAACCCGACACGAACCGCTCACACAGTAAGAACGAAACACCTGCACGAACAGTACCCGCGGTACCCGCCGTGGCGCGACGACGCGCGGAACCTCATAGAAAGCGTCGCGTATGCGCAAGACGCGCCGCGCACGGTTTCCTACACTAGCTGTATTACCTGTCACCCGTAAAAGGATTAGCCATGAACGACCTGACTGTGACACGCCAGACCTTCGACGAAGTCATGGTGCCGGTGTTTGCCCCCGCCGCCTTCGTACCGGATCGCGGTCTCGGCTCGCGCGTGTGGGACACGCAAGGCCGCGACTATATCGACTTCGCCGGCGGCATCGCCGTCACCGCGCTCGGTCATGCGCATCCGGAGCTGCTGAAGGTACTGCATGAGCAGGGCAGCAAGCTGTGGCACATCGGCAATGGCTACACGAATGAGCCGGTGCTGCGTCTCGCGAAGCGCCTTGAAAGCCTCACGTTCGCCGATCGCGCGTTCTTCGCGAACTCGGGCGCCGAAGCGAACGAGGCCGCGCTGAAGCTCGCGCGCCGCGTCGCGTTCGACCGTCACGGCGCGCAGAAAGACGAAATCATTTCGTTTACGCAGTCGTTCCACGGCCGCACGCTGTTCACCGTCAGCGTCGGCGGCCAGCCGAAGTATTCGGAAGGCTTCGGCCCGGTTCCCGCCGGCATCAAGCATCTGCCGTACAACGACATCGCGGCGGCGAAGAAGGCGATCGGCGCGCAGACCTGCGCGGTGATCGTCGAGCCGATCCAGGGCGAGGGCGGCGTGATCCCGGCCGATCCGGCGTTCCTCAAAGCACTGCGCGAAGCGTGCGATCAGCACAACGCCGTGCTGATTTTCGACGAAGTGCAAACCGGCGTGGGCCGCAGCGGCTACTTCTACGCGTACCAGGACACCGGTGTGACGCCCGACATCCTGACCACCGCGAAGGCGCTCGGCAACGGCTTTCCGATCGGCGCGATGCTGACCACCAAAGAGCTCGCCGCGCACTTCAAGGTCGGCGTGCACGGCACGACCTACGGCGGCAATCCGCTCGGCTCGGCGATCGCGGAAAAAGTGGTCGAGCTCGTCAGCGACCCGAAGCTGCTCGAAGGCGTGCGCTCGCGCAGCGAAGTGCTGAAAGGCCATCTCGCGAAGTTGAACCAGCGGTTAGGGCTTTTCAGCGAAGTGCGCGGCAAGGGTCTGCTGATCGGCGCCGAACTGAACGACGCGTATCGGGGCCGCGCGAAGGACTTCGTCACCGCGGCCGGCCAGCACGGCGTGATCATGCTGATGGCGGGCCCGGACGTGCTGCGCTTCGTGCCGTCGCTGATCATGCCGCTCGACGACATGGCCGAAGGCTTCGCGCGGCTCGACAAGGCGTTCGGCGAACTCGTCGGCGCGAATGCGCAGGCGGCGTCGCGTTGATGTTCAGACCGTGCAATCCTCCACGCCTGCGCACGCCGATGCGGCGATTCATGCGTCACATTCAACAGGAACGATGATGTACTTCGTACGTCCCGCCCGCCTTGCCGATCTCGATGCGCTCGAGCATATGGCGCGCACCGCGCAACCGGTGCTGCATTCCCTGCCGCACGACCGGCGCGCGCTCGAAGCGCGCGTCGCGTTGTCCGAAGACTCATTTCGCGCGGAAGTCGATTTTCCGGGCGAAGAGTTCTATCTGTTCGTGCTCGAAGATTCGGACACCGGCAAGCTGATGGGAACCGCGAGCATCGTCGCGGCCGCCGGTTACGCGGACCCGTTCTACGTGTTTCGCAACGACGCGCTGATTCATGCGTCACGTGAGTTGCACGTGAATCGCAAGATTCACGCACTGACGATGTCGCACGAGCTGACCGGCAAGAGCCGGCTCGCGGGCTACTACATCGACCCGTCGCTGCGCGGCGACGCAGCCGCGCAACTGATGTCGCGCGCGCGGATGATGTATATCGCCGCGAATCGCAAGCGCTTCACGCCCGAGGTGTTCTCGCTGCTGCTCGGCGTCACCGACGAAAACGGCATGTCGCCGTTCTGGGAAGCGGTGGGCCGCAAGTTCTTCGGCCGCAATTTCGCCGACATCGAAGTCGAATCGGGCGGCCGCAGCCGCACCTTCATCGCCGAAGTGATGCCGACCTATCCGGTGTATGTGCCGCTGCTGCCCGAAGCGGCGCAGCGCGTGCTCGGCGAGCCGGATGCGAATGCGCTGCTCGCGTACGAGATTCATCTCGAGGAAGGCTTCGAGACCGATCGCTACGTCGATATCTTCGACGCGGGTCCGGTGCTGACCGCGCAGATGGATCGCAGCGTCAGCGTGAAGCACAACGAAACGCGCGTCGTGCGCGAGGCACCGGCGCCGCACGGTGCAACCTACCTGATCGCGCACAACGGCGCCGACGGCGAGTTCCGTTGCGTGCTCGGCGAGCTCGCGCCCGGCAAGGAGTCGGGCGCCGTGTTGTCGCAGGCGGCGCTCGCCGCGCTCGGGGTGCGCGAAGGCGATACGGTGCGGTGCGTGCCGCTGCATCAGCCGCAGGATGAACAATCGGGAGACGCGCAATGATCGTCGTTCGCGTAGTGCAACGAGGCGATGTGGATGCGCTGATGCGGCTCGCGCAGGAAACCGGGCCGGGCCTGACGACGTTCAAGCCGGATCGCGATGCGCTCGCAGCGCGTGTCGAACGCGCGCGCCGCACGATGGAAGATCGGGCCGAGCCGCACGAGGCCGGCTATTTCTTCGTGATGGAAGACACCGCGACCGGCGACGTGGCCGGTGTCTGCGGGATCGAAGCGGAGGTGGGGCTGCAGCAGCCGTTCTACAACTATCGCGTGAGCACGGTCGTGCACGCGAGCCAGGATCTCGGCATCTGGACCCGCATGCACGCGCTGAACATCTCGCACGACCTCACCGGTTATGCGGAAGTGTGCTCGCTGTTCCTGAGCCCGCGTTATCGCACGAGCGGCGTCGGCGGCTTGCTGTCGCGTTCGCGCTTCATGTTTCTCGCGCAGTTTCGCGAGCGCTTTCCGCAGCGTCTGTGCGCGGAGCTGCGCGGCCATTTCGACGAGCAGGGCACGTCGCCGTTCTGGCGCGCGGTCGGCTCGCACTTTTACCAGATCGATTTCAACGCCGCCGACTATCTGAGCTCGCACGGCCGCAAGGCGTTTCTCGCCGAGCTGATGCCGCGCTATCCGGTGTACGTCGAGCTGTTGCCGGAAGAAGCACAGCGCTGCGTCGGCCTCACGCATAGCGACACGATCCCCGCGCGCCGCATGCTCGAAGCCGAAGGGCTGCGCTACGAGAACCACGTCGATATTTTCGATGCGGGTCCGGTGCTCGAATGCCATATCGCCGATTTGCGCACCGTGCGCGAGAGCGTGCTGGTCGCGGCCGAGATCGGCGACGCAGCGGAGCCGGCCGCGCAGGACGGACTGAAGTCGATGGTATCGAATACGTCGCTCGGCGATTTTCGCGTCGGGGTCGTGGCGGGCGTGGCGCGCAACGGCGTGTTCCGCCTCAGCGCGGCCGAAGCCGACGCGCTTCGGGTAAAGGCAGGCGATCCGCTGCGGGTGCTGCCGGTGAAACACAAACAAGGATGATCATGAGCGAGCTTTTCATCGCCGGTGAGTGGGTCGCCGGCACAGGACCCGTGTTCGCGTCGCACAATCCCGGCACGGGCGCGGTGGTGTGGCAAGGCAATAGCGCATCGGCGGACGACGTCGATCGCGCGGTACGCAGCGCGCGCCGCGCATTCGCCGCATGGTCGGCACTGACGCTCGACGAGCGCTGCGCAGTGGTGCGCCGCTTCGCCGCGCTCGTGACCGAGCGCAAGGAAGCGCTCGCCGAAGCGATCGGCCGCGAGACCGGCAAACCGTTGTGGGAAGCGCGCACCGAAGCGGCGTCGATGGCCGCGAAGGTCGAGATCTCGATCCAGTCGTACAACGAGCGCACCGGCGAAAAGCGCTCGGCGATGGCCGATGGCACCGCGGTGCTGCGGCATCGTCCGCATGGCGTGGTCGCGGTGTTCGGCCCGTATAACTTTCCGGGCCATCTGCCGAACGGGCATATCGTGCCCGCGCTGATCGCCGGTAACGCGGTCGTGTTCAAGCCGTCCGAACTGGCGCCCGGCGTCGCGGCGCTCACCGCGCAGATCTGGTGCGATGCGGGGCTGCCCGCCGGCGTGCTGAATCTGGTGCAGGGCGAGAAGGACACCGGCGTCGCGCTCGCGAATCACCGTCAGATCGACGGACTGTTCTTTACCGGTAGTTCGGATACAGGAACATTGCTGCACAAACAGTTCGGCGGCCGGCCGGAGATCGTGCTCGCGCTCGAAATGGGCGGCAACAACCCGCTCGTGATCGGCCCGGTCGCGGACCTCGACGCCGCCGTGCATCACACGATCCAATCGGCGTTTCTGTCGGCGGGGCAGCGTTGCACGTGCGCGCGCCGCATCTTCGTGCCCGACGATGCGTTCGGCGAGCGTTTTCTCGCGCGCCTGACGGAAGTGACCGCGCGCATCGGCGTCGGCGAATACAACGCCGAGCCGCAGCCGTTCATGGGCGCCGTGGTGTCGGCGCGCGCGGCCTCGCGTTTGATCAGCGCGCAGGAACGTCTGCTCGCGAGCGGCGCGAAGGCGCTGTTGAAGATGGAGCAGCGCGATCCGCAACTCGGCTTCGTCACGCCCGCGATTCTCGACGTGACCGGCGTGAAGGACCTGCCCGACGAGGAGCACTTCGGCCCGCTCGCGCAGATCATCCGCTACCGCAACTTCGACGATGCGCTCGAACAGGCGAACGACACGGAGTTCGGTCTGTCTGCGGGCCTGCTCGCCGACGACGAAGCGCTGTGGACGCATTTCCAGCGCACGATTCGCGCGGGCATCGTCAACTGGAACCGGCCGACCAATGGCGCTTCGTCGGGCGCGCCGTTCGGCGGGCCGGGCCGCTCGGGCAATCATCGGCCGAGCGCGTACTATGCGGCCGATTACTGCGCGTACCCGATGGCCTCTGTCGAAAGCGCGCAACTGAACATGCCCGCGAGCGTCTCGCCGGGCCTTCAATTCTAAGGATCGACGATGCTGCAAGCCACTGAAGCCAATTTCGACGGCCTGGTCGGCCCGACTCACAACTACGCGGGCTTGTCGTTCGGCAACGTCGCGTCGCAGAGCAACGAGAAGTCGGTCGCGAATCCGAAGGCCGCGGCGCGCCAGGGTCTGCGCAAGATGAAGCGGCTCGCGGACCTCGGCTTTCATCAGGGCGTGCTGCCGCCGCAAGAGCGTCCGTCGATGCGGCTGTTGCGCGAGCTCGGTTTTTCCGGCGACGACGCTTCGGTGATCGCGCGCGTCGCGAAGAACGCGCCCGAGCTGCTCGCAGCGGCGAGTTCGGCCTCGGCGATGTGGACCGCGAACGCCGCGACGGTGAGCCCGTCCGCGGATACGCACGACGGCCGCGTGCATTTCACGCCGGCCAATCTGTGCAGCAAGCTGCATCGCGCGATCGAGCATGAATCGACGCGCCGCACGTTGCGGGCGATGTTCAGCGACACCGACCGCTTCGTCGTGCACGAGGCGCTGCCCGGCACGCCCGCGCTCGGCGACGAAGGCGCGGCGAATCACACGCGCTTTTGCGAGCAGTACAAGGCGCGCGGCGTCGAATTCTTCGTGTACGGCCGCAGCGAGTATCGTCGTGGGCCGGAGCCGAAGCGCTATCCGGCGCGCCAGACGTTCGAGGCGAGCCGCGCGGTTGCGCATCGTCATGGCTTGCAGGAAGCGGCGACCGTGTATGCACAGCAGAACCCCGAAGTGATCGACGCGGGCGTGTTTCATAACGACGTGATCGCGGTCGGCAATCGCAACACACTGTTCTGCCATCAGCTCGCGTTCGTCGATCAGCAAGCGGTGTACGACGAGCTGCGCTCGAAGCTCGCGAACCTTCACGCGGGCTTCAACGTGATCGAAGTGCCCGACGCGCAGGTCAGCGTCGCCGATGCGGTGACGTCGTATCTGTTCAACAGCCAGCTGCTGACTCGGCCCGATGGCAAGCAGGTGCTGGTCGTGCCTCAGGAGTGCCGCGAAAATCCGCGCGTCGCCGCGTATCTGGATGAGCTGACTTCGCACAGCGGTCCGATCGACGAAGTGCTCGTGTTCGATCTGCGCGAGAGCATGAAGAACGGGGGCGGTCCGGCCTGTCTGCGTCTGCGCGTCGTACTCGACGACACCGAGCGCGCGGCGGTTGCGCCGGGCGTATGGATCGACGACACGCTGTTCGGCCGTCTCGATGCGTGGATCGAAAAGCACTATCGCGATCGTCTCGCACCGGCCGATCTCAGCGATCCGCAACTGCTGGTCGAATCGCGCACCGCGCTCGATGAGCTGACGCAAATCCTCGCTCTGGGCTCGCTGTATGACTTCCAGCGCTGATTACGCGATGTCGGCCCCGAGCGCGATGCTCGACGATTTTCTCGCGTGGACGCTCGCGGGTTCGCGGCCTGCCGCGCATCGAGCGCAAGGCACGTGCGGGAACGGTGTGCGCTGGACGTGGCAGGGCGACGGCGTGCTCGTCATCGAGCCCGCACAGCGGCATGCAGGCGTGCGCAGCGTGCTCGTCTCGGCCGGCGTGCATGGCGACGAGACCGCGCCGATCGAACTGCTGTCGCGCATCGTCGCCGATATCGCACAGGGCCGCGCGGCGCTCGCGTGCCGGCTGCTCGTGATTCTCGGCAACATCGATGCGATGCGCGACGGCGGCCGCTATCGCGACGACGATCTGAACCGGCTCTTCAGCGGCCGTCATCTGCAACTGCCGCACAGTCATGAAGCGCCGCGCGCGGCCGCGCTCGAACAGGCCGCAACGCGCTTTTTCGCGGACGCGTCCGACGCGCCCGGCGCGCGCTGGCATATCGACATGCATACGGCGATCCGCGCGTCGGTATTCGAGCGCTTCGCGCTGTTGCCGCATACCGGCAAGCCCTTTTCGCGGGCGATGTTCGAATGGCTCGGCGACGCGCGCATCAGCGCGGTGCTGCTGCACACGACGAAGGGCAACACCTATTCGCACTTCACCGCGCAAGCGTGCGGCGCCGATGCGTGCACGCTCGAACTTGGCAAGGTGCGGCCGTTCGGCCACAACGACCTGACGCGCTTCGAGGGCGCGGATCTCGCGGTGCGCGCGCTGCTGGCCGGCACGCGAATGAACGCACACGGCGACGCGCAAGCCACGCTGCCGCGCGTGTTCACCGTCGTCGATCAGCTGACCAAGCAAAGCGACGCATTCGAGCTGCTGCTCGCGCCCGACGTGCCGAACTTCACGCCGCTCGCCAAGGGCACCCTGCTCGCGCGCGACGGTGACTATCAATACACGGTGCAGCGCGACGAAGAGCGCATCGTGTTTCCGAACCCGGCGGTCAAGGCCGGCCTGCGCGCCGGACTGCTGGTCGTCGATACCACCGCCGAGACGCTGCCCAGGCTTGTCTAGACAGGCTCCGTGTACAATCGCGGGCTTCGCGGCTGACGCACCTACCGGTTACTCCGGCCGCGCGAGTCCGGAGCGCGGCAGGCGTCATCCGCCTGTGCGCGCGAAATCGGCTCCGTTTCAGTCAACACCGTAAAGGAACACCCGTAATGAAGAAGAATTGGCCCAACCTGGCCGCGCTCGCGCTGTTCGCGACGGCGGCGTTGACCGCAGGCACCGCGTCGGCTGCTGAGATCAAGGAAGTGCGCTTCGGCGTCGAAGCGTCGTACGCGCCGTTCGAATCGAAGTCGCCCGCGGGCGAGCTGCAAGGCTTTGACATCGACGTCGGCAATGCCGTGTGCGCGAAGCTGAAGGCCAGATGCGTGTGGGTCGAGAATTCGTTCGACGGTCTGATTCCGGCGCTCGAAGCGCGCAAGTTCAGCGCGATCAACTCGGACATGACGATCACCGACCAGCGTCGCCAGGCGATCGACTTCACCGATCCGATCTACACGATCCCGAATCAGATGATCGCGAAGAAGGGCAGCGCTCTGCAGCCGACGCCCGCATCGCTGAAGGGCAAGCACGTCGGCGTGCTGCAGGGCACGATCCAGGAGACCTATGCGAAGGCGCGCTGGGCGCCGGCCGGTGTCGACATCGTGCCGTATCAGACTCAGGACCAGATCTACGCGGACCTCGCGTCGGGCCGTCTCGACGCGTCGTTCCAGGACGCCGAAGCGGCATCGAAGGGCTTTCTGAAGAAGCCGCAAGGCGCGGGCTTCGAGTTCGCCGGTCCGGCCGTGAGCGACGACAAGCTGCTCGGCGCGGGTGTAGGCTACGGCGTGCGCAAGAACGACAAGGCGCTCAAGGATGCGCTGAACGGCGCGTTGAAGGAGCTGAAGGCCGATGGCACGATCGACCGCCTCGCCGCCAAATACTTCGACGTGAAAGTCGTGCTGAAGTAACGTTGCATCTGACTCTGCAAAACGGCCGCTGATGCGGCCGTTTTGCTTTTTGCACGCGTGTCGCAAACGTTCAACAAATATTTCGAGATATTGCCCTGTAAGCCTGTTCGTGCCCAATGACGCTGCGATAAAATTGCGACGCACGCTGCCGCGCGTCGACGAGCTTCCAACGTCACGGAAACGCGCCTATGTGCAGCGAAAAACAGAACATAGCGGCCAGGCGCCAGCGGCGCCGAGCGGGGGACCGGAATGACCACCATCGCAATCGAGACTCTGAGCCACAGCGGCACGACCGACGACGCGTCGCTCATCGCCAGCTACGCGCGGCAGCCCATTCTGAATCGGGACGGCATGCTGTGCGGGTACGAGATCAAGGTGCGAGCGCCCGAGCTGCCGCTCGCCGACGCAGACCTCAGCGCCCCGCGAACCAATACCGATCCTCATGCCGACGCGGACGCGTTGCCGGGCCGCGCGCCTACGCCGGTGCAACGCGTCGCGCGCGCGATCGTGCGCGGGCTCGTGCAAAGCGACGTGCGCGGCGCGCTGACCGGCCATCCGGCCTACGTCGACGTGAGCCGCGAGCTGCTGCTCGACGACGCGATCCTGAGACTGCCCGCCGAGCGCTTCATGCTCGAGCTGCCTTCATCGCTCGAAGTCGATGACGAGCTGATCGCGCGTATCGTGTATCTGCATGGCCGTCGCTACCGCTTCGCGCTCGACGACGTCACGCAGCCCGACGAGACTTTCGCGAAGCTGCTGCCGTACGCCGAAGTCGTCAAGATCGACGTCCCGCGCACGCCGCGCGCGCTGCTGTCGAAGCTCGCGAGCGTGCTGAAGTCGGCGGGCAAGCTGCTGCTCGCATCGGGTCTCGATGCGCAGGCCGACTTCGAAACGGTGCATGAACTCGGCTTCGACCGCTTCCAGGGCTATTACTTCGCGCGGGCGCAAAGCGCGTCGACGCGCAGCGTCAGCGCGCCGCGCCACGCGCTGCTCAATCTGCTGCAACTGCTCGCGGGCGACCCGACGGTCGCGCAGCTCGAAGCCGAGCTGAAGCTCAATCCGGTGCTCGTCATGCATCTGATGAAGCTCGCGAATTCGAGCGGCCTCGCGGTCGGTCACAAGGTGACGACGCTGCGCGACGCGATCAACGCGACGGGCACCGATCGCATCGCGCGCTGGACGCAGCTGCTGCTCTATGCCGACGGCCGCAAGGTCGCGCTCGAAGACGATCCGCTGCTGCAACTCGCGGCCACGCGCGCGCGCTTCATGGAGCTCGCGATCGAGCGCATGCCCGAGGCGGGCCGCGACGAAGCCGACGCGGCCTTCCTGACCGGCGTGTTTTCGTTCGTCGATGCGGTGTTCGGCGGCTCGCTCGAGAAAACGCTGAATATCCTCACGCTGTCGCGGCCGATCCAGGCCGCGATCCTGCATCGCGAGGGCAGGCTGGGTCTGTTGCTGAGCGCGGTCGAGGCGCTCGAAGGCGGCGCATGGGAGCGCGTCGCCGCGCTGTCCGAACGTCTTGCGCCGTTGACGCTGGAAGAGGTCGCGCAGATGGGTCTCGCGGCCGGCGCGTGGGCCGGTGTTGCGGATCGCAGCGCGGAAGGGCTGGAGCGGATCGAGGATTGAGTGGGGTGAAAGCCCCACGGATGCCCGCATAAAATCGTTTTCGGGCAAACACGGAAAGAATCAAAGTGAAGCGGAGTGATCAGCGATCACGCCAGGTCTTCACATCGTCTCCATTTCCCGCATCTGCCCCCGGCCGAAAAAACGTCCTAACTCCTTTGCCAGTTCGTTGAGCACGCCCATCTCCTTCTGTGAGATGCGGCGCGCCTCCTGCGTATGCGACCAGTCGCCGTAGAGCAGCGCGACGGTCTGATCGGTTTCGTCGATGATCGGCAGCAGCACGAACGCGCGCGCGTCGTCGAACGAACGCCGGAACCACTCGGGCAGCCGCGCGACCATCTTCGGATCGCGCGCATTCTCGAT
Source organism: Paraburkholderia sp. BR14320 (assembly GCF_040948665.1). NCBI lineage: Bacteria > Pseudomonadati > Pseudomonadota > Betaproteobacteria > Burkholderiales > Burkholderiaceae > Paraburkholderia > Paraburkholderia sp. BR14320. The sequence goes on from NZ_JBFPKG010000029.1 coordinate 49,775, forward strand.
GAAAATGCCCACCGAGTTCGCGATCGCGAGATGAAACACGTCGGGCTCGAACGCGGTGTTGAACGCGAGCTTCGGCAGCGCCACGTCGATCTTCGGCCCGAAGCCGAGACGCGCCCTGAACGTGCCGTTGCTATGTTTGACGTAGACCACGGTGCGCGCGAAGCCGAGCGCCGCGAGCACAGTCTCGGCGGCCATCGCGAGCGCCGGCGCGAGCGGGCTGCCCTCGGGCAGGCCGCGCAAGTCCTTCACGCCGACCTCGATGCGCGCCTCGGGCGTGAGCGCCTCGCGCGCGATCGCATCGGCATTGGCGCGCAGCTCGACGATTTCGCGCATCACGCTGTCGCCGCCATCCTCGCGCGCGAGCGCGACGCTCATCTGCAGCAGCACCTCGGGGTCGGTGTTCAGCGCGCTGCCGTACTCGTGCGCAAGCTCGCCGATGCGTGCCTCGCGCTCGCCCTCGGGCATGTTCTGCTGCGTGAGCACGTCGGCGACCGCGGTCGAGTAGTTGGTGATTGCGCGCAGCCACTGCACTTGGCGCGGTTGCGTCACGTCCTCCGGATCGAACTCGCCCATGCCGGAGCGGATCGTGTCGGGCAGGCGCCAGCGAACCGCCGCTTCGGCGCCGATTTCATCGAAGGTGACGCCGAGCACGAGCACGCACGCATCGGCTTCGAGTGCGCCGCCGTCGATATGGCGGCGAATCTGGTCCCACTCGGCGTCGAGATAGAACACGACCAGCAGCTTGCCGATTTGCCGCATCAGCGTGCAGACCACCGCTTCCTCGCCGGCGCGCAGGTCGCCGCGCTCGGTCAGCTTGCGCGCGACGCAGCCCGACAGCAGCGTGCGGTTCAATTCGAGTTTCGCGTCGATGCGGCGCGGCACGCTTTGATGAAAGTGATCGACGATCTTCAGACCGACTACTAGGTGGCCGACCGCATCCATGCCGAGCACCATCAGCGCGCGCGATACGGTCGTGATATTGCCGCCGAACGCCATGTACATCGCCGAGTTCGCGAGCCGCAGCACCTTCTGCGTGAGCGCGAAGTCCGACAGCACCACTTGCACGAGGCCGGTGAAGTCGAGGTCGTCGTTGGTCACTGCCGCCATGGTGGTGCGCAGCGATTGCGACAGCATAGGGAAATCGCCGCGCTCGCTCATTCGCGTCCAGAGCCGGTCGAGCACTGCCGCCTTTACCATGTGTGTCCCGCAAAAGCCATACGTGTTCCAGTGAATGCCGTGCCGGTCGTGAGCCGGCTTGTTCCGCTGCCTGGGCGTCGTGTCTGCATCGCCCGTTACGCGCCGTGCAGCTGAAGCTCGCGCGTTTCGAAGCGCTGCGCGAGCTCTTCGGACGGCAGCGCCTTGCAGACGAGCCAGCCCTGAATGTGATCGCAGCCCATCTCGGTGAGCAGGGTGCGCTGCGCTTCCGTTTCGACGCCCTCGGCAACCAGTTCGAGGTCGAGCGTCTGCGCAAGGCCGACGACAGCGCTAACGATTGCCTGATCGTTTCGCGAGGTTAGCAGATTCTCGACGAAACTCCGGTCGATCTTCAGCTTCGCGAGCGGAAAGCGCTGCAGGTACGCGAGGCTCGAATAGCCGGTACCGAAGTCGTCGACGGCGAAGCGGATGCCCATCGCGGTCAGGTCTTCGAGCAAGCCCTTCGCGTGCGCCGGGTCGTGCATCAGCAGACTTTCGGTGATCTCGAACACGAGCCGGCGCGGATCGATGCCGGTCAGCTCGATCGCCTCGCGCACCGAGTCCTTGAAGCGCGGATCGCGAAACTGCTGCGGCGACACGTTGACGGCCACGTACTGCAGCGGGATGCCCTTCGCGTCCCACTGGATCAGCTGCATGCACGCGACCTTCATCACCCAGTTGCCGAGGAAGTTGATGAGCCCGATCGACTCCGCGAGCGGAATGAACATCGACGGCGGCACGAGGCCGTGCACCGGATGCGTCCAGCGGATCAACGCCTCGACACCGACCACGCCCCGCGTGCGGCTGCTCGTGATCGGCTGGAAGTGTAGCGAAAACTCGCCGTTGCGTACGCCGTCGTAGAGGTCGGCCTCGAGCTTCAGACGCTCGGCGTCGGCCGGGTTGTCGTCCGGCACGTAGAACGCGAGCGTGTTGCCGCCCGCGGCCTTCGCCTGCAGCAGCGCGTGGTCGGCCCAGCGCAGCAGGTGCGTGTCGTGGCCGCCGGTGTCGTTGGCGTGGCGCACGTCCGGGTACAGGGCGATGCCGATGCTGGCCGACAGGTGGACCTGCTGACCGTTGAACACATACGGCTGCTGGATCGCGGTCAACAGGCGCCGCGCCAGCGCTTCGGCGGCGGCGGCCGCGTCGGTGCGGCTCGCGGCCGGCTTCACGAGGATCGCGAACTCGTCGCTGGCGATCCGCGCGATCGTTTCGTTCGGGCTCGTCATGTTCAACAGGCGCCGTGACGTATCGCGCAGCATCTCGTCGCCGGCGTCGTAGCCGAGCGCGCGGTTCACCCGCTGATAGTCGTCGAGATCGAGCAGCAGCAGCGCGACCGGCGTGCCGTGCGCGTCGGCCTTCTGTTGTGCGTCGAGCAGCGCATGCACCAGACCCGACTGGTTCGGCAGACTGGTCAGCCGGTCCAGATGCAGCGCCTGGGTCAGCCGCTCTTCGGTCGCGCGCCACGACGACACGTCGAAGCCGGCGATCGCGTAGCCGTCGACGCCGTCATGGTTGCTGCGCACGACCCGCAACTCGACCGTGATCGGATAGGTCAGCGACTTGACGAGCCCGAGCGTCGCTTTCTCGACGCTGCCCGAGGCTGCCGCCTGCTTGAGCAGCGCATCGAGGCGCGGCACGTCGGCGGGGGCGACCAGATCGGGCAGCGTCGCGGTTTTCAGGTATTCGCGGTGATAGCCGATGAAGCGCAGGCTCGCGTCGGACACGTAGATGAAGCGCAACGCATCGTCGACGTGCGCAAGCAGGTCGACCGCGCCGACCACCTGTTCCAGTGGGGGCGGGCGGTTCGCGCTGCTCGGCCGGTCGTCGTCCTCGCGCCGGCCGAACGCCCGCAGCCGGTCGATGACCGTGCGCAAGGAGCCCCGGCGGGGCGCGGTGATCGTGTTCGCTTCCATGTTCGTCGCTGGCAACCTGGGTTCGTCCGCGGGCTGGGCTGCTTGTCCGCCGGTCCGGGCGGCCGGGAAATAGCAGGCCGCCCCATCAGAACGAGATAACGACGCAAGCGGGGAAATCTTTAGCTGCGCGCGGAGAAAAGATCCGGTAATGAGGCGCCCGGTGCCGTCGCTGGGACGATTCAGTTAAAGTGACGCCGCTTCGCGGCCGTTAATACGGCGAATCTCCCTTAATTTGGCGACGCTGATGGCGTCGCGCTGCGTAGACTTTCCGAACCTTGCACCGATGATCCATCTTCGAACGCTCCGTCATCAGGTCCGCCAGCGCCCCACGGCCCGTCCCGCGGGACGTCGAGGTGCGTGATGTCTCCGCCGGCGCGTCGGCCGGCTATTCTGAGCGCGGGTACCCGGACGCGGTCCCGCAGTATGTCTACGTCGGCCGCCAGCCGATTCTGGATCGCGATGGGGCGCTTCACGCGTACGAGCTACTGTTCCGCGCCGGCACCTACAACTACGCCGAAATCAGCGACGACGCGCAGGCCACCGCGCAGGTGGTTGCGCGCACGATCGGCGGAATCGGCGTGCCGGCCGTGCTCGGCCAGCATCGCGGCTTCGTCAATATCGACCGCGCGCTGCTCTTTAGCGACATCGTCCATCTGATGCCGCCCGAGCGCTTCGTGCTCGAAATCCTCGAAACCGTGCGTTACGACGCCTCGCTCGCGCGTCGGCTCGACGAGCTGCACTGCGCCGGTTTCCAGGTCGCGCTCGACGACGTGCACGACCTGACCGACGAGCTGAAGGCGATGCTGCCGTACGCCGACATCGTCAAGATCGACTTCCTGCAAACGCCGCGCCGCAAGGTCGCCGAGCTCGCGTCGGCCTTGCGCGGCTACGGCAAGACGCTGCTCGCCGAGAAGGTCGAAACGCGCGAGGACTTCGCGCTCGCGCACGAGCTCGGCTTTGATCTGTTTCAGGGCTACTTCTTCGCGCGGCCGCAGGTGCTGGCCGCGCCGCGCAACCGCTCGCTGCGCCCGGGGCTGCTGCGGCTGCTCGCGCTGCTCTCGCGCGACGCCGGCATCGTCGAGCTCGAGGCGGAGCTGAAGGTCAATCCGGGCGTAGTCGTGCAACTGCTGCGGCTCGTCAATTCGAGCGCGTTCGGCCTCGGGCGCAACATCGCGTCGCTGCGCGAGGCGATCATCGCGACCGGCACGCGGCAGATCGCGCGCTGGGCGCAACTGCTGCTGTACGCGGATACCGGCGACCTGCCGTGGCGCGCCGATCCGCTCGTGCAACTGGCCGCGACGCGCTCGCGCTTCATGGAGCTCGCCGCGAACTGGCTGCGTCCGGCCGACGGCGAATTCGCCGATGCCGCGTTCATGACCGGGATCTTTTCGCTGGTGCACATCGTGCTCGACAGCACCCCGGACGCGGTGCTCGAAAAGCTCGGCCTCGCGCCGCAGATCCGCGAGGCGATCGTCGCGCGCAAGGGCGAGCTGGGCGCGCTGCTGCTGATCGCCGAGGTCGCGGGCGAGGGCGGCGACGCCGCGCCGGTCGCGACGGCGGCGGGCTTCCACGCACTGACGCCCGACGTGCTATCGCAGCTGAACCTGTCGGCGGCGGCGTGGTTCGGCGCGCACGTGGCGGAGCCGGACGCTTGATGCGCCGGGCCCGCGCGCCGCATTCTTTCGATTGGCTTGTGGTCCTGGCGGCGACTGACGCCGCGTGCGCATCCGTGGTCCAATAGACCGTTCAGCGGCGCCCTGTGACGCCGGCCGAAGCTGTGTTCGATGGACGGGATCAACTGCGTGCGCTCACGCATGGAGGAGCAGATGAAGACAAAACACATACCGGCGGTATTGGCCGCCGTCATGGTGTTCGGATTCGCAATGCATTCGCCGCTCGCCTCGGCAACCCTGAAACCCGGCGATACGGCACCGCCGTTCACTGCCGAGGCCTCGCTCGGCGGCAAGACCTACACGTATTCGCTCGCCGATCAGCTGAAGAAGGGGCCGGTCGTGCTGTACTTCTATCCGGCCGCGTTCACGAAGGGCTGCACGATCGAGGCGCACGAGTTCGCCGATGCGGTCGACGAGTACAAAAAGTACGGCGCGACTGTGATCGGCGTATCGCACGACAACATCGATACGCTGACGAAGTTCTCGGTCAGCGAATGCCGCAGCAAATTCCCGGTCGCGGCCGACGCCGACGCGAAGGTGATCGACGCATACGACGCGGCCATGCCGATGAAGGCCGGCATGGCGAATCGCGTGTCGTACGTGATCTCGCCCGACGGCAAGATCATCTACGAATACACGAGCCTGCAGCCCGACAAGCATGTCGAGAACACGCTGAACGCGCTCAAGGAATGGGCGGCCGCGCACAAGGGTCAGTGAAGGGGCCGCGCCGGCTTCGCGCATTGCTCGTGTGAGGCCCGTGCCAGGCAAAACCATTTACCGGATGAGCTTGCGATGCCGATTCTCGTTGCGTTGATCGCGCTGGTTGCGCTGGGGTACGGCGCGGTACGCGCCTTCGATGCGTTGCAGGCCAGTTTCGGGCTGGCGGTGGCGGAAGGCGTGGCGGTCCTGGTTGCGTTGCTGATTGCCGGTGCGCTCGCTTACTGGCGGCAGCGGCGCCGCGAAGTCGCGCCGAACGTGCGCGACGGCGACTGGACGCACGAGCTGAAGGGCAGTTGGGGGTCGGTGCGGCTCGCGGCGGCCAAGCGGCTCTGCGAGATTCGCGTCGGCGACGAGCAGGGCGCGTATATCTTCGCGGATCTGCTCGGCGCCGAAGCACAGGGCCGCGACGCGCAGGCGCGGCTCGCCGTGAAGGTCAAGGACGCACGGCGCGGCGAGTGGCTCGTGCCGATGTCGAACGAGCGGGCGGCGCGCCGATGGCAGCGGATCTTTTCGCTGGCCATCGAGCAGAAGCTGTGAGCGCCGCCTTCACGACATCATGACGAGGTCGGCGCCGCGCCACCCGTGCGGCGCGCCTTTCTCGCCTCCCAGCGCACGCGGATGCGATCCATGTACAGATACACGACCGGCGTCGTATAGAGCGTCAGCATCTGGCTGACGATCAGCCCGCCGACGATCGAAATGCCGAGCGGCGCGCGCATCTCCGCGCCTTCGCCGCTGCCGAACGCGAGCGGCAACGCGCCTAGCATCGCGGCGAAGGTGGTCATCATGATCGGCCGGAAGCGCAGCAGACAGGCCTGGTAGATCGCGTCGCGCGACGACAACCCTTTGCGCGACGCGTCGATCGCGAAGTCCACCATCATGATCGCGTTCTTCTTGACGATGCCGATCAGCAGGATCACACCGATCAGCGCGATGATGCTGAACTCGGTCTTGAACAGCAGCAGCGCGAGCAGCGCGCCGACGCCCGCGGACGGCAGCGTCGACAGGATCGTCAGCGGGTGGATGTAGCTCTCGTACAGGATGCCGAGCACGATATACACCGCCGCGAGCGCGGCGAGGATCAGGATCGGCTGATCGGACATCGACTGCTGGAACGCCTGCGCGGTGCCCTGGAAGCTGCCGTGGATCGTGGCGGGCATACCGATTTCGGCCATTGTGTCGTAGATCACCTGCGTGGCGGTGGATAGCGACACGCCCGGCGGCAGGTTGAACGAGATCGTCGAGGCGACGAACTGGCTCTGGTGATTGACCGACAGCGGCGTGGTGCCCGGCCCGAAGCTCGCGATCGCCGACAGCGGCACCATCGTTTCCTTCGCGGTCGACACCGGCGAGCCCGACGACGCGCTCGACTTGCCGCTCGCCGCGATCGAGTTGATCGCCTGGTTGCGCGCGGAGTCGGCCGCGATGCTGGCCGCGCTCGTCGCGGTGGTGGCTGCGGTGCCGCCGGTTGCCGCGCTCGTCGTTGCGCCCGTGCTGGTCGCCCTGGACGTCACGGTGCCGGCCGGCGCGTTGGTGGTCTGCGCGCCGCTCGCGCTGCCGCCCGAGGTGCTGACGTAAATCTGGCTCAGCATTTCCGGGCTCTGCCAGTAGCGCGGCGCGACTTCCATCACCACGTGATACTGGTTCAGCGGGTTGTAGATCGTCGACACCTGGCGCTGGCCGAACGCGTCGTACAGCGTGTTGTCGATCTGCGCGGGCTTGATGCCGAGGCGCGCGGCGGTGGCGCGGTCGATCGTCACCATCGCTTCGAGACCGCCTTGCTGCTGGTCGGAGTTCACGTCCGCGAGCTCCTTGCGCGCCTGCAGCGCCTCGGTGAGCTTCGGCCCCCACTTGTACAGATCGGGCGTCGAATCGGCGAGCAGCGTGAACTGATACTGCGCGTTCGATTGCCGGCCGCCGACGCGGATGTCCTGCACCGCCTGCAGGAAGGTGCGCGCGCCGGCCACGTCGCCGAGCGGTGCGCGCAACTGCTGGATCACCTGGTCGGCGGACAGCTTGCGTTCGCTCTTCGGCTTCAGCGATAGGAACATGAAGCCCGAGTTGGTCTGCCGGCCGCCGGTGAAGCCGACCACGCTGTCGACCGCCGGGTTCTTGCTGACGATCTCCATCATCTGCGAGAACTTGCCCTTCATCGCCTGGAACGACGTGCTCTGGTCGGCCTGGATGCCGCCGATCAGACGCCCGGTGTCCTGCTGCGGGAAGAAGCCCTTCGGCACGATGATGTAGAGCACGACGTTCAGCCCGATGGTCAGCAGCAGCACGAGCAGGATCAGCCTCGGATGCAGCAGCGCCCAGCCGAGCGTGCGCTCGTAGCCGCGCTGCATCGACGTGAAGCCGCGTTCGAGCCAGCGGCCGAAGCGGCTTTCCTGTTTTTTCTCGTGCGGCTCGCGCAGCAGGCGCGAGCACATCATCGGCGTCAGTGTCAGCGAGACGATCAGCGACACCGCGATCGCGAGCGACAGCGTCAGCGCGAACTCGCGGAACAGCCGCCCGACGATGCCGCCCATCAGCAGGATCGGCAGGAACACGGCGACGAGCGAGATGCTGATCGACATCACCGTGAAGCCGACCTCGCGCGCGCCGAGGAACGCGGCCTTCATGCGCGGCACGCCGTCTTCGATGTGGCGCGAGATGTTTTCGAGCACGACGATCGCGTCGTCGACGACGAAGCCGGTCGCGATGGTCAGCGCCATCAGCGACAGATTGTCGAGCGAGAAGCCCATCAGGTACATCGCGCCGAACGTGCCGATGATCGAGATCGGCACGGCCACGCTCGGAATCAGCGTCGCGCGCCAGTTGCGCAGGAACAGGAACACCACCATCACAACGAGCGCGACGGCGATCACGAGCGTGCGCTGGGTGTCCTTCAGCGACGCGCGGATCGTCGTCGAGCGGTCCGAGGTCGGGGAGATTTCGACGTCGGCGGGCAGCGACGCGTGCAGCTGGGGCAGCATCGCCTTCACGCGGTCGACGGTCTCGATGATGTTGGCGCCCGGCTGCCGGTACAGGATCACGAGCACCGCCTGCTTGCCGTTGAAGAGGCCGAGGTTGCGCAGGTCCTCGACCGAATCGACGACCTCGCCCATGTCGGAGAGTTTGACCGGCGCGCCATTGCGATAGGCGATGACGAGATCCTTGTACTGCGACGCCTTGGTGGCCTGGTCGTTGGTGTACAGCTGCACGCGGTTCTCGCCGAACTCGATCGCCCCTTTCGGGCTGTTCGCGTTGGCCGACGCGAGCGCCGCGCGCACGTCCTCGAGGCCGATGCCGTAATGCGACAGCGCATGCGGCATCAGCTCGACGCGCACCGCCGGATTCGCCGAGCCGCTCACGTCCACTTCGCCGACCCCCTGCACCTGCGACAGCGACTGCTGCAGCACCGTGGCGGCCGAGTCGTAGAGCTGGCCGGGCGTGCGCGTATTCGACGTCAGCGCGAGAATCAGGATCGGCGCGTCGGCCGGGTTGACCTTGTGGTAGGTCGGATTGCTGCGCAGGCTCGCGGGCAGGTCGGCGCGCGCCGCGTTGATCGCGGCCTGCACGTCGCGCGCGGCGCCGTCGATGTCGCGGTTCAGGCCGAACTGCATCGTGATGCGCGTCGAGCCGACCGAGCTTTGCGACGTCATCTCGGTGACGTCGGCGATCGAGCCGAGGTGCCGCTCGAGCGGACTCGCGACGCTGGTCGCGACGGTCTCCGGGCTCGCGCCCGGCAGCGTCGCCTGCACCGAGATGGTCGGGAAGTCGACCTGCGGCAACGGCGCCACCGGCAGTCTGGTGAATGCGAAGACGCCCGACAGCGCGATGCCGATCGCCAGCAGCGTGGTGGCGACCGGGCGGGAAATAAACGGACGCGACAGGTTCATCGCCTAGTTCCCTGCATCGGTGGCGGGCGGTGTGGCGCTACCGGACGAATCGCCGCGGTTAAAGCGCTCGCGCAGCCTGCGGCCGAGCGAATCGAACGCGAGGTAGATCACCGGCGTCGTGAACAGCGTCAGCAGCTGGCTCACGATCAGGCCGCCGGCGATCGCGATACCGAGCGGCCGGCGCAGCTCCGAGCCCGCGCCGGTGCCGAGCATCAGCGGCAGAGCGCCGAGCAGCGCGGCGAGCGTGGTCATCAGAATCGGCCGGAAACGCAGCAGACACGCCTGGTAGATCGCCTCGCGCGGCGGCTTGCCTTCCTCGCGCTCGGCGTAGAGCGCGAAGTCGATCATCATGATCGCGTTCTTCTTCACGATACCGATCAAAAGCACGATGCCGATGATGCCGATGATGTCGAGATCGTGGCCGGTGATCAGCAGCGCGAGCAGCGCGCCGACGCCGGCCGACGGAAGAGTGGACAGAATCGTGATCGGATGGATGAAGCTCTCGTACAGCACGCCGAGCACGATGTACATCGTGACGATCGCCGCGAGGATCAGGAACAGCGTGTTCGCGAGCGACGCCTGGAACGCGAGCGCCGCGCCCTGGAAGCGCGTCTGGAACGACGCGGGCAGGCCGATGTCCTTTTCCGCCTGTTCGATCGCCTTCACGGCCGCGCCGAGCGACGAACCCGGCGCGAGGTTGAACGACACCGTGGTGGCCGGGAACTGGCTCAGGTGCGTGACCAGCAGCGGCGCGGGCCGCTCGATGAACTTCGCGATCGACGACAGCGGCACCTGGCCGCCCGCCGACGTCGAAGAGGGCAGGTAGATCGAATTCAGCGACGTGGTGTAGTGCTGCATCGTCGGCTGCGCTTCGAGAATCACGCGGTACTGGTTCGACTGCGTGAAGATCGTCGAAATGATGCGCTGGCCGAACGCGTCGTACAGCGCGCTGTCGATCGTGGCCGGCGTGATGCCGAAGCGCGCGGCGGTCGCGCGGTCGATCTCGATGAATACCGAGCGGCCGTTGTCCTGCAGATCGGTCGCGACGTCCGCGAGTTCGGGCGACTGCTTCAGGCGCTCGACCAGCTTCGGCACCCACGTCGTGAATTCGCCGATGTTCGGATCGGTCAGCATGAATTGATACTGCGTCGGGCTCACCGTCGAGTCGATCGTCAGGTCCTGCACCGGCTGCATGAACAGCGACGCGCCCGGAATATGCGCGACGTCCTTCTGCAACTGCCGGATCACTTCGCTCGCGGTGTTGCTGCGGTCGTCGCGCGGCTTCAGGTTGATCAGCATGCGGCCGCTGTTCAGCGTGATGTTGCTGCCGTCGACGCCGATGAACGAGGTCAGGCTTTCGACGTCTGGATTCTTCAGGATCTGGTCGGCGAGCGCCTGCTGGCGCTCGGCCATCGACGCGAACGACACCGACTGCGGCATCTGCGTGATCGCCTGGATCACGCCGGTGTCCTGCACCGGGAAGAAGCCCTTCGGCACGAACACGTACAGCAGGCCGGTCAGCACCAGCGTGAGGACAGCTACGACCAGCGTGGAGCGCTGACGGTTCAGCACCCACGTGAGGGCAACCGCGTAGCGCGCGATCACCCAGTCGATGAAGCGGTGCGCCTTTGCCTCGAAACGGTGACTGTCGTGCGGCGGCGTGTGGCGCAGCAGCTTCGCGCACATCATCGGCACCAGCGTCAGCGACACGACCGCCGAAATGACGATCGTCACCGCGAGCGTGATCGCGAATTCATGAAACAGGCGGCCGACCACGTCGCCCATGAAGAGCAGCGGAATCAGCACCGCGATCAGCGAGACCGTCAGCGAAATGATCGTGAAGCCGATCTGCTTCGAGCCCTTCAGCGCGGCTTCGAGCGCACTGTCGCCTTCCTCGACGTAGCGCGCGATGTTCTCGATCATCACGATCGCGTCGTCGACGACGAAGCCGGTCGCGATGGTCAGCGCCATCAGCGATAAATTGTCCAGCGAGAAGCCGCACAGGTACATCACGGCGAGCGTGCCGATCAGCGACAGCGGCACCGACAGGCTCGGAATGATCGTCGCGTAGATGTTGGCGAGGAACAGGTACATCACCAGCACGACCAGTACGACCGACATCGCCAGTTCGAACTGCACGTCGCGCACCGACGCGCGGATCGTCGTGGTGCGGTCGGTGACGACCTCGACGTCGAGCGCGGCGGGCAGCGACTGCTGCAAGCGCGGCAGCAGCGCCTTGATGCTGTCGACCACCTGGATCACGTTCGCACCCGGCTGGCGCTGCACGTTCAGGATGATCGCGGGCGTGTCGTTAACCCATGCGCCGAGCTTCGTGTTCTCCGGACCCGGCACGATGCTCGCGACGTCGGTCAGCATCACCGGGCGGCCGCTCTTGTATGCGACGACCGCGCTCTTGTACTCGTCGGCGTCGGTCAGCTGGTCGTTCGAGTTGATCGTGTAGTTGCGGGTCGGGCCGTCGAAATTGCCCTTCGGCGTGTTGACGTTCAGGTTCGAGATGGTGGTGCGCAGGTCGTCGAGATTCAGCCCGTACGCGGCGAGCGCGCGCGGGTTCGCCTGAATGCGGATCGCCGGGCGCTGGCCGCCCGACAGGCTCACGAGACCCACCCCCGCGACCTGCGAGATCTTCTGCGCGAGACGCGTGTCGGCGAGGTCCTGCACCTGCGTGAGCGGCAGCGTTTTAGACGTGATCGCGAGTGTAATGATCGGCGCGTCGGCCGGGTTGACCTTCGCGTAGATCGGCGGCGCGGGCAGGTCGGACGGCAGCAGGTTGCCCGCCGCGTTGATCGCCGCCTGGACTTCCTGCTCGGCGATATCGAGCGGCAGGTCGAGGCTGAACTGCAGCGTGATGATCGATGAGCCGGCCGAGCTTTGCGACGACATCTGGTTCAGCGACGGCATCTGCCCGAACTGCCGCTCGAGCGGCGCCGTCACCGACGAGGTCATCACGTCCGGGCTCGCACCCGGATAGAAGGTCTGCACCTGGATCGTCGGATAGTCGACCTCGGGCAGCGCGGACAGCGGCAGAAAGCGCAGCGCGACGAGGCCGACCAGCATGATCGCCGCCATCAGCAGCGCGGTGCCGACGGGACGCAGAATAAAAGCGCGGGATGGATTCATGCGGTAAGTGCCGTGGCTTTACTTTATTGCGATGCTTGCGACGCGCGCCGGCCGCGACGCTCGTGCGCGCCCGAGGCGGCCGCGGCGCCCGGGGGAGCGCTCGCGCCGTGCGCGCCGGACGCGCCACGCGGCCGTTCGGCCGGGATCGTGATCTTCGCGCCTTCGCGCAGCCGGTCCGAACCGTCGGTCACGACGCGCTCGCCGACCGCGAGACCCGACTGGATGCTGGTGCGCTCGCCATCGACCGGGCCGACCTTGACCTGGCGCACGGTGACCGTGTTGTCGGGCTTCACGACGTACACGAAGGCACCCATCGAGCCGTTGAGCACCGCCGAGGTCGGCACGATCACCGCGTCCTTGATCGTATCGACGAGCAGGCGCGTATTGACGAACTGGTTCGGGAACAGGCCGTTGTCCTTGTTCTCGAAGATCGCGCGCAGCTTGATCGTGCCGGTGGTCGTGTCGATCTGGTTGTCCATCGTCTTCAGCGAGCCGACTTCGAGCGGATGCGTGTTGCTGCGGTCGTACGCGGTGGCCGACAGCGACTCGCCGTTGCGCGTGTGCTGGATGATCTGCTGCAGATTGTCTTCGGAGGTCGAGAACACTACGCTGATCGGATCGAGCTGTGTAATTACGACGATGCCGTTGGCGAGGCCCGAGGTCACGTAGTTGCCCGGGTCGACCTGACGCAGACCGACGCGCCCCGACACCGGCGCGGTGATGCGCGCGTACACGAGGTCGAGCTTGAAGCTGTCGACGTTCGCCTGGTCGGCCTTCACCGTGCCTTCGTATTGCCGCACCAGCGACGCCTGCGTGTCGACCTGCTGACTCGCGATCGAGTCTTGCGCGAGCAGCGTCTGATAGCGCTTCAGATCGAGACGCGCGGTGGCGAGCAGCGCCTGGTCGCGCACCAGCGTGCCCTCGGCGTTGCGCAGCGAAATCTCATACGGGCGCGGGTCGATCTGGGCCAGCACGTCCCCCTTCTTGACCATCTGGCCTTCCTTGAAATAGACGTCCTGCAGCACGCCGCTCAGTTGCGGCAGCACCGTGACGGTGGCGAGCGGCGTGACCGTGCCGAGCGCGGTCAGCACGACCGGCATCTCGCCGTGCGTCGCGGCAGCGACGTGCACCGGCTGCGGCATGTTGGCCATCGCGTTCGGACCGCCCCGGCCGAGGCGGCCGCTGCGCGCGCCGCTCTCGGCACCCGGCGCGCTCGCGCCGCTGCCGGGCCCGGCCCACGGATGCCAGCGCCACAGTACGACGCCGAGCACGACCAGCGCCGCGACGATCAGCGCGACGGTGCGGCCGCGGTGGCGTTTCACCGCGCCGGGCGCGCTCGATTGCGCGCCGCTCGCGGACGGCTGGGAAGCGGCAGGGCGTTGGGTTTCCGGGTGCTTTTGTTGTTCGTCCATCGGTTCGGTCAGGTGGCTGGCTTTGTGATGTGAGCCGCCGATACGGTCGCCGCCGTTAGAAAGACGGCGGGCCGGCATATGGGCGGCATGTCAGGCGGTCGTGGCGGCGCGCGCCGCGCAATATTTAGCGCGATGCTATCCGAGGCGCGGGACAGAGATGTTAACGCAATGCGGAATCATCACGGATCGGCGAGGCCTTTTTGACGGCGCTCACGGCTCGCGGCGCGGTCCCGCGACGGGATGCGTGATCGTACGTTGCGGCGTCTGCAACAGTCCAGCCGCGTATTTTTCGGTTAATTACGAAGGTTACAGGATGTTGGCGAATTGTAGGGCAAGGGTGGGCGGGACGCCTTCGTCACTTGACAGACCGCAGGCGGCCGGCGCCGCGTTCGGTCTGCGCGGGGCGCCGCGTTGGCGCCCGTTGCCGCCGCCGGGTCACTCGTCGAGGCGGCGCCCCGGCGTGCCGCCGATCTCCAGCACGATCTTGTCGATGCATTCGAGCAGCGCGGGTGCGGCGTCCGAGATTAGCCATTCGCGCGGACACTGGTCGGCCGCGCCGCCGCAATTGACCGCGTAGCGCTCGCCCGACGGCCCGACGAAGCCGAGCGCGATCGCGTTCAATCCGTTGTACCACTCGCCGGTGGCGATGGCGAAACCGCGTTCGAGCGTGTCCTGGATCGCACTGACGAGACGGCTGCCGATATAGCCCCAATCGTCGCCCTCGGCCGTCTGCAGGCCGATGAGCAGACGGTCGCGGTCCGCTTGCGTAAGCGCGGCGAGGTACGCCCGGCCGACGGCAGTCCGCGTCAGGCTCATGCGTGAGCCGATTTCGAGTCGCGATACAAGCACCGCCGAACGCGGCCGGATCGCGTCGATGACGACCATGTCGTAGCGGTCGCGCACCGCGAGATGCACCGACAACGCGGTGCGTTCCGCGAGTTCGATCAGGAACGGCCGCGCTCGGGAGCGGATGTCGAAGTTGCGCAGAAAGCCGTTGCTCAGTTCGAGCACCGACGAGGTCAGCACGAAGCGCTCGCTGTCGGGCAGTCGCACGAGAAAACCGGTGCCCACGAGCGTCGCGGTGATGCGCGACACGGTGGGCTTCGGGATGCCGGTCAACTCGGCGAGTTCGCGATTGCTGAGCGGAGCGTGCGCGGCGGCGACGGCGCGCAATACGGTCAAGCCGCGCGCGAGCGCGGTGACTTCATCGCCCGGGCCGTCTCGGTCTTTGCTGGCGGGGGCTTTAGCGGTGACGGTTTGATTCGGTGCGGATCGGTTCATGCGTTTTTTTGGAACAGTATTTCAGGCTGCTCGTTCGTTAACCTGTTGACGACCGCCCGCGCGGTGCGGGGGCCTCTCCAAACCGGAGCATCCGTTTCATATATTTTTGGGAAAATCATTGTATCGGAAGAAATTGCCGATCGATGAGCGACTATATCTTTTTGCTTGACTTAGTCAGCATAACCATAAAAAATGGAACCTCATTTCGAAAGCCGCCTTTGCCCGCTGCATATTGGTGCACGCGAGCGGAAAATCCCGGAGTCCAGGATCGATTGCCCGTCCAAGGCGCTTGCGCCTTTCGAAATACCTTCTCTCAGGTTCTAGCACGGCCCTCGGAATGGCTAGAACTTTTAAGGCGTCACGGCAACGTGACGCCTTTTTTTTGGTTCGCAAAAATCGGCACCAAATGCAGGCATTAAATCGCTCCAGCTAAAAAGACGATACGCAATAATCGCCGATAATCACCGGTCTCATTTTACATTTCGTTTTTATTTGCAAACGCAATCGCTGCGAAAGCGCGCATACCGGTTACGCGATTCAATGGATCATGCTCCGCAAATTGAGCTATGTAAATACTTTCAATTTAAAAAGTAAATTATATTGCTCGCCTGCTTCTGGTCGTCTTTCATGCGCTCGTCATCAACACCGAGGCAAGGGTTGCGCCATGAGGGGCTCGGCCTCGAAGTTTTTTACCAACCGCTTTAGCATTATTTATCCGATCCAAGTTATTACGCTGGTGCTGAGCGTTGCATTAATGTCTGTGAACTCCCATTGGTTATTGCAAATGGGGAATCCCTTTAACCCTGTCGTTCAACATTCCGTCGTGGTCACGAACTGAATTGCGCAGCGAGGCGTCGCCTGTCGCGGAGTACGGATAGCACGAGTGCCGACATGCCGCATATCGCGATCAGCGCGGTCAACGCGTTCTTCCCGGCGTGCACGAGCACCCAGCCGCCGACGGCCGGAAAGCCGAACGCACCGAGCGAGTAAGCGACGATGAACCATGTCAGCGCGGCGTGACGATGGATGGCATTGGAATCGTTGACGGCTTGTTCCTGGATCACGGGATAGGCGAGGCCATAGCCAGTTCCGAACAGCACGGCGCTGGTCGGGTGAAAGAGCGTGTGATACGGAACGGCGAACATTGCTGCAATGCCGAGCAGCATCAACATCAGCACGAGTTTCGTCGTGATTTCACGCCGCGAACTGATCACGAGCCGTCCGAGCAGCCAGCGCGCGAGAACGACCGTCACGGTATAGAAGCTGAAGAACGTGCCGGCGTGCGAGCCAGTGCCCTGAACGAGCGACATCTGGAACGTCAATAAGCCGGAGAAAACACAGGCGCACAAGCCAATCATCGCGATCGAATAAACCGCGCGCGTGCGGAGAATGGCGCCCGAATTCAGTGCCCATGGCTTTTGCGTGTGCGTTGCGGGATTCGGCGACAGCCGTGCGAATGCTTCCAGCATCAGCGATCCAGCCATGCACAGCCCCGCGACGACTAGCAGCACGCTTGCAACGCTCCAGTGCAGCGAGCGGATCGCGAACGCGGCTAGCGCCGGCCATGCGCCGATGCCCAGCATTTGTATCGTGCCGAACCGCATGAACCACGAGCCACGATCGGCATTCGTGGTTCGTTCGGCAAGCGCCATTGGAGCGGCGAGACTAAAAGAACCCCAGCCGAAACCGACAAGGAACCCGGGGACGAAACCGATCGCATTCTCTGGCGCGATGACCGTGAAAGCCGCAACGCCCGCGCCCAGGCATAGCGCCGCAATCGCGGTCAAGCGCGCCGCGCCGACGCGCGGCGCGAACCAGTCGACTAGCGGAAAGCTCACGAACGTGCCGATCACCGCTTGCGCCAACGCAATGCCGGTGTTCAGGTCGGTTCCGCCGGCGGTCCGGAAATGCATCGAGAGCAGAAACGTCGCGCCATAACCGCTGGCGGCGAGCAGCGTGCCGAGTAGAACGAAAAGAGCATGGAATGGTTGCATGCTTCGAACTCTGTTGATCGACAAGGGCAGACATATTAATCCGCCAGCCGGCGCTCAGAGGTTCCAGAACGATTAACCCATACCAAGGTATTAGCTCGCCATCCAGAAATCAGTAAACCCTGGACATTCCGATTCAGGCCGCTCGACGCGAATTTCCAATACCAAAGTACTAGAGCCTCTTCATGACGCCCCATGTAAGCTTCAGGCTTGACGTGACAGGGATGACCGCATCGCGGCCGGCAATCCGGCGGCTATTCCCTGCAACGGTCGAGTCAGCTATTGAAGTCCAACTGATATCGAGGGTGTCTGCGATGGCCCATTCGCAGACCGTATCGTAGTAGAAGACTATCTTGATGCTAAACACTGAGACCGCGTGGTCCGCTACCACCGCAGCCAACAGAACCGCGGGCATCGTCTATGTCGTAGACGACGACGATTCGGTACGCGAAGCGCTAACGGGTCTGCTGCGCTCGATCGACCTGGAAGTCGACGCGTTCCGCTCCGCTGAAGAGTTCCTCGCGGCGCCCAGGGGCCCGGGACCAGCGTGCCTCGTGCTGGACGTGCGCTTGCGTGGCCAAAGCGGATTGGCGTTGCAGAAGTCGCTATTGACGCAGCAGCGCGCTCCGATGCCCGTTGTCTTCATGACGGGATATGGCGATATCGCCATGACGGTCGAGGCGATGAAAGCAGGGGCCCTGGACTTTCTCACCAAGCCGTTCCGCGATCAGGACATGATCGACGCGGTGGTCGCGGCATTGCAGCGCGACGCACGACGCCTCGAAGCGGATAGCTCGCTGTTCGAGGCTCGCGAACGGTGGGGCGCGCTGACGCCTCGCGAGCGGGAGGTGCTGGTCAACGTCGCGTCCGGTCTGATGAACAAGCAGATCGCTTCCAGAATGCGCATCGCGGAGGTGACGGTCAAGATTCATCGGGGCCAGGCAATGCGCAAAATGAATGTGCGCTCCGTTGCCGATCTCGTGCGTAAAACGGTTGCGCTCGGCGTAGGTCCATCCGGGCAGTAAAGGCGGGTGCGAACGAAGCCCGCAACGTGGCGATCAGCCAACTTCACCGTCTTCAATTCGACCTCAATGCGGCTTTAATCAGCCCGCCTTTCGCGCACCCATTGCATTGCGATGACTTTCGTCGCATGGGATAATCGCGCCACTTTCTGGTCGGCACCAAACTACGCACCTGAACGCAGGTTTCGGCGAACGTTTGAGAATCTCGCGCCTGCTCGCAAAATCAAAACAATGATGGGACTGGCAATTGATTCCGGCATCGTCCTCGATGCGCTGTCCGCGATGGCCTGGACCGCGCTGCCCGACGGTCGGGTCGACTTCGTGAACCGGAAGTGGTCCGAATACACAGGACGGGTGCTCGACACATCATCCGACTTGCAGTGGCGCGACGTGATTTGCGTCGACGACTTGCCGATGCTGCTCGACCGGCAAACCGCCATTCTGGCGTCCGCAGAGCCGGGTGAAATAGCGGCGCGTCTACGGCGCTTCGACGGCCAGTACCGTCGGTTCGTGCTTCAGATCAGTCCGCTGCGTGATGGCGAAGGGCGCATCGTTCGGTGGTGCGGAGTCTGCAATGACGTCGAGGACTTGCGGCGAGCGGAGGAGGCACTGAAGCGAAAGGAGCTCGACCTGCAGTTGATCGTCGAGAGCATTCCCGTGCCCGTCACGGTGATGTCGCCGACAGGCGAAGTCGAAGCCCAGAATCGGCTCACCCTGGAATACTTCGGAAAGTCGTTCGAGGAACTCAAAGCCTGGCGGAGCGGCGGATTCATTCATCCGGAAGACCTCGAGGCGGTGATCGCCGCGCAGGAAGCATCGCTCTCGAACGGCACCGCGCACAATGTAGAGAGCCGTTACCGGCGTGCCGACGGAACCTACCGCTGGTTCAACGTGCGCGGATTTCCGTTGCTCGGCCGGGACGGCAGCATTTTGCGCTGGTTCTTCCTGTCGATCGATATCGAGGACAGCAAGCGTGCGGAAATCACGCTCGCCGCGAGCGAGCGCCACCTCAACGAGACGATCAACGCACTGCCCGCGCTGATCTGGTCAGCGCGCCTGAACGGCACCGGCGAGTTTTACAACCAGCACTACCTCGATTATCTCGGCAGAACGCTGTCGCAGGTGCGAGATTACGGATGGATGGACTCGGTGCATCCGGACGACCGGGCTGGGCTGATGTCGGTGTGGAGCTCCGTGATGGCCAGTCAGTTGCCCGGCGCGGCGGAGGCGCGAATGCAGCGCTACGACGGCCAGTACCGATGGTTTCTGTTTCGCACCAGCCCATTGCGGGACCAGCACGGCAAGGTCGTCAAATGGTACGGCGTCAACATCGACATCGACGATCGCAAGCGCGCGGAGGAGGAGCTGCGGCGCAGCGAAGCATTTCTTGCCGAGGGTCAGGCGCTGGCGCGAATGGGCAACTTCTCGTGGCACGTCGATACGGGCGAGATTGCCTGGTCGGATCAGCTTTATCACATCTTCGAGTTCGAGCCGGGCACTACGGTGACGCTCGATCGTATCGTCGCGCGTTATCACCCGGATGACGTCGGTCTCGCGTTTCAATTGATCGAACAGGTGCAACGCGGCGATAGCGATGTCGAGAGCCAGTATCGCCTGCTGATGCCGGATCAGTCGGTCAAGCATGTGCATTTGCTGGGGCATCGCGCGACTGACCGTCCGGGTGGTCGCGAATACATCGGCACGGCCCTCGATATCAGCCAGCGCCGCCGCTCGGAAGAGGCGCTCGACAAGGCGCGCTCGGAGCTTTTGAATGTCGCGAGGATCACGAGCCTCGGCGCGTTGACGGCTTCGATCGCCCACGAAGTCAACCAGCCGCTGTCGGGAATCGTGACCAACGCCAGCACCTGTCTTCGCATGCTGGCGGCAGTGCCCGCCAACATCGAAGGGGCGCAGGAGACCGCGCGGCGCACGATCCGCGACGGCAACCGCGCGGCCGATGTCATTGCGCGCTTGCGTGCGCTCTTCAGCAAGCGCAGCGTGACGCTGGAGGCGGTCGATCTCAACCATACGGCGCGCGAGGTCGTTGCCCTGATGCAGACCGATCTGGACCGGGCCCGGGTCATCGTGCGCGCGGAGTTTGCGGACGGGCTGCCGTTGGTCGGCTGTGATCGGGTGCAGGTCCAACAGGTGATCATGAATTTGCTGCGCAATGCCGCCGATGCGATGAGCAGCGTCGACGATCGACCGCGGCGCATATCGGTCAAGACCGAGGCCGACTCCGACGGGATGGTTCGTTTGACCGTGCTTGACTCGGGGGTCGGCTTCGATCCGCAACACGCGGAACGGCTTTTCGATGCCTTTTATACGACCAAGAATGACGGCATGGGCATTGGTCTCGCGATCAGCCGGTCGATCATCGAAAGCCAGAGCGGGCGTCTGTGGGCGGCTTTGCCGGATGACGGGCCCGGCGCGAGCTTCGCATTCTGTCTACCCATTTACGGCGGGTAAAGGCGGATAACGGGCATATACATACCTCTGTATGATGGAAGCACATCGGGGAATCCGGCATTGTCCGGTGTTCGGACCAGGATTCATTCGGAGCCTTTATACGAATCGGCGACCGATATTAGCGAGGTATGCGATGAAGAGACCTGGTGAAACCCAGGGCCGCGTGTCCACGAGCACCCCGCAGGCGGTCCCTGTCGTGTTCGTCGTGGATGACGACGTCTCCGTGCGCGAATCTCTGGAATTGCTGATTCGCAGCGCGGGATGGCAGCCGCAGGTATTCGGATCAGCCCGGCAATTTCTCGCGCACCCGCGTGTTTGCGGACCAAGCTGCCTGCTGCTCGACGTTTCTCTGCCGGATCTGCATGGTCTGGATCTGCAGCGGCAAATCGTGGCCGACCGCGCCGACATGCCGATTATTTTCATCACCGGCTACCCCGATGTGCCCGTTACCGTGCGGGCCATGAAAGCCGGCGCGATCGAATTCTTCACCAAGCCGTTCAACGGTGAAGCCTTGCTCGAGGCCATTCGCGACGGCATTGAACATAGCCGTCACGCGATCCAAGCAGAGAGCGAACATGCCTCGCTGCGGGCCCGCTATGCCGCGCTGACTCGCCGCGAGCGGGAAGTGATGGCGTTGGTGGTTGCCGGGTTGCTCAACAAGCAGGTGGCGGCCGAACTCGGTATCAGCGAGATCACGGTCAAGGGTCACCGTGGCCGCCTGATGGAGAAAATGGCGGCGAACTCGCTGCCGGAACTCGTGATCATGGCCGCCCAGGTGGGCGGGCAGTTCAGCTCGCGTGTCGGCTCGCCGAAGAGTTTTTCAATCGATTGATACCAAGGTATCGTGGATCGGCCGCCCGGCTTCATGCATGCTTCGAGCCGAGTAGCGGATTCAACGGGACTTGATTGCGGGTAATCATGCTGGTAACGGTGGTCGATGATGACGAAGCGGTGCGGGAATCGCTTCCAGATCTGGTGAGAATGTTCGGTTATGCGGTCAGCGAGTTCCCGTCCGCGGAAGCTTTCCTCGCATCCGAGGTGGTCGATCAGACCGACTGTCTGGTCCTCGACGTCAACATGGCGGGGAAAGGCGGGCTCGGGCTTTTCTGCGAGTTGAAAAGTCTCGGCAAGAAGATTCCCGTCGTCTTCATCACTGCCCACAAGGACGAAGCCATTCGCGAGCGTCTGCTCATGCAGGGCGCGTCTGATTGTCTGTTCAAGCCCTTTAGCGATACCGCACTTCTCGCGGCACTCCAGCTTGCGCTAGGTGAAAACTGAAAGTAGCCCGGTACTTCGGCGCAATACCGAGGCCGTAGCTCCGCGTGCGGATATACCTGCGTATAGGGCGCTAAACCGATCGCCGTATAGTCCGATCCGTTGATCGGATGGTGCCATGTCACGTGTGCCCATAAGCTTGATCGAGTCGACTTTAAACTACTCGAGAGGAGATGGAGCGTGGCAAAACTGATTGACGAACGTCGCCGGCAAATCCTGCGAACCGGCCTTGCAGGCGTTGCGATAGCGGGATCGGGAGTTGCCGGATTGGCTCGCGCGCAGCCGGTGTCCGCGAGCACGAACGCCGCCTCCTTCGGTGAGATTCGCCGGGTTCACGCAAATGGCTTGAGCATCGGCTACGCCGATGTGGGCCCGAAAGAAGGTCCGGTCGTCATCCTGCTGCACGGCTGGCCCTACGATATCTACAGCTTCGCCGAGGTCACGCCGATACTCGTGGCGGCCGGACATCGGGTGCTCGTGCCGTATTTGCGCGGCTACGGTCCGACGCAATTTCTATCGGCGGACACCCCGCGCAATGGCCAGCAAGCCGTTGTCGCCGTCGATATCGTCGCGTTCATGGACGCGCTGAACGTCAGGCAGGCGGTGATCGGCGGATTCGATTGGGGCGCGCGCACCGCCAACATCGTCGCGGCGCTGTGGCCCGAGCGCTGCAAGGCGCTCGTCTCCGTCAGCGGTTATCTGATCGGCAGCCAGGCGGCCAACGAGAAGCCATTGCCGCCGCAGGCCGAGCTGGCCTGGTGGTATCAGTTCTATTTCTCCACGGCGCGCGGCCAGGCAGGCTATGCGCAGAACAGTCACGATTTCAACAAGCTGATCTGGCGTCTCGCGTCGCCGCAGTGGCGCTTCGAGGACGCAACCTACGAACGCACGGCGGCTTCGTTCGACAACCCCGATCATGTGGCGGTGGTGATCGACAACTATCGCTGGCGTCTGGGGCTCGCGCGTGGCGAGGCCAAGTACGACGACATCGAGAAGAAGCTTGCGCAATCGCCGGCGATCGCGGTGCCGACCATCACACTTGAAGGCGACGCCAACGGCGCGCCGCATCCGCAGCCGGCCGCGTACGCCGCGAAGTTCACCGGCAAGTACCAGCACCGCGACATCAGCGGCGGCATTGGCCACAATCTGCCGCAAGAGGCGCCCAAGGCGTTCGCGGACGCGCTGCTGCAAGTCCAGCGTCTTTAACGGAAGAGTGCGCGAAATGATGCTCGCTCACTTCAGGGCGCCGCTTGCCGCAGCGGTGCTCGTGCTTGCGGCAGCGGCGAATCAGGGCGCCGCGGCCGCGGATGCAACGGGCGCCGAGTCGCCCATCTACGGCGTGACGATTCCCAAAGGCTACCGGCAATGGCAGATGGTCGCTCCGGCGGAGGAAGCCGCGCCGCTAGACGAACTGCGCGTGGTGCTGGGCAATCCGCTTGCGATCAAGGCAATCGAGAGCGCCACGCAGCCGTTTCCGGACGGAACCGTTCTGGTCAAGCTGGCGTACAGAAAGAAGCACTCGGACGACTTTGCGCCGGCGACCGTGCCGGGCGAACCGACCACGGTGCAGGTCATGGTGAAAGACTCGCGCCGCTATGCGTCGACGGGCGGTTGGGGCTTTGGACGGTTCATCAACGGTGTGCCCGCGGATGCCGCGCAGCATCAGACGTGCTTTGCGTGCCATGCCGCGCTCGTCAAGGATCGCGACTACGTTTTCACGCGATACGCGCGTTGACCTGAACGCCTTTGCGGCAGCTCGCTCGTGATCGTTCGGCTTTGCAGGGAGTCATGGGCGCGCCGTCGAGTCCGCCGTTCCCGCTCGATCAGCCCATAGAAATGCGCCGGCATAGCCGGCGCGATCTCCCACGATGAAACCGGCAGGATCAGGGCGCTGCGTAGAGCGTCAGCTTGCTCGACACCGACTGCACGCCCGGCACTTTCGACGCGACATCCTGAGCGAGCTGGTCCTGCGATTCGTCGAGAATGGTGCCCGCCAGCGTGACCTTGCCCGTGCGCGTATTCGCGAATACTGCGATGTCCGTGTCGTTCAGTTGTTTGGAGCTGAACAGAGCCTCGCGGACCTTCTTCGCCAGTGCGTGATTGGCGGCGCGATCGGCGCGCATCTCCGCGCGAAGCTGCTCTTTGGTCGGAGCGGCGTTGTCGGCGGGGGGCGTCGCGGCTTGTACGAGTGCGGCCGACGACAGCAAAACGGCTAGAGCACCCGTGAGTGCCTTGTGGCGTAACGTCATGGAATCACCTGTTGACGAGGGATTGAGGAGGAGTCTTGAATGTGGGTCTTGCCCGCTCGAAAGCATAGTCTGCTGTCCGTCTCTTCTCTATCAGACATTCGGTGCCGAACCCTATACGGATGTCAACACAGCGTTATACCTTTGGATATGGCTGCGAGCCTGCGCACATGCAATTGCGCGTCAATCACCACTGCGTATTTATCGAACTGGAGAAACTCATAATGTCCCGTTACAAATAACGAAGTACCAGACAACATGCGGATACAAAGTGCGCGCTAAATGATGCCTGCGTGCATGACCGATCAATCCGACAAAGCGGCATAACCATCGTTCGGATTGGCGAAGACCAACGACGACTCCCGGGAGAATCCATGAAAGAACTTTGGCGCCTGAGTGCAAGCGAACTTGCGACGCGGATCAGGAACGGTGACGTATCGGCAAAAGAGGCAGCGCAATCCGCATTGGAGCGTCTCGAATCGGCGAATCCGGTGCTGAACGCGATCGTTGCATACCGGCCAGAAGCGGTGATTCAGCAGGCCGAGGCGGTGGACCGCGCGCGCTCTCGTGGCGACAAGCTGGGGCCGCTCGCCGGCGTTCCGGTGACGGTGAAGATCAACATCGACCAGCGCGGCTTTGCGACGACGAACGGAGCGCGCAGTCACGAGAACCTCGTCGCGCAAGTGAACAGCCCGCTCGTCGACAACCTGGAAAAGGCGGGCGCAGTGTTGCTGGGCCGCAGTAACTCGCCGACCTTTGCGTTGCGCTGGTTCACATCGAACCAGGTGCACGGCAAAACCTTCAATCCTCGAGACCGCTCGCGCACACCGGGTGGGTCGTCGGGCGGCGGCGCTGCCGCCGTTGCGGCGGGCATTGGACAACTCGCGATCGGCACCGATATCGGCGGTTCGATCCGCTATCCCGCGTATGCCTGCGGTGTTCATGGAATTCGCCCGAGCCTGGGACGCGTGCCAGCGTATAACGCGACGTGGCCGGAACGCCCGATCGGTCCTCAACTGATGTCGGCGGCGGGCCCGATGGGCCGAACGATCGCGGACCTGCAACTGGGTCTGCTGGCGCTGTCGGCACCGGACGTTCGCGACCCATGGTATGTGCCGATGCCGCTGGTCGGCGCCGACGCGCCGAAGCGCGCGGCGTTGTGCCTGCGTCCCGGCGGTTTGCGGATCGCTCCGGAAGTCGAAACGGCGCTGCGCGAAGCCGCGCGCAAGCTCGTCGATGCCGGTTGGACGGTCGATGAAATCGACGACACGCCGCCGATTCGCGACGCGGCGCAGGTTCAGGAGCGGCTGTGGCTTGGAGATGGATTCGATGCGCTGGCAAATTCGGTCGAGAGCGATGGCGACCCGGGCGCGGCCGCGGTGGTCGCGGCGGCGCGGCTGAAGGTAGTCGACCTGCCGGTCGATGTCATCAAGGATTCGCTCGTCAAACGTACCACCTTGATGCGGCAGTGGCGGACGTTCTTCGATCGCTATCCGGTTCTGATCCTGCCCGTATCGGCGGAGCTGCCGTTTCCTGACGATCTGGATCGCGAGGGGATCGAAGGGTTCGAGCGCGTGTGGGAGTCGCAACTCACGATGCGAGCGCTACCCGCGATGGGCTTGCCGGGTCTCACGGTCACGACTGATCTGGTGAACGGAGTTCCGGTAGGCGTTCAGATCGTTGCCGCGCATTTCAGGGAGGACCTGTGCCTGCAGGCCGGTCTTGCAATCGAAGAGCGCAGTGCGCCGGTGTCGGTAGTCGATCCGGTAGCGGACTGACCATCCATACACGAAGCCGCGAAACAGAATCGAGCAATGAATGGAAGAAAGGACCATGCGTGAAATCAATGGAGGCTATATCAATGGCGAGTTCGCGCGCTTGCATGGCGCCGAGACCATCGAGTCTCTAAACCCCGCCACTGAGCAACCGATTGCGACGGCCCGGCTCGCCGATCGCGACGACGCCCGAAATGCAATCGCCGCGGCATGTGCCGTTCAGCCATTCTTGCGCGATACGTCGAAAGCCGAGCGCATCGACATGCTGCACAGCCTGCAGTCAGCGATCCTCGCTCGTACCGACGACATTCGTGAGGCCACCATCGAGGAATACGGCGGCCCATTGGCGCGGGCGCAGTGGGTCAGTCAATACGCGTCCGATTGCCTGTCGAGAACGGCCGACCTGTTGAAGGATTTTCCGTTCGAACGACAGATAGGCGACGCAAGCGTACGTCTCGAACCAGTGGGCGTCTCCGCGCTGATCGTTCCATGGAACAGCATCGCGGGGACGATCTGCAGCAAGCTGGCGTCCGCGCTCGCGGCGGGCTGCGCAACCGTGATCAAGCCGAGCGAACTGGCTCCTCTGCAGACGCAGGTGGTGACGGAAGCCTTGCACGCAGCGAAGCTCCCTGCCGGCGTCGTGAACGTTGTGCTGGGACGCGGCAGTGACGTCGGCGACGAACTGAGCATCAACCCGGGCGTCAGGAAAATCTCGTTCACGGGTTCGACTTCAACGGGCAAGCACATCGCCCGCGCCGCTGTCGATACGATGAAGCGGGTGAGCCTGTCATTGTCGGGAAAATCGGCGTCGATCGTGTTACCCGATGCCGATCTCGACAGTGCAATTCCTCTCGCGCTGAACGCGGCCTTCATGAACAACGGCCAGGCTTGCGTGAACGGTACGCGTCTGCTGGTTCCGCGGATCAGGTTGAAAGAGGTGCTGTCTCTGGTCGAACGTACGGTTTCGGCCATGCGGGTTGGCGATCCACGCGACCCGGCGACGGCAATTGGGCCGCTGTCGACGCGCAGTCAGTACGAGCGCATCCAGCGGTACATTCATGTCGGCCTTGCGCAAGGGGCTACGCTGGTAGCCGGCGGCGAAGGCCGCCCAGACGGTTTGACCCAAGGCTTCTTCGTCAAGCCGACGGTTTTCGCTGACGTGCATCCGGAGATGGATATCGCGAAAGAGGAAATCTTCGGCCCGGTACTTTGCGTTCTCGCGTACGACTCAGAAGAAGAAGCCATCAGCATAGCCAACGACTCGAGCTACGGCCTGCAGGCCTATGTCTTTTCCGGGCGGCAAGAACATGGCGTCGCGATTGCGTCGGCGCTGGAGGCGGGCAGTGTGCTGGTCAATCGCATTGTCCCGGAAACGATGGCGCCTTTTGGCGGCGTAAAGCAGTCCGGGATCGGCCGCGAATTCGGCGTGTATGGCCTCGAGGCATTCCTCGAGCCGAAGTCGATCGTGTCTCCGAAGCACTGATCACGCGCACGCGACAGCTATATCACCACAGAACCTGATCCATTGAGGAGGTCTTGATGAGTCGTATCGATATCTATGAAAACTGAGCCAGCTCGGCATCAGTCTGCCGACTGCCGGCGCGCCGGCGGCCGCTTACGTGATGTGTCGTCAGGCGGGAAGCAGCGTCTATCTGTCCGGTCACATTGCGAAGCGCGATGGCAACGTCTGGGTGGGGAAACTCGGCGAAACATTGGCGACGGAGGAAGGCAAACAGGCCGCCCGATTGACCGCGATCGATGTACTGGCCTCGCTGCACACCTTTCTGGGCGATCTGAATCGGGTACAGGGGATCATCAAGCTCATGTGCCTCGTCAATTCGGCGCCCGATTACACCGAGCAGCATCTGGTGACCAACGGCGCGTCCGAACTGCTGGCTGAAATCTTTGGAGAAGACGGCAAGCATGCGCGTTCCGCTTTCGGCGTCGCTCAGATTCCGCTGGGTGCGTGCCTTGAACTGGAAATGACGGTACAAGTGGCCTAGGTTCGCGCGGCAGGCGCGCGCCTCAGCGCGCCAGCAGCGAAACCGTCGCGATGCCGAGAATCGTCATGATCAGCGACGTGCTCACGTGAATCGCCACTTCGCCAGCCGCCCAGCCGAGCCGGCCGTCCTGCAGGCGCTGCACGACTTCCGCGGAGAACGTCGAGAACGTCGACAGCCCGCCCATCAGACCGGTGATGACGAACAGCCGCCATTCCGGCGAGAGCTGGGGCACCCGCGCGAAGCCCGCGACCGCCACGCCGATGATGTAGCCGGCGATCACGTTGGCGGCGAGCGTGCCAAGCGGCAGGTCAGTAAAGAGTGGGTTCAGTCGAAAGCCGAGGAACCAGCGAAACAGCGAGCCGAGTGCGCCGCCAATCGCGACAGCGAGAAAAGACCAATACATGGAAGAGGATCGAACCGGGAATGTCGACAAACCGGTTGATGCGGGCGAGATGATGCCGCGTCCGCATAGCCGGGCGTAGCAGGCATCATCAGCCCCATGGGCGGTTAATGGAGAATGCCATCTCCAGCCGCGAAGTCTAACATCGGCGCGCGGATTTTGGGGACAGGCGTGTGGTCCGTGCCTTTCCCCGCGAGCGCCGCCTTTTCACTCCGGCGTCGCCGAAATCTTGTGAATCGACAGATCGGCGCCGTTGTATTCCTCTTCCTGATCGAGCCGCAGACCGACCGTCATGCGGATCGCGCCATACACGACCGTGCCGCCGATCCCCGACACGACGATCCCGCCGAGCGTGCCGATAATCTGCGAGGCGAACGACACACCGCCCAGCCCGCCGAGCGCGTGGGTGCCGAAGATGCCGGCCGCGATGCCGCCCCATGCGCCGCACAGGCCGTGCAGCGGCCACACGCCGAGCACGTCGTCGATGCGCCAGCGGTTCTGCACGCAGGTGAACATATAGACGAACAGCACGCCGGCGATGCCGCCCGTGATCAGCGCGCCGAGCGGATGCATGATGTCCGAGCCCGCGCACACCGCGACGAGCCCCGCGAGCGGGCCGTTGTACGTGAAGCCCGGGTCGTTGCGGCCCGCGAACCACGCGCTCAGCGTGCCGCCGACCATCGCCATCAGCGAGTTGACCGCGACGAGGCCGCTGATCTTGTCGAGCGTCTGCGAGCTCATCACGTTAAAGCCGAACCAGCCGACCGTCAGCACCCATGCGCCGAGCGCGAGAAACGGAATGTTCGACGGCGGGTGCGCGGCGATGCCGCCGTCGCGGTGATAGCGGCCGTGGCGCGCGCCGAGCAGCAGCACGGCCGGCAGCGCGACCCAGCCGCCGAACGCGTGCACCACCACCGAACCCGCGAAGTCATGGAAAGGCGCGCCGAACGCCTGCGTGAGCCAGTCCTGAATGCCGAAACGGTTGTTCCACGCGATGCCTTCGAAGAACGGATAGACGAAGCCGACCAGTACGAACGTCGCGAACAGTTGCGGATTGAACTTGGAGCGCTCGGCGATGCCGCCGGACACGATCGCGGGGATCGCGGCGGCGAACGTCAGCAGGAAGAAAAAGCGCACGAGCGCATAGCCGTTGTGCTGGGCGAGCGTCGCGGCGCCGTCGAAAAACTGCACGCCGTATGCGATCGTGTAGCCGATGAAGAAGTACGCGATCGTCGACACCGCGAAGTCCACCAGAATCTTGACCAGTGCATTGACCTGGTTCTTCTTGCGCACGGTGCCGAGCTCCAGGAAGGCGAATCCTGCGTGCATCGCCAGCACCATGGCGGCGCCGATCAGAAGAAACTCGGTATCGGCGCCGTATTTCAGACTTTCCATCGATATGTTCCGCTTGTGCCAAAAAAGTGCGCTATGAGCAAGAAGCGGGCCAAAGTTGTGCCGGCCGCGTCGACCCGGTGCAATCGGACACCGGGCCGGGAATCCGATGGTTTCGAACGATGCGCCGCCTGAACTCGCCATGCACCTCAAAAGAGATGCAAGGCACAACAAAAGTGCATAAATCGACGGGGCTGCGCAAAATGACCCAGACAAGGGCGAAATATTCGATTTAAATTACATCTTTATTCGGAATCCTGACGCAACACGATGCTGGCGGGGCGCGCCGATGCCCAATCCTGGCGCGCAGTGGACCAACGGGGAACCGCGCCTATCGACGGGTTCGTGCCCCTCTTTCTTTTCCCGCGCAAACGCCCACATAATGTGCCGACTCCATAAAAGATCCGTCGGCCAACCCTCCCATGGGCACGCATGAGACTGACCACTAAAGGCCTGCTGCTGATCGCGATCCCGGCCGTCTTCGAGCTCGCGCTGCTCACTGGCGTGGTGAAGGCGCAGGCCGATGCGACGATGGCCGAGCAGCGGGCGATGCATAGCGAGGAGGTGCTGCGCCAGAGCACGGCGATTCTCGATCCGGTGCTGTCCGAATCGGTCGCGCTGCGCGGCGCGGTACTTGCCAACGACGCGCGCTTCACGACCCCGATCGCGGTATGGATGGACGTCGACCGGCGCATCGACGAGCTCGTCGATCTCGTCGGCGACAATCCCGCGCAGGTCGAGCGCGTGGTCGAGGTGCGCCAGGCGGTGCAGGCGTACCGCCAGTGGTCCGACCGCATCCAGGACATGCTGCACGCCGGGCGGCGCGCCGAGATCCTCGCGCGCTTCGACGATCTCGCCCAGGTCGACGTGCTCGATCATTTCCGTTTGCAGGTGAGCGCGTTCCAGGCCGAGGAGCGCCGTCTCGACATGTCGCGCTCGAATGCCGTCGCCGCCGTGCGCGAGCGGGAACAGACGCTGATCGTCGCGGCCGCGTTGGGCTCGCTGCTGTTCGTCGCGCTCGCCATCTGGATGTTCACGCGCGGCGTGCGCGGCCGGCTCGCGCTGCTGTCCGACAACGCGGGGCGGCTTGCCGGCAACGAGCCGCTCGCGCCGCTCGGCCCGGGTCGCGATGAGATTGCGCGACTCGATCTGACCTTGCACGAGACGAGCCGCCGTCTGCTCGAAGCCGAGCGCATCGAGGCGCGTTTTCACGCGGACCTCGAGCGGCGCGCCGCCGAGCTCGCGCGCATCAACGAGACGCTGCGCCAGCAGACTCAGGAAAACGAAATGTTCATCTACAGCGTGTCGCACGATCTGCGCGCGCCGCTCGTGAACCTGCAGGGATTTTCGAAGGAGCTGATTCGCGCCTGCGACGAATTGCGCGACACGGTGCGCGGCTCGTCCCTCGCGCTCAGTACGCGCGAGCGGATCGAGCGGATCGTCGACGAGGACATCGGCGAGGCGCTGCACTATCTGCAGACCGCGGTGCTGCGCGCGTCGCACATCATCGACGCGCTGCTGCGGCTGTCGCGTGTCGGACGTGTCGAGTACCGCCGCCAGAAGGTCGATGTGGGCGACATCGTGCAACGCGTCGTCGATGCGATGCAGGGCTCGATCCGCGCGCGGCGCGCGCGTGTGACGGTCGGCGAATTGCCCGCGGTATGGGGCGATCCGACCGCGCTCGAACAGATCTTCGCGAACCTGATCGGCAACGCGGTCAATTATCTGGACCCGGCGCGCGAGGGCCGCGTCGAAATCGGCACGACGCCCGCACCGCCGGGCGTGCATTCGCTGCGAATCTTCTATGTGCGTGACAACGGCCTCGGCATTCCGTCGATCGCGCTGCCGCGGCTGTTCACCGCGTTCCAGTGCCTGCACGGCAACCCGACGGCCGGCGACGGCGAGGGCATCGGCCTCGCGCTCGTGCGGCGGATGGTCGAGCGGCATGGCGGGCGAGTGTGGGCGGAATCGAAGGAGGGGTTGGGCACGACCTTCTATCTGTCGCTGCCAGAGGCGGCGGGTGCCGCGCGCGCGGAACCGGCCGCGGCTGGCGCGCCAGCACTCGCCGCGGCAAGTCTGGCGGCGGCTCCGGCTCCGGCTCCGGCTCCGGCGGCGCGCGGGGTGCGCGAGAGCATGCTGGGCGCCACGGGGTCGGGCTTCAGCGCCGGCAGCGGGTTGCCCGCGCCTTCGATCGACGCGGTGCGAGGCATCACTACGCGGTAGGGGCGCTCGATCGCGCGATGCGGATGGCGTCCCGCCGTCGCTTAACCGGCGAAAATCCGCCGCGGCTTCAGCAGTCTTCGGCCGCGCACCGACCAGTAGCAACTGCATGCCAGCAGCAAGGCGATGCCGGCGGACGACTCGGCCGGCGTTGTCCGAACGCCGGCAATCCCCTCGACGGCAAACAGGCCGTTCGTCACAGCCAGCAGCGCCGCCCACAGCGCGCACGCGGCCTGCATCAGCAAACGCGTTCCCTTCATATGCCGGGCGCGGGTGTCGTGCGACCAGGTGGGCGGTCGGCGCCCGCAGAAGAAGACGATCATCATCAGCATGACGACGAGGGTGACGATCCAGTCGATCAGTTTCATCGAAACAGCACTCCCTAAAAGCAGCCGCGACTATAGGGAGGTGTTTCGTCTACAACCGTCGGAAGTTTCTGAAATGTGGGAGGCCGCTGAACGATATCGAGGCGAGCGCCGCTGCATGTCGACGCCCGTTGCGGGAAGCGTCAATCCTCGCGGGGTTCAGGATCGAATCCAGCCTTTGCCAAGCCTTCAGTGAAGACGGCAAGGTTTTCGTCGCGCTGGATCGGCATCCAGTCGGTCAAGTTGCCGAGGCGCAAGTCGGGAATCAGTTCGCGTAAGCGAATCGCGGCTTGTCGAGCTTCCGCTGGTTTCCCGAGCCAGGCCTCGCTCGCGGCGAGCGTTGCGTAGGCCATGCCGAAACCCGGCAAATCCCGGATGGCTTTCTCGGCCCACGCAGCGGCTTCGACGAAGTTGCCCATGAACAAATGCGCGGCCGACAAGCCGAACTGCATTCGGTAGCGTTCTGGATCCAGCGGGCTCAACTGCATCGCATGGGCAAATTGCCCGATCGCCTGTTCAGTCTCGCCATGCCACAAGCGGAGAAATGCGCTGAGAAACCACGCGGCGGCAAGATTGGGATTCAACTCGAGCGCCCGATCCAGCAAGGCGATACCTTCGGGCAGGTTGCCGGCCAGATGCGATAGCGCATGACCGCTGCGCGCGAGAGCTACGGCGTCGTACTTGCCCAACTCCACGGCACGACGCGCCCACCGGGCGCCTTCGGCCATTTCCGTTGGGCGATCGTGCATCCAGCCATTGATCTTGCGCCAGCAGTGACACCAGGCCGCCATCGCATACGCCGATGCAAGCTCAGGGTCGCACGCAAACGCGCGCTGAAATAACGGCAACGCTTCGTCGATCGCTTCGCGGCTGCCTTGATGAAGCTGCGCCATGCCGCGCAGGTAGTAGTCGTAGGCACGCAGACTTTCGGTTGGTTTGAACCGCGCGCGAGCGATCTCCGCCTGTTCGACCTGCGGCGCAATCGCACCGACCACGCTGTCGGCGATCTGGTCCTGGAACTCGAAAATATTGTCGAGCACGCCCTCGAAGCGGCCAGCCCAATGGGTCGCGCCGGTGCCCGCGTCGACGAGCTGGCCGGTGATGCGAACGCGCCCCTGTGCCTGCCGCCAACTGCCTTCGAGCACGTAGCGCACGCCGAGCTCACGGCCGATCTGCTTCACGTCCACGTTGCGATGCTTGTAAGTGAAGCTCGAATTGCGCGCGACGACGAACAACCAGCGGTATCGCGACAGCGCGGTGATGACGTCCTCGATCACGCCGTCGGCCAGATAGTCCTGCTCCGGGTCGCCGCTGAGATTGACGAACGGCAGGATGGCGATGGAAGGCTTGCTGGCCTGCGCCGCATCCGGCGATGACGTTTCGGTCGCCGTCGCTGTCTTCTCGCTGGCCTGATCAGATGCCGGATGTTCGGTGACGTCGGCGACAAAGCGGAATCCCTTGCGCGCCACGGTTTTGATCACGCGCTGCTGCTGACCGTCATCGCCGACCGCGCTGCGTGCGGCGTTGACGTGGCTGGCCATGGTGGATTCGGAAATCACGCGTCCGTCCCACACCGCATTGATCAACTCATCACGGCCCACGACCCGGTTGCGGTGGCTCGCCAGATAAACCAGCAGATCGAACACTTTCGGTGTCGTCGCAACCGCTTGGGAAGCGCGGCGCAAGTCGCGACGCTCCAGGTCCAGCGTGCAGTCAGCGAAAACCCATTGCATTGGGGACTCCAGGGCGAGAAAGCCGCCAGCTACGCGCTACCCGGCGCGCTGATGAAGCGGATCAAGGAATTTTGGACGGAAATACAAGGCGCAGGCAAAGCGGCGCCGGCGGCTGGAAATGATACTGCACCCATCGGATCAACCAGCAAGCGCTTCGTCAACCGAACCGGAGGAGTGGAACATGAAAGTGGTCGTCATGGGTGGCAGCGGACTGATCGGCTCGAACGTGGTGCGGCGGCTTCGCCGCGATGGTCACGACGTGGTGGCCGCATCCCCGTCGACCGGAGTGGACTTGATGACCGGCGAGGGCTTGGCGAAAGCGCTCGAAGGCGCGCAGGTCGTCGTCGATGTCGCCAACGCACCGTCCTTCGAGGACGAGGCCGTGATGACTTTCTTCCAGACGGCGGGCCGCAACCTGTTGGCCGCCGAACACGCGGCGGGCGTCGAGCACCATCTCGCTCTGTCGGTCGTAGGCACGGAACGCCTGCAGCAAAGCGGGTATTTTCGCGCCAAGGCCGCGCAGGAGACGCTGATCCAGGCGTCGACCGTTCCGTACACGCTGCTGCGTGCGACGCAGTTCTTCGAATTCGTCGGCGGCATCATCGAGGCCAGCTCCCAGCGAGGCGACGTGCGTCTTTCGCCCGCGCTGATCCAGCCGGTCGCCGCCGACGACGTCTCCGCAGTCCTCGCCGATCTCGCAGCGGGGGTGCCGCTAAACGACACGACGGAAGTCGCCGGTCCGGACCGCTTCCCACTCGACGAGCTCGCCCGCAAGTTCCTCGCCGCGCACAAGGATCCACGCACGGTGATCGCCGATATCCACGCCCGCTATTTCGGCAGCGGACTGGACGACCGCACGTTGGTCGCCGGCAGCGGTCATCGCGTCGGCCCGACACGCTTCCACACCTGGCTCAGCCGCTCCGTCGCGAAAGACTGAACCGCATTCCCGCAACGATTTTTCCTTTCTTCAACCGCCCAAAGGACATGCCATGACCCAGCGCATCGACTACCAGCAGCAATCCCCGGAACTGTTCAAGAAGTTCGTCGAGTTCAGCCTCGTGCTCAAGAAGTCGGCCATCGAGGAAACCATCCGCCATCTCGTCGACATCCGCGCGTCGCAGCTCAACGGCTGCTCGTTCTGCGTCGACATGCACGTGAAGGAAGCCACGATCCATGACGAGCGTCCGTTGCGCCTTCATCACGTGGCCGTGTGGCGCGAGTCCAACCTGTTCACGCCGCGCGAGCGTGCGGCGCTCGCCTGGACCGAGGCGCTGACCCATATTTCGCCGCTCGGTGTGAGCGATGAAATCTACGATCGCGTGCGGACCCAGTTCTCGGAGAAGGAGTTGTCCGACCTGACCTTCCAGGTGATGTCGATCAACGCGTGGAATCGGGTCAACATCGGCTTCCGCATCCCGCCGGGCATCTACGACAAGGCTTTTGGCGTGGACAAGTCCGGTCTGGCCTGATCGATCAGCATAGGAGCACCGTCATGCATATTTCCAGATGGGTGATCGCATCGCTGCTGCTGGCAGCGGGCGCCGCACACGCGCACGAGCCGCCGCAGGCGCAAGTTTCGCCGCTGACGACCAAGGCGCTGGCAGACTATCCGGGCAAGGAAGTCACGGTGCTCTCGGTCGAGTATCCGCCCGGCAGTGCGGACCCGGTGCATCGGCATGATGCGCACGGCTTCATCTACGTGCTGTAAGGCTCGATCGTGATGGGTGTGCGCGGCGGCAAGACCGTCACGCTGAAGCCGGGCCAGACCTTTTACGAAGGTCCGAACGACGTGCACACGGTCGGGCGCAATGCCAGCAAGACCAGGCCGGCTAAATTCC
This sequence comes from Paraburkholderia sp. BR14320, assembly GCF_040948665.1. Lineage (NCBI taxonomy): Bacteria > Pseudomonadati > Pseudomonadota > Betaproteobacteria > Burkholderiales > Burkholderiaceae > Paraburkholderia > Paraburkholderia sp. BR14320. Next base: position 85,716 of record NZ_JBFPKG010000029.1, read on the forward strand.
TGGTTTTTCTGCTGAAGGATGCCGGTGCGCCGATTCTGACGCTGGCGAATTGACTGGCGCCCGTTGATATTCGCGCGACCGCGATTCAGGCGAGCAGCGGCTCGGCGAATACCGAACCGCTGCTTTTCTTCGCCTACGCAGCGAAGTCGGTGGATGACGACAGGTCCTTCCAGGCTTCCGTTTCCTGCGTCACATAAGCGTTTTTCGCGGCGATGGCGGCCAGCGTGTCCGTCCCGAGCGGCAGGCGCAACGGCGGGGACGCCGCGTCGACCAGCGCGATCATCGCGGCCGCAAGCCTGGTCGGGTCGCCGGGCTGGTTGTGATTCAGTTGCATGGCCTTGCGGCGAACCGCACCCGAGGTTTCGTCGTAATCGTCGATCACGTCCGGCGCAACGACCAGCGACGAAGCATCGAGAAAGTCCGTGCGGAAATACCCCGGCTCGACGACTGTCGCGTGAATGCCGAGCGGTTTCAACTCGGCATGCAGCGCTTCGGTGATGCCTTCGACGGCAAACTTCGTCGACGAATAGACGCCAAAGCCCGCCGCGGCACGATAGCCGCCGATCGACGAAATATTGATCACGTGGCCCGAGCGGTTCGCGCGCATCGCCGGCAATACGGCGCGGGTGACGTTGAGCAAGCCGAAGACGTTGGTGTCGTACATGCGACGCACGTCCTTGTCGGCGGATTCTTCCACCGCGCCGAGCAGACCGAACCCGGCGTTGTTGACCAGCACGTCGATGCGGCCGAATTTTTCGACTGCGGCCTGCACCGCCGCCTTTGCCTGCGCTTCGTTGGTCACGTCCAGCTCCACCGGCAGCAACGCAGCCGACTCGCCAAGCCGCTCGGTGATCGCCGCGACTTTGCGTCCGGCGGCCACCACCGCGTTGCCGTCTGCAAGCGCGGCTTCGGCAATCAATGCGCCGATGCCTCGCGACGCGCCGGTGATGAACCATACCCGCTTGAAACCGCCCTGTTGAATGTTTGCCATGATGTGTCTCCTACGTGTGAGTGATGAAGTGATGCCATCGTAGGCTCAGCGATTGACACAAACTAGCCGTACTTCGCTGGAGACATAATCAACTTATATTTGCGAATCGACGACTCCGGCAGGATTGGCAGGCGGAACCACGGTCGGCCTCGCCGCGGTGACTCGAAGCGGCCGCGCGGCGCAACGGCGGTATCATGGGCACGTCTTAGCATCTGCGAGCCGCTCGGCGCGGCTTCTTTCTGATCATGATTTCATCTGTTTCCTCATCCTTATTGCGCCGCGCGGCGGTCGTGGTCTTCGTGTTCGGCGCGCTGGCCGCGTGCCAGAAAAACGACGCGTCGGCCGGCCAGGTCGCGGGCAAGCTCAACGACGCCGCGCAGCTTGCCGGTCAGAAGCTCGATCAGGCAGCGAGCTACGTCGGCCAGCAGGTCACGGCGACCAAGGACGCCGCACAGCAGAACCTCGACTCGGCCTCTGCGCCGTCGATCAGGATCGACCCGGCCGCGCTAGCGTCGAGCGCGCAGGCCAACCTGCAGAACGCGGCGAGCGCGGCCAACGCTCAGCTCGGCAGGGCCGCGTCGATCACGGGCCAAGGCCTCGAAACGGCGGGGCGCAAGCTGCAGGCATGGTCGGCGCAGAATGCGACCTCGTCGGCTTCGGCGAGCGCATCGACCGAGTCTGCCGACGCGCAGAAGCAGATGGACAAATGACCCGCGCTCGGTTCGATCCGGCTTTCGCCGTTTGACTTTAGAGGTATATGTAATTACGATGGTTACACATTGTCGTTGCGGGACGGATCTGCTGTGAACACGAGTAGCCGGTTTGCCTTTGCCGTGCATGTGCTCGCACTGCTGTCGTTACAGGGCGGCGTGCCGTTGTCGTCGGAGATAATTGCGGGCAGCGTGAACACGAATCCCGCGCTGATCCGCCGGCTGCTGGCGATGCTCTCGGAGGCCGGCCTCACCACGTCGCAGATGGGCGCCGGTGGCGGCGCGTTGCTCGCGCGGCGGCCGGAACAGATCACGCTGCTCGACGTCTATCGCGCCGTAGAGGACGCGCAGTTGTTCGCGTTGCATCGCGAGGAGCCGAATCCCGAGTGCATGGTGGGGCGCAATATCCAGAGCGTGCTGAGCGGAATCATCGACGAAGCGCAGCAGGCGATGGAAGCGGCGCTCGCCGCACGCACGCTCGCCGATGCGACCGCCGACGTGGTCCGCTCGGAGAAGCATCGCGAGCGCAAGCGCCGGACTTGACGGTGCCTAAGCAATGAACGGGGTGAGAGCCCCGCTTTTTTTCTCGCTATATGTAACTGTGACAGTTACATATACAACAACCTGAGGAGTACGCTGATATGAGCAAGCAATTGAAGATCGCCTTGTTTGGCGCGACCGGCACGATCGGATCGCGGATTGCCGCGGAAGCCGCGCGTCGGGGGCATCAGGTGACGGCGCTGGTGCGCGATCCGGCGCGCGTGCCGGCCGGCGTCGCGAATCTGCATGCGGCGCAGGCCGATCTGCTCGACCCCGCGAGCGTCGGCGCGGCGGTGCGCGGTCAGGACGTCGTGGCAAGCGCGTATGCGCCGCCGCAAGGCGATCTCGCCACGCTGACGCAGGCCACGCGCGCGCTGGTCGAAGGGGTGCGCGCGGCGGGGCTGAAACGCGTCGTCGTGGTAGGCGGCGCGGGCTCGCTCGAAGTCGCGCCGGGCAAGCAGCTGGTCGATACCGACAGTTTTCCGCCCGCGTACAAGGGCATCGCGCTCGCGCACCGCGACGCGTTCGACTACTACCGCGGCGTGACCGATCTCGACTGGACGTTCTTCGCGCCGGCCGCGCTGATCGCGCCGGGCGAGCGCACCGGCAAGTTCCGCACGGGCGCGAACACGCTGATCGCGGACGCGGACGGCAACAGCCGCATTTCGGCCGAAGACTACGCGATCGCGTTCGTCGACGAACTGGAGCAGGGCCGCTTCGTCCGCCAGATCGCGACGGTCGCGTACTGACGACCGGCGCATCGAATCCGCCCGCCGCGCAAGCGTACTAACATTCGGTTACGCATGTTCGGGCGCGCCGGGCGTAACTGCGGCTACACTGGCGTCTGCCGTTTTCTCACGGATTGCCATGCAGTCATGCCCGTCGCGGCGTGAGTCCGAGGCTGCGCCGTCTGGCGGCGGGCAGCAGCCGGCGATTCTCACCGCCACTCATCTCTCCTCCGATCACACCGCTCGCGACACTGCCAGCGGCGACGTCCGTCCGCGCGCGAGCGCATATGCGCTGCTGGGTTGGTTTACCGCGCTGCTGTGCGCCACGCTGATTCTGTGCCTCGGCGCGCTGCCGCGCATCGCGCAGGCCGCCGGCCCCGCGGTCGGCGGCGGCACGCCGGTGATCCCGGCACTACAGAGCCTGATCAACAGCGCGACGGTGAACGCGACGCCCGCGTCCGAGGCCTCGGGTGCGTCGGCGCCCGAGGCGGCGTCGGCGTCGGCCCCGTCGCCCGCGAGCCAGGCGGAGCTCGCGCGCTCGCTCGACAGTGTGATCGCCACGCTCGACAACGACCGCCAGCGCAGCGCGCTCGTCGCCCAGCTGAAAAAATTGCGCGACGTATCGGAAAGCGCCGCTCACACCGTCGGCCCGCCCGCGCCGGCGGCCGTGCAACCGAGCCCGGGCCTGCTCGGCGCGATCGCATCGGGTATCGCGTCGTTCGAATCCGACGTGCACCAGGGCCGCACGCCGGTGCGCTACTGGAGCGGGCGCGTGACCGCGGCCGGCAACGAGCTGTACACGATCGTCTCCGGCCAGGGACGGGAGGGTGTCGGCACGATCCTGCTGGCGATGCTGGGGATGCTGGCCGGCTGGGGTGCCTGTGCCGGCGCGCTGATCTATCTGCAGCATCGGGTGCACAGACGCTTCGGCATCGAACTGGTGCTGCGGCCCAATCCCACCACGCGCGAGTTGCTGATCTTCGCGTTGCGCCGCGTCGGTCCGTGGATCATCGCGTTCATCGCGGCGCTGCTGTTCATGCGCGCGATGCCCGATGCGCTCGGCCGCACGCTCGGCATGGTGGTCGCGTATGCGATCGTCGCGGGCGCGGTGTTTTCCGCGATCTGCCTGATCATGTTTTCGCTGTTCGGCTCGGGCCACCGGCGCGTCGCGGTGCGATTGCTGATCGATCACGCGCGCCGCGTGCTGTTCGTGATCGGCGTGTGCGGCGCGCTCGGCGACGCAGCCGTCAACTACGACGTCGAGCATCAGATCGGCACCAACCTGGCTGCGCTGATTTCGACCGCGGCCAACATGACGGCTGCCGTGCTGACCGGCTATTTCGCGCTCGCGTTTCGCCGGCCGATCGCGCACCTGATCCGCAACCGGCCGTACGAACAGCGCAGCGACCACCGGGCCGCGACCGATGCGTTCGAGGTGCTTGCCGCGATGTGGCACGTGCCGGTGCTGGTGCTGGCGGCCGCGTCGGTGGTCGCGACGCTGGGCGGCTCCGGCTCCAGCGAAAACGTGCTGCAGATTTCGATCGTCACCGCGCTGCTGCTGGTGCTGGCGTTTTTCCTGTCGGCGATCGTGCTGCGCATGACGCGCCCGCGCAGCGCCCGCGCGCGGCGCCGCTCGCCGTATCTGACGCGGCTGCTGCGCTTTTGCGGCACCTTGCTGACCTTGTTCATCTGGCTGTTCTTCTTCGAATTGGCGGCGCGGCTGTGGGACGTGTCGCTGGCCGAGGTGATCGAGAGGAACGTGGCGGCGCGCGGCATCGCGCATGCGATGACGGCGATCGTCGCCACCGTGTTCATCGCGTGGCTGCTGTGGATTCTGGTCGACACCGCGATCACCGAAACGCTCAATCCGGGCAGCCCGCGCAACAAGGCGCGCAGCCCGAGCACGCGCGCCCGCACGATGCTGCCGCTGGTGCGCAACGTGTTGCTCGTGTCGATCATGACGATCGGCGGCATCGTCACCGCCGCGAACCTCGGCATCAACGTGACGCCGCTGCTCGCCGGCGCGGGCGTGATCGGTCTGGCGATCGGCTTCGGCGCGCAGTCGCTGGTGACCGACCTGATCACCGGGCTTTTCATCATCATCGAGGACACGATCTCGGTCGGCGACTGGATCGACGTCGATGGCGGCCATGCGGGCACGGTCGAGCATCTGTCGATCCGCACCGTGCGGCTGCGCGACGGGCAGGGCGCGATTCACGCGATTCCGTTCTCGCAGATCAAGATCGTGAAGAACCTGTCGCGCGATTTCGCGTACGCGGTGTTCGAGGTGCGCATGTCGTTCTCGACCGATGTCGACGAGATCACGCAGCTGATCCGCGAAGTCGGCGCGGAGCTGATGGCCGACTTCCGCTACCGGCGCGAGATGCTCGGGCCGATCGAGGTGTGGGGTCTCGACCGCTTCGATCCGAACTGGATGGTCGTCAAAGGGCAGATCAAGACGCGGCCGCTGCAGCAATGGAGCGTCGCGCGGGCGTTCAATTTGCGGCTCAAGCGCAAGATGGACGAGGCGGGCATCGAGATTCCGGTCGCGCAGATGCGGGTGTACACGTCGTCGAAGGATAGCGAGGGCGAGCCGTTGCGCGACGATGAGATGACCGGGTTCGTCGCGCCTGTGGATGCCGGTGCCGACGCGCACCAACGGGGGCGCGACGGCGCGCACGGCAAAGCGCATCAAAGGGTCCATGAACCCGCGCGCGAACGAACCCGCGAAGCGGCGCACGAGTATCCGCGCGAAGCGGAGTATGAAGTGGGCGCCGTGGGCCCGTCGGCGCGCGCATCGACACATGTGCCGCTTGCGCCCGCGCGTGACGTGTCGCACGATCCGCGTCCGGCACCGCCGCCGACCGGACAGACCGCGCCGATTCCGCCGCAGATTCCGACGGCGGGCGATGTCGGAGGAAAGAGTTGAGGCGGGGGGTTGTTGGGCAACGCGCGAAGACGGTCGCGTGCTTGTGTGCTCGCATGACTGCGTAGTCGCGCGAACGCGTTACGTCACATCCCGTCACACGTCAGGTCACGTCACGTCCCGTCGTGACGTGCACCGTCGTCACACCATCTCCGCGGCATCGGCCGTGCGCACGATGTCGTTCACGTGCGTCCCGATCCGCGCGCCTTCGACGCCATAGATATGCAGCGACACCGCCAGCGCGTCACTGCTGTTGCCGAGCCGATGAATCGCTGCGCGGCCGCCGCGCACGTACGACACCGCGCCGCGGTTGCGCGTCCGGGCGCGCAGCGCGCTCGCGCATTGCTGCGCGTCGTTCCATTCGAAGACCGTTTCGCTCAGCTGGCCTTCGACCACCGTGTAACCGCACCACGTGTGATGTGCATGCACGGGGCTCGCCTGGCCGGGCTGCCAGACCAGCGCGGCGATCGCATAGCGGCCTTGCGGATCGGCGACGAGCAGATGGCGCCGATAAGTTTCGGCGGAACCTTCGCGTTGCACCGGTGCGAGCAGCGCCGGGTCGGCGGCCGCCTCGGCGAGCGCGAGCCGCATGGTGCGCGCGAAGAACGTCGAATGCGACGGTTCCGGAAATTTCGCGCAGGCTTCGAACATCGCGTCGAGCGTGTCGCACAGGCGCTCGAGCGGTGTGCGCTTGATATCGCGCAGCGTGTGCATAGGTAACGCGGTCGCTTCGAGGCGGGCCGGGTCCGGCAGCGACTTCAGGTAGTCGGGAAGGTGCTTGAAAGCGGTGGCGCGAAGGTCGTCGCTCATGATGGTGATGCAGCGCGAACGCCGCTGGTCGGCAATTTTCGGTATCGATATTTATACCGGTTTGCCCGGAGAAAGAGTTTCCATATAATTCCCTCCGCCGTCAGAAAAGTAGAATAATTTCCTATGAGGGGTGGGGGGTATGGGTATGGATATCATCGATCGGAAGCTGCTCGAATTGCTGCAGGCGGACGCGACGATGCCGATCGCCGAACTCGCGCAGCGCGTGAACCTGTCACAGACGCCATGCTGGAAGCGGCTGCAGCGCCTGAAGGACGCGGGCGTGATTCGCGCGCAGGTGGCGCTGTGCGACGCGCGCAAGCTGGGTGTCGGAACCACGGTGTTCGTGGCGGTGCGCACGAACCAGCACACGGACACATGGGCCGCCGCGTTCGCGCAGGCGGTGCGCGATATCCCCGAAGTGGTCGAGGTCTACCGGATGAGCGGCGAGACGGACTATCTGCTGCGCGTGGTGGTCTCCGATATCGATGACTACGACCGGATCTACAAGCAGTTGATCACGGCCGTGCCGCTGTACGACGTGAGTTCGAGCTTCGCGATGGAGCAGATCAAGTATTCGACGGCGTTGCCGGTGCGTTCGTCGGCGGTAACGTGATGCTCGTGGAGCATCCGTGAGCGCCAGGAGCGCCGCTTGCTGTTTCGATAGCAAATGCGCTCCGGCGCATCCATGCCGACCCCATCGGCTGCAAGCCGCGTGCAAGCTCACTGGGCGTAGAATGCCGCCTTCTCCGACCCATCCGCGACTGCTACGCGAACCGAGCCCGCTTCATGACCAGACCGCCGCGCAAGAAGAACCCGACCTTTGGCATCGCCGTCTTTATCGTGGTGGCGATTCTGCTCGTGACCGCAACGCTGATCTACAACGCGATCCGTCAAAAGCACGAGTTCGAGAGCCAGCCCACGCAGGTGCCGGCGGTGGCCTCGGAGGCAGCAGCGGCGGTCAACGCGCTGAGACCGGCGAGCGGCGCCGCGCAATAATGCCCGCGCGCGTCGCAGCTCACTCCTCCGGCAACCGGATGATGCTCGCGTCCTTGCGAATCTGCGCGGACGCCGCGAGCATCTGCTTGCATTGATGCGCGAGCAGTTTCGTGTCGTGCACCGCATCGGCCGAATAGTCCGGCGATTTCTCCGTTTTGACGACCATCGCATCCAGCTCGCGACTCATCAGTTTGATCTGCTCGCTCTGCTCTGCGGGCAACGCGGTGCCGGCTTCGGCGGCGCTCAGGTTGTCGCGCACGAGGCTCAATGCGCGCTGCAGCGGCTGTAGCGAGACATCCTCGACCTGTTGCTGCTGTTGCGCGGAGGTGCGCAGCAGCGGCGCGGCAGCCGTGATCTGCGACGCGAGCACGTGGCTGCGCACCAGCAGACCGTTCAACTCCGGCACGAACTTCTGCGCGGACTTCGGTTCGAGCATCATGCGCTGGAATGCCTGACCGAGATTCGCGAACGCAACGTGAACGTTCTTGCGCGCGAGCCGATAGCGGTAATCGCGGTCGAGCGCGGTCGCAGCCGCGGCGGCGGCAGCCGATGCGCCGCTTGCCGGGCGCGCGGTCGGATTGCGGATCGTGGTGGTGCCATGGGCGGCGTCGCCAGCGTTTGCCTCGGCACCAGCGTCGCCGAGCGGCTGTGCACGGCTTGCGCGCTCCGCGCGGCGCGCACCGGCGCCACTCTCCACGTCGGCTTCGGCTCCAGCGACAGCGAGCGCCGGCCCGCCAAAGCCGAGCGCCGGGTCCGCCATCGCGGCCGCCGGCGCACGCGCGCCCGCTTCGGTCACGGCCGCGACCACCGCAGCGGCCGGCTTGCCGCTCCACCACCAGCTCGCTTCGAGATACTGCCGCGTCGCGCTGATCATGTTGTTGACGAGCTTGCCCATCAAGCGGTACTCCCAGTACGGGAACAGGTGGCTCGCCGCAATCGCGATCGCGCAGCCGACCACGGTGTCGATCGCGCGCTCGCCGATGATGCGCAGGCTGCCCGGCGCAAGCAGATGGAACAGCAGCAGCACATACGACGACGTGAACACGACGCTCGCCGTGTAGTTGAACAGCAGCAGGCTGTAGCTCATCACCATCGACGCGAACATCACGACCATCAGGATGTGCGGCTCCTTCACGAAGATGATCAGCGCGATGCTCGCCGCGCAGCCGATCAGCGTGCCGATGATCCGCTGCCCGTTGCGCTGCTTGGTCAGCGAGTAGCCGGGCTTCAGAATGATGACGGTGGTCATCACGATCCAGTACGCGTTGGTCAGCGGCAGCAGGCGGCCGAGCCAGAAGCCCACGGCGACCGCGATCGTCACGCGCAACGCATGGCGAAAGCTCGGCGAGGCCATCGTCAGATTCGAGAAGATCTGCCCGAACGGCACGCGCCGGCTCGTCACGAAGCGGCTCAGCGCCTGGTCGATGCGCAGTTCGGTTTCGGTCGGGCTCGGCTCGGTGGTGAGGCTGCGGCGCATCTTGTCGATCAGCCGCGTGGCGCTCCAGATGCGGCGGAAATTCGACGACACCGCCGAATACGCCTCCGGGTTCTGCGTCGGCAGTTCCTGCTTGCGCATCAGCTCGATTTCATACTCGATCGCGCGCAACTCGGCCTTCACGTTCACGCGCTTGCGCGGCGCCTGATTCTGCAGCACCGCGAGGCCGATCTCCTCGAGATCTTCGGCCGCCTTGCGGATCAGATCGCGATAGAACACCAGCAGGTCGGAGCCGCCGAACGTGCTGCGCACGAGCGTGTAATCGGTTTGCGCGCCGACGAACAGCTCGTGCAGATCGACGGTATTGATGAACAGGTTGTACAGCATCGCGCGGCGTGGTTCGAGCTTGCCGCGTTTGAGCCTGGGCAGATTGCGCAGCACGATGTCGCGCGCGGCCTCCTGGCGATCGACCGCGGAGATCTGCTTGTCGACGAGGTTGCGATAGCACTCGTCGAGATCGTTGTCGAGATCGTAGAACGCGGCGCGCGCGAGCAGATAGTCCGCGCACGCGAACACGCTTTCGGCGAGCGCCTGCTGCTCGATCCGATGCACCATCCATTGGCTCACGAAGGTCGACCAGTATGTGTACCAGAGGCCGCCGAGCAGGATCCACGACGCGTTGACGAGCGCCTGCTGTGGCGTGAAGTGCTCCTCCAGCGTCAGGATCATCATGAACAGCGTCGCGAAGCTGATCTGCGGCCAGCGGTTGCCGTACACGACGATCAGCGACAGCACGAACGTGAGCGGCACGACCGTGCACCACAGCGCGATCGGATTGACGGTGGCGAGGCCGGTGGCGAGCGCGGACAGAAAGCCGATCACCGAGCAGGCCAGCATCTCGTTGTGCTTGTACTTGAGCGGGCCCGGCATGTCGACGACGCAGGCGCCGAGCGCGCCGGTCGCAATCGTGAAGCCGAGTTCACGATTGTCAAACACGAGCAGGCACAGGATGGCCGGTAACGACACGCCGACCGCGATGCGCAGGCCGCCATAAAAGTACTGGCTATAGAGGAATTTTCTTATTTCGACCGAATAGCGCATCGACTAACTGAATCCATTCACCGAGAAAACCGCAGTTGGAAAGACAGCGCGAAACTGCCGTCGAGTCTAACTGATTTTGCGCGCGATCTGACCTCGTCCATTCGGCCAGGTTATGCCGTGGGGATCGGTTTGTTATGCTGTCGCTTCAATGTCCGCCGCGGTTCGCGAGCATCACTCGCGGGCCGTCGGCGTGCCAAATGTGATCTGGAATCCATGCTTCAGCTCTTCTACTCGAACCGCTACGAAACGCTGGTGGGCGCGCTGCTCGACGACCTCGCGCAAGCGCCGTCCGACCCATGGACCGCGCGTCCCGTGATCGTGCCGAGCGCGGCCGTGCGCCGGCGGCTCGAACTCGATATCGCCGCGCGCCAGGGCATCTGCGCGAACGTGAACTTTGGTTATCTCGCGCAATGGTTGTGGGCGCAGATCGGCGGCGTGATCGAGGTGCCGAAGCATTCGCCGTTCGCGCCGGACCGGCTCGTGTGGCGCTGCTACCGGCTGCTCGACGACACCGACGAAGCGCTGCCGTGGAATGCGTCGCCGCGTTTGCGCACCTATCTCGATGCGGCCGACGCGTCGATGCGCTACGAACTCGCGCGGCGCGTCGCGACCGTGCTCGATCACTATCTGACCTATCGCCCCGAATGGCTGCTGCAGTGGCAGAAGGGCGGCTCGATCTTCGCGAGTGGCGCGGCAGACGACACCGGTCCGCGTCTGACCGGCGCGAGCGATGCGGCGCGCGAAGACGAGCGCTGGCAGGCGGCGCTGTGGCGCGCGGTGCTCGCCGAACTCGCGCAAGCCGGCGGCCATGCGCAAACATCGGCGGCCGCGTTGCCACCCGCGTATCGGTTCCTCGATGAAATCGCCGTGCTCGATCTCGAGGCGATCTCGAACGCGCAATGGCCCGAGGCGGTCAGCGTGTTCGCGCTGCCGACCATGCCGCCGCTTCACATTGCGTTGCTGCGCGCGCTGTCGCGCTGGATCGACGTGCGTCTCTATGTGATGAACCCATGCCGCGAGTTCTGGTTCGACGTGGTCAGCGAAGGGCGCGTGCAGGCGCTCGACGCGGCGGGGCAGCTCGACTATCAGGAAGTCGGTCATCCGCTGCTCGCCGAATGGGGACGGCAGACTCAGGCGCAGCTGCATATGCTGCACGAGCTGACCGAAAGCGCGGCATCGGCCGAGACCGGCGACTTCACCGAGAACCCCGAACCGAGCTGGCTTGCCGCCGTGCAGAACGGCATCCTCGATCTGCGCAAGGAAGCCGATGCCGACGAGTTGCCTGTCGAGCGCGGTATCGAGGTCCACGTTTGCCATAGCCTGTCCCGGCAGCTCGAAGTGCTGCACGATCGCCTGCTTGGCTGGTTCGACGAGTTCGACGATTTGCAGCCGTCCGACGTGCTGGTCGCGGTGTCCGATCTGGCGGCGGCCGGTCCGCTGATCGATGCGGTGTTCGGCACCACGCCCGCCGGCGACACGCGCCGTATTCCGTACCGGATCACCGGCTTGCCGCCGTCGCAGGCCAATCCGGTCGCGCGTCTGTTGCTCGACTGGCTCGCGCTGCCCGAGCGCAGTGTGGGTGCGCCGGATCTGATCGAATGGCTGCGCGTCGAAGCGGTCGCGGTGCGTTACGGCATCGATGCGAATTCGCTCGAAGCCGCGCAGGAATGGCTCGCGGCCGCCGGCGCGCGGCGCGGGCTCGCGCCGCTCGAACCGGTCGGCGAGCACGTGCCGGTCGCGCGTCATACGTTCGCCGATGCGCTCACGCGCCTGTACCTCGGCTATGCGATGCCGGCCGGCGGCGAGCCGGTCGATGCATGGCTGCCGGTCGAAGGCGCGGGCGGTTCGGATGCCGAATTGCTCGGCCGTCTGTCGCGCTTCGTCGACGATATCGACAGCTTCGCGGCGAGCTGTGCGATCGAGCGCCCGCCCGCCGACTGGTCGCAGCTGCTGCTCGAAACGCTCGGGCAGTGCTTCGACGGCGGCGTCGAGTTCGCCGATTCGCTCGCGGCCGTGCGCGACGCGCTCGATGCGATGACTGCCGCGATGCAGGCCGGCGCGCGCGACGTGTTGCTGCCGGCGTCGGTGGTGCGCACCGCGCTCACCGAAGCGCTCGACGACCCTGCGCGCGGCGGCGTGCCGTGGGGCAGCGTGACGTTTTCTTCGCTGACGAGCTTGCGCGGTTTGCCGTTCCGGGTGGTCTGCCTGCTTGGCATGGACGACGGCGTGCTGCCGTCGCTCGCGCGTGCCGACGAGTTCGATCTGATGGCCGCGTTCGGCAAGGCCGGCGACCGTCAGCGCCGCGACGACGAGCGCAATCTGTTCCTCGATCTGCTGCTCGCCGCGCGCGAGCGGCTCTTCATCGCGTACACGGGCCGCAGCATTCGCGATAACGCGCCACTGCCGCCGGCCGCGCTCGTCGACGAATTGCTCGATCATCTCGCGCAGGTGTCGGCGGGCGAGGACGCGAGTCCGGCCGACGTCGACCGCGCCCGGCGCGAGTTCATCGTCGAGCATCCGCTGCAGGCGTTCGCGTCGGACTATTTTGCGGCGAAGGCGGACCTGTTCACCTACGACGCCGATCGCGCCGAGCTGGCCACGCTGCTCGCCGAACCGCAGCATGCGGATGCCGCGCCGTTCTTCGATCAACCGCTGCCGCCGGAAGATTTGCGCGAGGTGCAGTTCGACGATTTCGTGCGCTTCTGGCGTCATCCGGCGCGCGCGTTGTTGCGCGACCGGCTCGGCATCGCGTTGTCGGACGCGCAAGGCGAACTGCTCGATACGGAGCCGTTCGATCTCGACTATGCGGGCCGCGACGCGCTCGCCGAGCGCCTGCTGCCGGTGCTGCTCGACGCCGACACCGCAGACGACGTGGTGTATAGCCGCGTGCAGCGCGTCGCCGAGGCGAGCCCCGAGTTGCCGGGCGGCGCGACCGGCGCGGTGTGGCGCGCTCGCGAACTGTCCGCGCTGCGGCAGTTGGCGCAAAGCGTGCGGCGCGAAGTCGCCGCCGGTGTCGAGCGCTTGCCGTTCGTGCTCGACATCAGGCCGCGCTGGCCGCAGGGCGGCGATGGCATCGATAGCGCCGATTCCCTGTTCGGCGACTACGACGCGCTGCTGCGCGAGGCCGCCGAAACGCCGCTGCAATTGCGCGGCACGTTGAACCTGCTGACCGGAACGGGACAAGTGATCTTTCGTTATGCCAAAGCCAGCGCACGCGATTATCTATCCGCGTGGCTCGCGCATCTGGTCTATTGCGCGGCGCAGCCGGACGGTCCGCGCCGCACCGTGTGGCACGGCAGCGGCGAGAGCTTCGAGCTCGCGCGCGTCGCGGCGCCGCTCGACGAACTCGCGCCGTTGGCGGCGCTCTTCAATGCCGGCCGTCGGCTGCCGCTGCGCTTCTTCCCTAAGAGCGCATGGGCGAGAGTCAGCGAAAGCGAATCGGCGGCACAGGGCGTATGGATCAACGACCGCGTGCGCGGCGAGTCCGACGACCCCGCGTTGCGCATCGCGCTGCGCGGCACGCCGCTCACGCTCGCGCAGCCGTTCGGCAGCCTCGCCGCGATCGTCTTCAAGCCACTGATCCAGCATGTGCGGAGCGCCTCATGAGCGAAGCGCTGCGCCATCAAAACCTCGTCGCCGACGAACTCGACGTGTTCGCGTGTCCGCTCGACGGCGTGAACCAGATCGAAGCGTCGGCGGGCACCGGCAAGACGTGGAACATCTGCGCGCTGTATGTGAGGCTGCTGCTCGAAAAGAACCTGAATGCGGATCAGATTCTCGTCGTCACGTTCACGAAGGCCGCGACCGCGGAGTTGCACGAGCGCATTCGCGGCCGTCTCGCGGAACTGCATCGCGCGATCGAGATGGACGACGACGGCGACGATCCGTTCATCCGCCGGCTGTTCGAAACGACGCTCGCGCCGGAGAACGGTATCGACCGCGAGGCGGCGTTGAAGGTCGTGCGCCGCGCGCTGCGCACCTTCGATCAGGCCGCGATCCACACGATCCACGCGTTCTGTCAGCGGGCGTTGCAGGAAGCGCCGTTCGCCGCCGCGATGCCGTTCGCGTTCGAGATGGAAGCCGACGACGCGGCGCTGCGCTTCGAACTCGCCGCCGACTTCTGGCGCGAGCAGGTCGAGCCGGTCGCGCATGCGCATCCGGCGTTCGCTGCGTGGCTGGTGGCGAGGCGCGCCGGTCCGGCGTCGCTCGACGAGCAGTTGGCGCGCCGCCTGAAAAAGCCGCTCGCGCAATTGCGCTGGGGCAGCGTCGACGCGCACGGCGCTAGCGCCGATCCGCAGGCCGGCTTCGATGTCGCGTGCGCGATCTGGCAGGCCGAGCGCGACACGATCGTCTCGCTGCTCGCCGAGGCCCAGGAGCGCCTGAGCAAGACCACGCACAAGCCCGATCACGTCAGCGCCGCGATCGCCGCGTGGACCGACTACTTCGCGCGGGGCGACTGCCATGCGCCGCCGCCGCGCGCGGCGTTGAAGCTGACGGCGTCGGCGTTGAAGAAGGCGACCAAGGCCAGCTTCGAGCCGCCCGCGCATCCTTTCTTTGAGCATGCCGACGCGCTGGCCGCGGCCGTGGTCGCCGCCGAGGCCGCGCAGCGCGCGCGCTGGCTCGGGCTCGTGCAGACCTGGCTCGACTTCGCGCCGGCCGAGCTGGTGACGCGCAAGCGCACGCGCCGCGTCGTGTCGTTCGACGATCTGCTCGCGAATCTGTATCGCGCGCTGGCCGCGCATCCGTGGCTCGCCGATGCGTTGCGCAGCCGCTATCCGGCCGCGCTGATCGACGAGTTCCAGGACACCGATCCGCTGCAATTCGCGATCTTCAGCCGCATCTTCGCGCCGGCCGAGCGGGTGACGCGCAAGCGCACGCGCCGCGTCGTGTCGTTCG
>NZ_JBFPKG010000002.1:0-325388 GCF_040948665.1 Paraburkholderia sp. BR14320
CGGAAAACAAACTCTCGGTGAACGTGTCGGCGCCGCGCATGATCTCCAGTGGGCAAGTGGTGGTTCATCTATCAACGCTTCACGAACTCTGCGCGATGACGTGTTTCAGCGGTACTTCAGCAACCTGTTAGGTTGAAAACTCGGACAAGCGGAGCCAAGCCGAATGCAGATGTTGACGCACGCTGGATAGAAATCCCGAATCAGGAGGTCCATTCCGGAAACGAACTCACGGAATATTCCCGCCATCGTGTGGTCTGCAACTGGCTTCTGGCCGAGTTGATCGAAGATCTGTCGCCGCAGTTCGCAGCTCTTTCTGCGGGCACAACGCTTCATTTTGAAGCAGTTTCGTACTGCGCCCTCGAGACCATCGACGTTTCCGACAGACTCGAGAAACTTGTCATCGGCAAGTTCCCGGGTTTGCGAATGATCGCAAAACCGTCGACAGAGCCGTCCTCGGTGTTCCGTACGGATGCGCTACTCGACAGCATGAGGCCAGGTGTCATTCATCTGCTGGTCGCGGTTCAATTGCGCGAAGCTGTAAGCGAGCGCTTGCAGGACGGTGATGCTGAGGCGGGCGTCGCATTACTGTTGGGACATCCAATCATCGCTGAGAAGAAGCCGGAGTCCAGTGCGCTGCTGTTACATCGCCCCGCACGTGGTCGGGCCAATTCCATAGGCGAGACGCTCGAAAACGCGATGCGTTGGGGAAAAGCCACGTCGGCGAATGTTGGCGCTCTCTGGAGTCACGGAATTTCACCGGATATGGAGGTCGCAATCAGGTCATCGTCCCAAATCGACGGAAACAAATCCCGGATTGACTTGAGAACCACCGTTGGGGATTGCGGAGAGGCGGGGGGATGGTTAGCCACCGCACTCGCAGCAGAATTCGCCGCGCGAACCGGCGATCCCCAACTCGTTCTTACGCAGGAAAACCGCGACCTGATCGCGCTGGTGTGCAGAAAACAAGCATGAGTGAGCACAAGTCTGAACCCGTAGCCCTTTTTATCGGCATCGGCATTTGCATTCTATTCGTTGCGCTGGGTCTGACTGTCTGGCTAGAAGGTCCGGCGCACGGATGGACGCAAGAGACACGAATTATTATCGAATTGTGCCTGCTCTCGGGCATGCTCATCGCGCTGATGCTCGTGAAGTACTTCGAGGCCGTCGTGCTCTGGATCGCATCGATGCGCGCGACGCAGTGGTTCGCCCGCTACGATTCGAAAAATAAGCGAGCACGAGGCGCGAGCGAAGACCCGGCATTAGCGCATTTCACTGCACCGGAAAATATTGTTGCGTTGCGCGAAGCGCTCCGCGCCCTCCACGGCCGCCACTGGCGCTACCGCGACCGCTGGCTCCTGCTAACCGGCGACCTCCCCCTGGTAAAACGCCTCGCTCCCGGCCTCGCCGAAACCGGCTACGCCATCACCGGCAACACAGTCCTGCTCTACGCAGCTCAAACCAGCACGACCCTCGATTCCACCTGGCTCACCCAAATCCGCCGCCTGCGCCGCCGCCGGCCGATCGACGCAATCGTCGCGATAACCCGCAACCGCAGCTCAGCCAACTCCCCCTTCGACGCCGACGCGCTCGCCCAACGCCTCGCGTGCCACGCGCGTGCACTGCGCTGGTCTGCGCCTGCCTATCTGCTCAACGTAACGGACTTCAGCACCGAACCGAAGGGCGACGACGAAGCGATCGGCCTAACGTGGTCGAACGCCCGAGTGCATGCGGCCCACATCGACGACTCGCTACAAAACCTCACGCGCCGCCTCGCGGACGCCGGCGTCCTTCGCCTCGCCGACGACAAACACGATCGCTATCCGGCGGAGTTGTCGCAACATATCGAAAGGCATTCCAGCGCGTTGTCGGGACTGGTCGCGCAGACTGCGCATTCGAGGTACTGGCGCCAGACCGTCCACGGCCTTCTGTTCGCGCCGCTCTTCAAGGAGCGCGAACTAGCCCCGCCCGCGACCCCTGACGACGACAAAGACAACGCAGACGAATACCTCGAAGCGGAACGCATCACCCCCCCAAACCGCACGCTCTGGCAAACCATCGCCGACCACAGTCGCAAGCTCCACGGTCACCGCATCGGCTTCTCGCTATCGACCACCGTCGCGTGGACGGCCTCCGCGGCGATCGCGCTATGGATCACCGGCACGATGATCTCGGGTTTCACGAACCGCACAACGATCCACACCGCCGCCGATACGCTAACGAAGCTCGCGGAAGCACCCGACCCAAGCCGATCGATGCAAACGCTCGACACACTCGACAGGCAGATCGACACGCTCGAATCTCACCAGCGTGACGGCGCCCCACGCCTCGCACGCTTCGGCCTGAACCGTGACGCCGCGTTGCTCGACGCCCTATGGCCCAGCTATGAAAACGCCGCCGGCCGCATTCTCGTCGGCCCGATCCGCGAGAAGCTGGAGGCGCGGCTGCATCGGCTTGCGTCACTGACCGACGCCGAGATTGCAAGCGGCGGCAGTGGCGAGGTGCAGGCCGCCTACGACACGCTGCAGACCTACATGATGCTCGCCAGGCCCCAACGCGCGATCGCGGCCTTCCTCGCACCGCAGCTCGCCGCGACGTCCGCACCCGCGCGTCCCGCCAATTCGCCGCTGTCGGCCGGCGCATGGGAGGACCTGCGTCAGCACACCATCGCCTTCTTCGCGAATCATCTAGGCCAGCGTGCCTCGACGAGCGGCTCGTCGCTCGCGATCGTCGCCGACAGCGGTCTGATCTCGGCGACGCGCCAAACGATCATCGGCGTGCGTGGCATCCAGAACTCGACCGACGCGGTCTATCAGCAGATCCTCGACGACGCCAAAGCCAAATACCCGTCCGTGCCGCTCGCGACGCTGCTCGGCGACGCATCGAGCCGCGGTTTATTCGGCACCACGGCCACGGTCCCCGGCGTCTTCACGCGCGCCGCGTGGGAGGAGCGCATCGCAAAAGCGATCGACGACGCGAGCGAGCAGAGCAAGGTCACGGGCGACTGGGTGCTGTCGGACGTCGAAAACAAAACCGAGCCGCCGTCGTCGCTGAAAGCCGAGCTGCGTCAGCGCTATTTCGACGACTACGCGCGCGCATGGTGGCGGTTCCTGAACAGCCTGCGTTGGCAATCGGCACCGTCGCTGTCCGCCACCGCCGATCAGCTAACGCTGCTCGGCGACCCACAGCGCTCGCCGCTCGTGACGCTGATGAACGCGATCGTCTATCAGGCGGGCACTGGCGCGCGCACGCAATCGCTGTCGGACACGCTGGTCAGCAAAGCGCAGCAACTGGTCGGCGCAGACCAAAAAAATCCGTCGAAGCAAACGCAGCCGCCGCTTGCACCGCTCGCAGTCGCGTTCGGGCCGATCCTGCGGCTTGCCGGAAGCGATCTAGCGTCCGGCGTCACGAGGGAGAACGCGAAGTCCGCCGCGCAACTGGCCGCGACCGGCGATCTCAGCGTCGCGCGCTATCTCGAACGCGTGACCGCGATGCGTCTGAAGATCGAGCAGATCGTGTCGAGTCCCGACACCGACGCGATGGCGCGTATCGCCGCGCAGGCGGTGCTGCAGGGCAAGACCTCGGACATCGCCGACAGCCGCGATTACGCAAGCCGCGTTGCCGCGAGTCTCGGCGAGCGGTGGGCCGGCTTCGGCGGGCTGTTCCAGGCGCCGCTCGATCAAACGTGGCAGGTACTGATGCAGCCAGCCGCGGCGAGCCTCAACGAGTTCTGGCGCACGGCGATCGTGGCTGACTGGGACGGCGCGTTCGGCGGCCGTTATCCGTTCGCGGACTCCGACAATGACGCATCGCTGCCGGAAATGGCGCGCTTCATGCGCCCCGACAACGGCGTGATTACGCAGTTCGTCACAACACAACTGGCGGGTGTGGTCGAACGGCAGGGCGATCGCTGGATCGCCGCGCAGGGCACGAGAAACGGCCGCGCATTGACGCTCGATCCGGCGTTCCTCGACGGACTGAACGAAATGACCCGCGCGTCGACGGTGCTGTTCCCGTCCGGCGACGCTCACGTGCGCTACGAATTGCGCGCGGTGCCGACGCCGGGCGTCACCGACATGCGTTTCGTGCTGTCGAGCCGCGAACTGCATTACTTCAACCAGAAGGAAGAGTGGACGCCATTCCTGTGGCCCGGCGATTCGCTCGAAAACCTGTCGCATATCGAATGGCAGACCGAGCACGGCGGCTTGCGCTCGGCACTCGACGCTCAAGGCCGCTTTGGCCTGATCCGTCTACTCGAACGCGCTCAGGTGTCGCAACAGGACGCCGCGCGCTATGTGCTGTCGTGGCAGCCCGACCAGAGCGAGGGCATCCCATTGCGCGTACAGCTGCGCAGCGAGGCTCGCTCGGGCCCGCTCGAAGTGCTCTCGCTGCGTCACTTCAAGCTCCCCGCTCGAATCTTCGTGACCGGCAACCCAAAGAGCGCGCCGAAGCTATCCGAGGCGAACCTGCCGCCGCCATTGCCGCCCGCGGCGCTCAACGCGGCGAAGCACGCGGCCGTGGGCCTGCCGCAAGGTTCGCTGCCGGAGGTTGAATAAATGCTGTCGAGTTTGTTGAAGACGCTGTTCCCGTCGCGCGACGAAGAACAACGCGTACGCGCGCGTCTCGATGCGTGGAGCGCATGGCTTCAGCCGCTGCCCGGCGAGCACGGCTGCGGCCGCGACCCGGGCTATGAAGACCTGTTCTTCGAGTTGCGCGAGGAAACGCAAAAACTCTCCGGTATCGACGACAGCCTGGTCGTCCGCTCGTGCGAGCAGTTGCTGAAGGAGACCGGCAAGGATCTGCGTCTCGCCGGTTACTACGCGGTTGCACGTCTGCGCGCGGACGGTCCTTCCGGCTTCGCGGATGGGCTCGAACTAGCGGCGTCGCTCGTCGAGCGCTTCGGCGAGAATGTGCTCCCCGCGCGCGCCGAGGCGAAGAAGGGCGCGCTCGACATGCTTGCCACCACACGCGTCATCGAACTGCTGGAGCGTCGCGGCGAGTTCGCGACGGCCGACCTCGAACGCGCGATCGCCGCGCTGGATCTGCTCGTCACGCGTACGGCCACGTGGAGCGGCGCCGCTCAGCCGAATCTCGCCGCGCTGATCGCGCGCTTCGAGCAGAACGACGCAGCGTCGCGTGGTAATGAGCTCGATCCGGCAACGTCACCCGTCGCGTCGGGCCGAGCTTTTGCAGGCAGCCCAAACGTATCGATCGCATCGACGCGCGACCTGCTCGACCAGGCCCGCTCAATGGCGCTGTGGCTACGCGACCAGGAGAACGGTTACCTATCGTCTGTGCGGCTGGTCCGCACCGTTCGCTGGGACACGCTGCACGAAGTGCCGCCCGTCGATGCGGCATCACGCACACGTCTGATGCCGCCGCGTGGCGAGCTGCGTCAGCAGATGAAGCGGCTCGTGCTGCAAAAGCAGTGGCATGAGCTGCTCGAACGCGTCGAGGGCGCATTCCTGGAGGGCGTCAATCACCTGTGGTTCGATCTGCAGTATTTCCAGCATGTCGCACTCGATCACGTCGGCGCGCCGTACAGCGCATGGCGTGACCAGTTGCGCGGGGATTTCGCGCTGTTTCTCGAACGCTTGCCTGGCATCGAGCGCCTGGCGTTCAACGACGGCACGCCGTTCGCCGACGACGTATCCCTCGAATGGATCGCGCGCCACGCGGTGGTGCGCAATCTGGAGGCGGGCGAGAGTATTGCGCCGCTGCCGGTAGCGGCCGGCAGCGACGACGAAGGGACCGGCGACTGGCCCGAGATCGAAGCACAGGCGCGCGACCTCGCGGAACAGGACGGCATCGGGGCGGCATTCGCCTGGCTCGACGCGTTGCCGGGCCTCAAGACAGACCGTCATCGCTATCTGCGGCGGCTAGTGATGGCGCGCCTCGCCGATCACGCGGGTCGCGCGGACACCGCGCTCGCACTGTTCACCGAACTGGACACGAGCGCACGGTCGCTGCCGCTCACGCGCTGGGAACCCGCGCTCGTGTTCGAGGTGAAGCAGCAGTTGCTGCGAACGCTGAAGGCGCTGAGCAACCGTAAGGACGCCGACAAACCCGCGCTCGCGCGCCGCATCGGCGAACTGCAAGCCGAGTTGACCGTGCTAGACCCGGCGCGGGCGTTGACCTTCTGACAAGAACACCAAGCATGGAACACGATGACCCCATCCTGCGCTACTACGAAGCCGAAATGCGCTACCTGCGCGAGGCAGGCAAGGAATTCGCGAGCGCGCATCCCGACCGCGCGCGCATGCTGAATCTCGATCGCGTCGGCGATCGCGATCCCTACGTCGAGCGCTTGCACGAAGGTTTTGCGTTTCTGACCGGCCGTCTTCAGCAGAAGCTCGACGATGAATTGCCCGAGTTGACCGAAGGCCTCGTGAGTCTGCTGTGGCCGCACTATCTGCGGATGATTCCGTCGCTGTCGATCGTCGAGCTGTTGCCGCTCGCGGAGAAGCTGCAGCGAACCGAGCTGGTGCCGGCCGGCGTGCCGGTGCGCTCGGCGCCGATCGCGGTGCCGAACGCGGCAGGCGCCGAGGGCGCGACGCCGAAGACCGTGCAATGTCTGTACCGGACCACGCAGCCGGTCACGCTGCAGCCGCTATCGATCACGCACGCGGGGCCCACTGTGCGCCACGACGGCCGCTCGATCGTCCGGCTCGGCTTCGAGCTCGATCAGTCCGCGCGTCGCAAGGAAACGGACCTGTCGCGCGTGCGGCTGTATCTGAATGCCGATCTGCCGACCGCGTTCGCAATGCATCTGGCGCTTACGCGCGAGGTCGAGGCGATCCACTGGCGCATTCCGGAAGTGCGCGATGGCGAAGCGCTGCCGCTCGCCAACGTGACGATCGAGCCGGCCGGTTTCTCTGCCGACGAGCGGCTGTGGCCAAAGGCCGACGCGGCGTTTTCCGGATACCAGTTGCTGCTCGAATACTTCACGTTTCGCGAGAAATTCCTGTTCGTCGATCTGTGCGGACTCGACGTGACGAAGCTGCCGGACAACTCGACGCGCTTCGAACTGGAGATCGTTCTGAAGCGCGCGTATCCGTCCGAGCAGCGATTCAGCGCGGAAAACGTGCGGCTTTTCTGCACGCCGGTGATCAACCTGTTCGAACTCGATGCCGAGCCGATCGAGATCGATCATCACGAAACCGAATACCGCGTGTTGCCCGCTGGTCATCAGGGCGAGCACGTCGAGACCTATTCGGTCGATGCGATCGAGGCGTTCGATCATGACACCGCCGAGCGCTACGAGTACGTGCCGTTCGCGACGTTCCGGCATCGTGGCGGCATGCTGCGGCACGAGGCGCCCGAGCGCTACTTCCACGCGCGCGTGCGGCCCGGCGTCGCGGGTCTGCATGAGACGTGGGTCGTGCTCGGCGGTCACGCCTGGGAGACGATGCATACGCTGCCCGAGGAAAGCCTGTCGCTGCGCGTAACCGGCACGAACGGCATGCTGCCACGCAAGGGCCTGCGCGAAGCGAGCATCGCCGAGTTGGTGACGAGCACGCCGAACCTCTCCGGCGTGAACAATCTCGTCACGCCGACGCTGCCGCTCTATCCGCCGACCGGCGACCGCTTCCAGTGGCGTGTGCTATCGCATCTCGCGCCGAATTTCTACCGATTGGCCGCGCAGCAAGGCGCAACGGGCTCCGTTATGAGTGCATACGCGAACGCTTTCGAGGCGCACAACGAACCGCCGAATCTCGACCCGCTCGTCGGCGCGCTCCTCGCGCGCGCGCCGCGGATGAACTTCATGCAGCTGTGCCGGCTGCTCGAATTGCGGGTTCCGCAGCATGCAGGCTTCGGCACGCGCGATACCGCGGCGCACGAACCGGTACGCTTCCGGCCACGCGCGCGCACCGGTTTTCCGGCGGGCGAGATCGCCGCGGTCGAATTCGACGATGATCCGGACTCCTTCGTCGCTTACACGCGGCCGACGGTTCGCACGACCTTCATGGGACTCTACGGCGTCGACGCGGCGATGCCGTCGCACATGATCGATGAGATCGTGCTTCGCGAAGAAGGGCACGAAGTGGTCGAAGCCTTTCTCGATCAGTTCAATCACCGTTTCGTCACGCTGCTGTATCGCGCGTGGAAGAAGTACCGCTATCCGGAGAGTTTTCGCGCGGGCGGCAGCGATGCGCATTCGCGCAATCTGCTGTGCCTCGCCGGCTTCGGCTGGGGCGACAAGCCTCAACGTGCAGGCTTGCCCGATTCGCGGATGCTCGCGTTGCTCGGCCTGTTGATCCAGCGTACGCGCACGCCCGAAGGGCTCGCGGGCGTAATCGCGCTCGCGGTACCGGGCGTCGATGTACGGGTGGATGAGTTCTTTCCCGCGCGCGCGCGCGTCGGCAAGCCGCAACCGCTGACGGCGTTGGCCGTTCGTGCTGGTGCGACCAACGACAACGGCGCGCGCCGCGGCCTCGGCGGCGGCTATGTGCTCGGCAAGCGGCTTGCGTATCGCAGCCGGGCGGTGCGCGTGACGTTGCGGCCGGCCGATGCCGCCCAGGCGCACGATCTGTTGCCGGGTGCGTGGCTGCATCGCGAGTTGATGGCGTTCGTGCAGTTGTATGTCGGGGTGAAGGCCGACGTGCATCTGCATATGGAAATGTCGTCGCGCGTCGCACCGCTGCCCGCGATCCACGGGGAATCGGCCGGACCCGCGCCGCGCCTCGGCTGGACCACCGTGCTGCCCGCCATGAGCAAACGCCTGATCAACGTCGCGCTCGGGGTTTATCAAGCGTTTCCGAAGCCCGCGGCCAATCCGTACCTGACTCGATCCGCGTGATGAACGACGCGCCCAAAGGACTATTGATGAATCTTCGTTCTACCGTTTCCGCCGTTGCGGCCGTTGCGCTGCTGTCGGCGTGCGGCGCATGGCAAGCCGTGTCGGACGCGTCGTCGAGCGCGTATCATGCGGTGTTTTTCAAGCAGATCAAGGTGCTCGACGTCGATCTGTCCGCGCGCGAAGCGCTGAACCCCGACGACGCCGGTCGCGCGACATCGGTCGCGGTGCGCGTGTATCAGTTGAAGGACCGCAAGGTGTTCGATGGCGCGTCGTACGAGGATCTTCTAAAGAACGACCGCACGCTGCTCGCCCAGGATTTGCAGGCTAGCATGGCATCGGTGCTGAATCCGGGGGCGTCGGCGAGCCTGTCGCAACCGATGCACGCCGATACGAACTATGTGGCGGTCGTCGCGTTCTATCGCAACCCCGGCGACGGGGATGGCTGGAAGTATGTGATCGCGAAGAAGAAGCTCGACGCGAATAAGCCGTTGAAGATCTCGTTGATGGATCAGTTTCTGGTGACGGCGGGCAGTGTGGCTCACGATTGAGTTGAGCCACCGGCTCAATCCTTTCGACCGAGATAGCCCGGCAGTCCCAATGCCAAGTCGCTCTTTGCCAGCTTCAAGGCTTCCTTGAGCAAAGCCGAGAACTTTTCGTCGCTATCGGGCCGCGGCAACATCGCGCGGAAGAAGTCGGCCCAGCGAAATTCTTCCAGCGGGACATTGGTTTTTTCATAGCCGCCGGCATCGCGGACCGCTGCCGCGAGGCTTCGATATTCGTCGTCTTTCAGTTCCCAGACGTGCTGCGCCAGGTCGGAGAAAGGCCGGCGCACCCCTTGCGCATCATACGGAAAGGTCCATCGTTCGTTTTCCATGCTGAGCCAGAACGACGCCCACGTGTACGAGGAAAGATCCCGCACCAGCACGACCGGAACCGAGCGCACGCCAACCTGCCACAGCGCCGCCGCCACATGGTGATGATCGATCGCGAACGGTATGCCTTTCGGTCCGCAGACGATCGGTATCGGCTTTTCGGCTATGGCCATTTGCAGGTCATGGCCGCTCAGCGATCGGTATTGGCGCGCTTTTTCCCGCACCTCGCGCGCGCCGTGGGTCATCTGCGTCGGACGCAGTTCTTCGATTTGCCGCGTGTCCATGCCGGTCTCCCAATACGGATGCACGACGGTCTACGCATATTTCATGCCCCGAAGGCGAGCGGTTGACGACCGAAGCGCGGGCCGTTATTCCTTTTGCGTACGCAGCAATAGAGCAAAACGCTGCATACGGACGACCACGCGGCGCGCATAGCCCTTTCCGCCCCCGCTGTACCGCCACAGCGCGGCGTTGACGTCGCCCCCAGAGGCATCGAGGTAATCGCGCAATATCGACGAGCCGATGCGGATATTGACGATGGGATCGTCGAGTTCCTCGACACTGGCGAATGCCTGCGGATGGGCGGCGGGCAATATCTGCATCAGTCCGCGGGCACCGGCCGCGCTCACCGCACGCGGGTCGAAGCCGGATTCGACAGCCATCACCGACAACAGCAGAACAGGCGACATCGCATAGCGGTCCGCTTCGGTGAGGACGGCTTGTGCAATCTTCAACGAATCGGCAGTCGATAGGCGAAATTGCGCGCGCAGCGCGGCGACGATGTCGTCGGGACTCGACACGGGATGAGCCTCCGTCGCCTCGCGGCCACCGGATGTTTGCGCCTTGGCGTAGTGCAACAGACTGCAAAGTGCGAGGGCCGTCGTCATTAAAGCAAGCCGCAATAATGTGTATCTCCAACGTGCTTTGGCAACGGCATGGTTTGGTGCGTGCATATGATCAGGGATGAGCCCGGATGCAAGCACTGTAGAGACGATATCGTCGAAGTCTTCAAAAAAGATCAGTAGTGCGCGTAAAAATGGTGTAAAGATCCTGAAGATCTGGAGGGAGTCCTAGCGCCGCGCGCACCGTCGAGGATGCCTACGGCGCATCGTCCACACACAGCACCGGATCGCTGACCAGACAATCCGCATCGGATGGGGCAGGCGCACCGCCGCGCGTTTTCAACGATGTCTGCTGCGCGGCGATGCGCAAGCCTTTGGGCAGCAGCACCCACATGCGCAGCCGCTCTTTGGTGTGGCTCGCCTGGGTCTGCGCGGTTCGACCGAAGCCGTAGAAATAGTCCGCTCTGACGGCGCCCTGAATCGCGCCGCCCGAGTCCTGCGCGAGCATCAGGCGGTTGATCGCACCGGGTGCCTGAGGATCGTCACGCGTGGACACGAATACCGGCGCGCCGAGCGGCGTGGTGCGCGGATCGACGGCCACCGAGCGGCCCGCCGACAGCGGCACGCCCAGCGCGCCCAGCGGACCGTTCGGCGAATCGGGAATCGCACGAAAGAACACATAGCTCGGATCGGAAATCGCGAACACAGGGTGAGGTTTCGGCGCATTGGACGTTTGTGCATTGGTTCCGGCTCCAGCCGCATTGCCGGCAGCGTGCCCGCCAGTGGAGCCCGAGACCGCCGGCCTGATCGCGCCTGCATTCGCTGGCGTGGTCGTCGCCAGTGTGAAACCGCGCAGCAACGGTGAGGTCGGTTCGTCGTCGCCGTCGGCAGCCGTTGCGTTGCCGTTGTTGCTCGCGGCGGCCGCGCGGTCGTCGCTGACGTCGACCTCCATCTCCATGCCACGCACGACGAGCTTGCGCGCGCCGGCCGTCGCGTTGCCGTTGCGCGCGAGCGGCGGCAGGAACGGTCGGCCGTTCTGTTCCGCATAGGCGAAGCGGCGAATCGAGCCGTCGCTCATGCGGACCTTGCCCGCACCTTGCAGCTGCATCGAGTACAGCATCACCGGGTCGTCGACATACGCGAGGATCGGCGCCTTCAGTGCGCCGCGCTCGATCTCGGCGCGGGTGTAGTACGGCACGATGCGCCCGCCGTCGAGCCGCAGGCGGATCTTCTTGTCGCGGATATCCGGCACGCTATCGCGCAGGTCCAGCGCGTAGACGCCCTTGAGGTCGCCAGTCGTTGCATCGCTGAGCGGGATCACGTTACGTCCATCGATGCGCGCCGCGCTCACGCCGCCGCGCGCGCGGTCCGGCAAGCGCCGCGCATCGAGGTAGAGCATGTCGGCCGGCGTGCCGTAGACCGGATAAAGGTAGGCGCCGCCGTACTGCTGGCTGCCGTTGAGCAGCGGCTCGTAGTAGCCGGTCATCGTGCCGTCGAGCGAACGGTCGGGATTGCGGATCTGGTACGCGTTGAAATACGTTTCGAAGAAACGCCGGATCGCCGCGACGTTGCCAACGTCCACAGCTCGCGCAGCATTGCACGGCTCCGACCAGCCGCTGCGCGCGCCGAGCACGGTGCAACTGCGGCGAAACGCTTCCCACGACGCGGTGACGTCGTCCGTATCCCAGCCGGGGAGATCGGCGAAAGCGGTCGGCTCGTAGTAGGCGTGGCGCGTCGCGAAGCCGCCGCTCGACTCGGTCCTCGGTCGCGGGTTATCGGAGCCGGTGGAGGTGCCCGGTGCCGTCGCTTGTGTCGTTGCGGGAGCGGGCGTAGCAGCTGGTACGGTTGGCGGCGCGGTTCGCGATGCCTGCGCCGTTGGCGCAACCTGCTCGACCGGCGATGCCCCTGCATGGCTCGCGTCCCCCAGGATCACGCTGGTCGCGGGCGTGTTGCCCGCGCAAGCCGCGAGCGTGGCTGTCAGCGCAAGCAGGAGAAGCTGAGCCCTTTGCATGCGGCCTCCTTGCGAACCATCGCAAACGTCGGGCGCGCTAGCCGCGCGGCTTGACGGCATCGATGGTGAACGTGGCGGCGCCGAACGCGCCGGCGCAATCCGCGGTGCCTGCCGGGCAACGCGGCTTGCCCGCGAACGGCGAATAATGCGGGCCGCGGCGCGCGGCCGCCTGCTGCTGGGCATCAGCGGGGAACGACTGGAACGGCGCCGCGGACTTCAGTCCGCCGTCGGAAAAATCGCGCGGCGTCGTCGACACCAGCGTCAGGAAGTGATTGGGACCCGGCGGGTTGCCCGCCAGCATCGGCCAACTGGCGCGCGGCAACGACAGCGTCTGACCGGCGGCGATCCGGTTGTTGCGATCGAGTCCGTTCGGAAACAACATCAGGTACTGACCGTCCGGATCGACCATGAACACATACACGTAGCCCGCACGGTTGCTGTCGAGTTTGAACTGCAGATAGTCCTTGCCGATCGTGGCGGACGTTCTGCCCGGGGTGGCGGTAACCTGAATCGACGGATCGGCCAGCGTCACGATTCGCTCCAGTTCGCTGGCGGGGGTGAAGGGTGCGAGATTGTCGGCTTGTTCGGGTGGTGTGGCGGGCGCGGTAATCGTGGCAGGCGAAGCAGGAGCAGCCGGCGCAGCGGGGGCAACAGCAGCAACGGCTGCCGGATTTGGAGCGGCATTGCCAGACGTCTGCGCTGGAGTCTCGGCCGGCTTCGGCGAAGCCGTGTCGTGCGCATTCGTGCTTGCAGTGACAGCCGGGCTCGCGGCCGGTGGTGTACGCATCGCAAACCACGTACCGATCCCCGCGAGGGCCACGACGCAAAGAGCACCTGCCGCGATTAAGCCCGTGCGCTTCCGTTGACTACCGGCTGGTGCAGGAACGGCCGCCGCGGCTGGCTCATCGCGCTTCGCCTCGACAGTGGCGGCTGGCGCCGTTCGCGGCGCAGCGGTACTCGCTGTCTCGACCGAAACGCGCGTGTTGGGTTCGATCGCCGCATCCGCGTCATCCCGCGTATCGATGGCAATTCCCAGTTCGTCTGCCAGCGCCTGGACGCTTTGCGGGCGATCTTCGGGGCGCACCGCGAGCGCATGATCGATCGCGCGCAGGAACCGTTCGCTATACCGGCCGGCCGCGGCAGTGGCGAGCGGCACATACGTGTCGCTCATCAGCCTGCCGACGGAAGGCGGCGGTGTCTTGCCCTGAATCGCGAAATAGACGACCGCGGCGAGTGCGTACACATCGGTCCACGGCCCCTGTTTCAACGCCGCCACTTCGGCATATTGCTCGACCGGCGCATAGCCCGGCTTCAGGATCACGGTCAAGGCCTGGGTCATGTCGCCGATCACGCGCCGCGCCGCGCCGAAGTCCAGCAGCACGGGGCGGCCGCTGCCCTTGAGCAGCATGATGTTGTCCGGCGCGATGTCGCGGTGATAGCACTGCGCCGCATGCAACACCGCCAGCGCTTCGAGCAGCGGCGCAAGCAGCGCGCGCAGCCAGGCTTCATCGGGTGGGGCGCTCATGCGGCGCAAGCCGTCGCGCAGCGTCACGCCCTCGTAATACGGCATCACCATGTACGCGGTGCCGTTGGCCTCCCAGAACCGGTACACCTTGACGAGCGAATGATGATCGAAGCGGGCGAGCAGCCGCGCTTCGTTGATGAAGCTTTTCAGGCCGGCGCGGAAAGTGTCTTCATGACGTTCCGAGCGGACCGATACTTCGGCCGCGCCGACGCGCGTGGCGAGCGCGGCGGGAATGTATTCCTTCAGCGCGACGTGACGTCCTAGCTGGGTATCGTAGGCGAGATAGACGATGCCGAAGCCGCCTTCGCCAATCAGATCGACGATCTCGAACTCGCCGAGCCGGGTGCCGGCGGGCAGCGCATGTTGCGCGTTCGAACCCTGCGCGGCGGGGCGGAGGACGACTGTACGATCGGCGCCCGCCGCATCGGCGGGGTTCTGCTGGCCGTCCGGTCCGGACGCCTGTTGCACGATCACGGTTTTGTCGTCGGGGCTGCTCATCGGCTTTGGCTCCCTGGAGGGTACGACGGCTGAGCCCGGCACATGCGAGCGCCACCCTCACGCGCAGGCGCGTCCATCCTTAAGACGAGCGAGCGAGCCATTTTTTGAAATCGGGCCGGCCCGCGCGCGCGGGCGTTGGTCCGCGTGCGGCCGCCAGTTTCAAAATCGGCGGGCCGAATTCGTCTATACGGTGTTAGTCAACCGCTGCGTGCAGCTTGCGGGTTGTACGCGCATTCCATCCCAGCCGCTTCCTTTTGCCTTCTTGCAGGAAGTTAAAGTGAACGAGCGCCAAGGCCTATCGAGCGGGATGGCACACAGCGTCGTGCAACGCGATTCGCGGCGTGCGCTCGTCGCATGGGTCCCCCGGCTCGATGCCGCGTGGATCACGGGCGCGCTCGTGATTGGCTCGATACTGCTGGGCGCGGCGGGCAATTCGCTGGCCGCCGGCCCGTCCGCCGCCGCGGCGCGGCCCGCGAGCGGCGTGGCCCTCGCGCCCGAGTCGTTCGCCTTTCGTCAGGCCGACGAACGCGAACGCGACGCCGAAACGATCAACACGTTGACGTCCGAAGGGCGTCTGCTGTTGTCGCGTGACCGCGTCAAACTCCCTGCCTACGACTATTGCAGCATGTCCGTCGCGGCCGCCGAGCGCGGCGACTTCCGCGACAGCGTCGATGCCGCGGCGCGCGCGCTGGTGGTGGCCGGGCAGACCAACAATGAGGATCTGGCGGCCCTGTCCAAACGCGACCTCGCGATCGCCTACAGCTATGCCGGCGACCTCGACAACGCCGAGCGCTATGCCCGCGATGCGCTAGCTTCCACACCGAAGGCGCCCGAGCAGGTCTTTGCGCCGGCCAACAAGGTGCTTGGCGATGTCGCGTTGCGCCGGGGCAAGCCGCAGCAGGCGCTGGCCGCCTACGAAGACGCGCTGACGACCGCGTCGCCGCGCTACAAGCCGCTGGTGCTGATGTCGATCATCAACGCGCAGCTTGCCCGGGGCGATACGCTCGGCGCGCGCCAAACCTTCGACGCGGTCGGCGCCCCGGCCACCGCAGAGCTAGCACCCGCCTACCGGCGCATCGAAGGCAATCTGCTGCTGGCCGAAGGCAAGCCCGAGGAGGCGAAACACGCGTTCG
This sequence comes from Paraburkholderia sp. BR14320, assembly GCF_040948665.1. Taxonomy (NCBI): domain Bacteria; kingdom Pseudomonadati; phylum Pseudomonadota; class Betaproteobacteria; order Burkholderiales; family Burkholderiaceae; genus Paraburkholderia; species Paraburkholderia sp. BR14320. Next base: position 15,679 of record NZ_JBFPKG010000002.1, read on the forward strand.
AAACGCTATTGAGCGAAAGCGGCAATTCCAGCGACGCCAACTACGACCGTCTGTGGGCTCACGAAGGCATCGGCCGCGCCGACCTCGCGCTCGGTGACAAGGCGAATGCGCGCGAAGCCTACCTGCTCGCCGTCGACGACTCCGAGAAAATCCGCGCGCGGTTTCGCAGCGACGAGTTCAAGACGGCGCTGTTCGGCGACACGCAAACGGTCTTCGAACAGGCGATCGCGCTGACGGTCGAAACCGGCGACTACGCGATTGCCTGGGATCTATCCGAACGCAGCCGGGCGCGCGCGCTGCTCGACGTGGTGCGCAATCGCGTCGATACCGGCGTCGACGACCGTCAACTGAACGGGCAGGTGCCGAGCCTCGCCGCGACGCGCAATGCGCTCGAGCCCAACGAGGCGATCGTGGAGTTTCACAGTCTCGACAAGGAGCTGATCGTCTGGGTGGTGCGTGCCGATGGCCTGACCGGCCACACGTTGCCAATTGCGCGCGCCGACATGGATGCCGCCGTGACCGACCTGCGCAATGCGATCGTGCGCCGGCGGCCGGCCGCGCTGACCTACGGCGACAAGCTCGACGCGTTGCTGATCGCGCCGCTCGGCCTGCGCCCGAACGAGCGGCTGATCATCGTGCCGCACGGCGCGCTGCACTATCTGCCGTTCCAGGCTCTGCACGATGCCGACGGCTTTCTGATCGAACGCCATGCGATCGCGCTCGTACCCTCGGCGAGCGTCGCGGTGCAACTCGCGCAGCGCCAGCGGAAGATCGCGAGCGATCTGGTCGCATTCGGCAATCCGACCATCACGCCTGCTTATGCGCTGCCGGGCGCCGAGGCGGAAGTGCAGGGCATTGCGCCGCTGTTCGCGCGCAACGAAGTGTTCCTGCATAGCGATGCCACGCGCCTGAGCTTTCGCGACAACGCGCCCGCCGCACGCGTGCTGCACGTCGCGACGCACGCGCAGGCCGACACCATCGATCCGTTGCACTCGAGCATCCTGCTCGCGCCCGCGACGCAGCCCGCCGACGGCCCGGACTCGCTGCTCGCGAAAGACATCTACAACCTGAAGCTCAACGACGTGTCGCTCGTCACGCTGTCGGCCTGCGAGACCGGGCTCGGCCGGATCGCGCGCGGCGACGAGATTCTCGGCTTCACGCGGGCGTTCTTCTATGCCGGCGCAACCAGCCTGATCGTGTCGATGTGGCCGGTCGCCGACGAATCGAGCGCGCTGACGATGCGCACCTTCTACGCGCAACTCGCGCAAGGCCATGAGGCGATCGACGCGATGCGCACCGCGCAACTGGCGGTTCTGCACACGCCGCGCTTCGCGCATCCGTTCTTCTGGGCGCCATTCGATCTGATGGGTGGCTGGCGTTTGACCATCGCGCGTCAGCAACAGGGATGAACCCAACCAACCCTAGACCGATGAGAAGACTCCGACTGATCGCCGCGGCGGTGTCCTGCAGCAGTGCGCTCGCGTGGGGCCAGACATTGCCGAACGCGGGCAGCATCCTGAACCAGACGGCGCCGCGCGAAACCCGGCCCGCGCCGCCGGGCGGCAATCAGGCGCTGCCCGCCGTGCCGCCGCCGGCGGCACCCGTGACGGCGCCCGGCCAGACCTTCCTGCTGAAGAGCATCACGCTGAAGGGCAACGACACGATCGCCAGCGATGCACTGCTCGCGCCCGTGCAAGACAAATTCGGCAAGCAAACCAGTTTCGCCGGGCTCGAAGAAATTGCCGCGCGCATCACGCAGGTCTATCGCGATCACGGCTATCTGCTCGCCCAGGTGGTGATCCCGCCGCAGGACGTGACGTCCGGCAACGTCGAATTGAGCGTGCTCGAAGGACGCGTCGGCCACGTGCGGCTCGATATCGCGGCCGGCACGCCGATCCGCGAAGACCTGTTGCGCGCGCGGGTCGCGCAGATTCCGCTGGGCAAGCCGCTGCAGCAGCACGAACTCGAACGGACCATGCTGCTGCTGTCCGATCTGCCGGGTATTCAGGTTTCCTCGGCGATCGAAGCGGGCGAGGAGCCGGGCACGGTCGATCTGACCGTCAACGTCGCGCCGGCCAAACGCTGGACCTTTGCGCTCGATGTCGACAACTTCGGCGCGGAGTCGAGCGGTACCTGGCGGCTCGGTGCGCTCGCGCGCCTGAATTCGCCGTTCATGATCGGCGACAACCTCGACCTGCGGCTGCTCGGCAGCGAACGCGGCGACACGCTTTATGGGCGCATCGGCTACGAAGCGCCGATCAATGCGCAAGGAACGCGCGTCGGGGTCGCGGTGTCGCGGCTCAACTATGTGCTCGGCAAGGAATTCGCGTCGCTCGACGCGCAGGGCGAGGCGACCGTGGTGGACTTCACGCTCACGCATCCACTCGTGCGCACACGCAATCAGAGCCTGTTGGCACGCGTGAATCTCGAGTATCGCGACCTGATCGACAACATCGGCGTCGTCGATCAACACAATCCCAGATCGCTCGTTGAGGGCAGTGTCGGCCTCAGCTACGAAAGCCGCGACGCGCTGTTCGGCCGCGGCTTCAACAGCGCGGATGTCGAACTGTTGATCGGCAGTCTGCATTTTCGCAACGCGCAGGCCGAGGCACTCGATGCGTCGCCGCTCGGGCGCGACACGCAAGGCACCGAAGTGCGCGCGACGTTCTTCGCGAACCGCCTGAACGCGATCACCGAGCGGCTCAGCGTATTCGCCGGCGTATCCGGCCAGTGGGCCGGAACCACGCTCGACAGTTCGTCGCGCTTCCTGCTCGGCGGACCGCACGCGGTGCGCGCTTATTCGCCGTCCGAGGCACTGGTCGACGAGGGTTTCGTCGCGACCCTCGAAGGGCGCTTCGCGATCGATGCGCGGGCCACCGTGTTCACGTTCTTCGACTTCGGTACGGGCTGGTACAACGCGACGTCGCGCCCGGGCCAGGGGTCGAACGTGATCACGCGCAGTGGCGTGGGTCTCGGCGCGTTCTGGGCCGCGCCGGGCGGTTTTTCGCTACAGGGCACGGTCGCATGGCGCACGACCGGGCCCGATACGACCGGCAACGACAGGTTGCCGCGCTTTTATGTGCAACTGACCAAGACGTTCTAGCAGGCAGCCAAACGCAGCCAGACGCGACCAAACGCAACGCAACGCAACGACAAGCAGCAATCTGTGCCGAGGTGTGTGATGAACAAGCCATGCAATGTGCGACCCGCGCATGCGAGCACGATCGCCGGCGCGGTCGCCGCGTTGTTCGCGGCATCGTATATGCCGCTCGTGCTCGCGAATCCGACCGGCGGCCAGGTGGTGGCCGGCACGGTCAGCATCAACTCGCCGGCCGCTGGCCAGATGCACATCACGCAGGGCTCGTCCAATGCGATCGTCAACTGGAACACGTTTTCGATCGGCAGCGGCGAAGCGGTCCGCATCGCGCAGCCGTCGGCTTCCTCCGCGCTGCTCAACCGCGTGATGGGCAACGACCCCAGCGTGATCGCCGGACGCTTGCAGGCCAACGGCAAGGTGTTTCTCGTCAATCCGGCGGGGGTGATCTTTGCGCCAGGGTCCTCGGTGAACGTGGGATCGATGGTCGCTTCGACGCTCAATATCTCGAATGCCGACTTTCTTGCCGGCAACTACCATTTCGTCGGCGCGTCCGCGGCGCCGCTCAGCAATGCCGGAACGCTCAGCGCGGCCGAGGGCGGCACCATCGCGTTGCTCGGCGGCACGGTCAGCAATAGCGGCACGGTCAGCGCGAAACTGGGCACCGTCGCGCTGGGCGCGGGCAACGACATCACCGTCGACTTCGCCGGCGACGGGTTGACCACGCTGAAGATCAACCAGGGCGCGGCGCACGCGCTGATCGGCAATACCGGCACAGTGGCCGCCGACGGCGGCACCGTCGTGATGAGCGCACAGACGGCCGATGCGCTGGCCGGCACGGTCATCAACCAGCAAGGCATCGTGCGCGCACAAGGCCTCAGCGAGCATAACGGCCACATACTGCTCGACGGCGGCACGAATGGCGTGACCCAGGTGGGCGGTACGCTCGACGCCAGCGGCGGCGCAGGGCAAACCGGCGGCAGGATCGACGTGACCGGCTACGACGTGGCGCTGCTGCCCGGGGCGTACATCGATGCGAGCGGTGCCGCGGGCGGCGGCACCGTGCACTTCGGCGGCGGCCCGGCGGGCGCGGACCCCGCCATCCGCAATGCCGATGCGATCTGGATGTCGCCCACCGCCAGCATCCATGCGGATGCGCTCGTCGACGGCAATGGCGGCAACGTCGTCGCTTACAGCGAAACGGCCAGCCGCATTTACGGCACGTTGACCGCGAAGGGCGGTCCACGGGGCGGCAACGGCGGCTTGATCGAAACGTCCGGCCACACGCTCGATACGACCGGCATGAGCGTCGATGCATCGGCGCCGAAAGGCCAGGGCGGCCGGTGGCTGCTCGACCCGTTCGAGGTCGACATCGTGACGCAGATACCGGATGTCACCGCTGCGCCGGTCCAAACGCAAACCGCGGCCGATTCGAACACGATGACGTTCGGGCCGATCACCGGCAGCACGTTCATCCTGAACACGGCGCTTACCGGCCCGCTGAGCCTTGGCACGTCGGTGACGGTACTGACAGGGACCGATCCCAACCTGGGCGCGGGCGACATCGTCGTCGACGCGCCGCTCAGCCTCACGACCGGCACGCTTCCCGCCACGCTGAAGCTGAGCGCGACGGGATCGGTGCTGGTCAACAACACCATCACGTCGAGTGCCGGGCCGCTCAGCCTCGTATTCGATGCGAACGTGGGCGGCACGAGCCCGCTCAGCCTGGTCTCGTTCCAGGGCGTCACCGTGAGGACCAACGGCGGCAGCGTGACGTTGGGCAGCGGCGGCGCGAGCCCGATCCTGATCCAGAACTCGAACATCGACACGGCGGGCGGCGATCTGACGGTGACCGGCACGTTCCCGATCAATGGCGTGGCGATTGGTTATCTGGTCACGTCGTCGTCGGGCATCTTCATCGACGCGTCGACCATTTCCACGCAGGCCGGCCTGTTCTCGCTGTCGGGCGTCGCGCTGGGCGCGAACGCCAACGGCGTGGCGATCGAAGACGCCAGCGCGCTGTCGACGACGAGCGGCGCGCTGCGTATCACCGGCACGGCGACCGCCGGCGGCGGAGGCAACGACGGCGTCTTCGCGCAAGGTAACAACACGATTCGAACCGGCAGCGGCGCGCTCAACATCAGCGGTGCCGGCAGTTCGAATATCGAGGATCAGGGCATCGGAGTGTTTCTATCCAGCACTTCCGCCAGCACGACGAGCGGGGCACTGAGCGTGAACGGCAGTGCCTCAGGCAGCGGCGCAACGGGCGTGTTCCTGAGCGGCGGCGCCACGGTGGGCGGGAGTGCCACGCCGCAACCCGGGCTCAGCAGTTCGGGCGGCGCGATCGCGGTCAACGGGAGCGTCGCGCAAAGCGCGCAAGGGGGCTTCGGCGTCGAGATTCAGAACACCACGATCTCCAACACGACCGGCTCGATCGGCGTGACGGGCAATGTCAACGGCACAGCCACCGGCGGCACCTTCGCGGACGGCGTCTTTTTTTCGGGCGCCACGCTGAACACCGGCAGCGGCGACATTTCCGCCGCCGGCAGCGTGTCGTCGAACATGAACGTCAGTATCGGCCTCGACATGCATGGGTCGTCGGTCCAGTCGACGAGCGGCAACATCAAGTTCACCGGACAAAGCGTCGGCGCCGCGGTGAACGGCGACTCGGTGATCGGACTGATGTTCGAGAACACGCCATGCGTGGAATGCGTCCAGACGTCCCCCGTATCGGTGACGACCGGAACGGGCACGGTGAGCCTGTTCGGCAGCGGCACCGGTCCGTTCGTGCAGGGCGTGCTGATCACTGACGGCACGACGATCACGTCGACCAACGGCGGGGCGATCGATATTCGCGGCACGGTGAGCGGCCCGGCCGGCAGCAGTCCGAACCTGCAGAACGACTACGGCGTGCTGATCGCCAATGGCACGATCGGCGCGACCGGCACGCGTAACACGACGATCGGCATCGCCGGTTCGACTACCACGTCCGATCCGGGCGTCGCGATCGGCCTGGCCGTCCCGGAGGTCGAGCAGAGCGAGTTCGGGCTGCTCAATCCGACCACCGGCGTCACCGGCGGCATAACGACTGCGGTCGCCAATGCCGCGACCGACAACGTGACGATCTCGACCACGAGTCCCGGTTCGATCGTATTGCGCGCATTCAACGACGGCACCGCGAGCAGCCTCGCGATCACGCAGGCGACGCTGACGTCGTCGGGCGGCGTGCTGTCGATCATGCCGGCGTCGGTGGACCCGTCGAGCTTCGCGATCACCGCGCAGAACGCGACGCCGATCACGCTGCTCGGCACGGGCGGCGGCCTCAGCATCGACGCCCCGACTTTCGCGAGCTTCGCATCGATCCCGAACATCGTGCTGGGGTCCAGCACCCAGACCGGACGCATCACGGTAAGCGGGCAGTGCGTATCGGCCGGCTCGCCTTGCGTGCCGACGCGGCCGTCCTTCGCGAACAATCTGACGCTGTCGAACCCGGGCGCGGGCAGTCAAGGGATCGCGCTGAGCTTCGGCATCTCGACCCCGGGCCAGACCTTGATGTTGTTGTCCGCAGGTCCCGTCACGGACCCCGGCGGCATCCAGACCGCCGGGCTCATCCTTGCCGGCCCCGGTAGCTTCACGCTGACCGATCCGCAAAACGACGTCGGCGTGCTGGCGATGGCCAATGCGGGCAACGTCGACTTCTCGAACTCGCATGGTTTCGTGATCGGCCCGCTGACGAGCCGGACGTTCGACACCGCCGCGAGCCAGCTGAACCCGATGAGCGTGACGAACTCCACGCTGACCGGCAACCTCGTCGCGACCGCCACGACCGGCAATATCGGGCTGGGCGCGGCCACGCCGTCCGCGACGGCGCCGAGCACGAATCTGAGCGCGGGCGGCTCGATCGATCTGGTGATGGAGAACGGCGTTTTCGTCGATGCGAACTCCGGCACACTTGGCGCCGGCAACGCATGGCGAGTCTGGGCCAGCACCTGGACCGGCGAAACACGCGGCAGCGTGCAGCCGAACACCGCGCAGCCGAATTTTTACGGCTGCCTGTTTGGCTCGGGCTGTAGTTGGGGCGGCACGGTGCCCGCTACCGGCAATCATTTCGTCTATGCCGCACGGCCGACGGTCACGGTCACCGCGGATGGCGCGACGCGCTTCGTCGGTGCGCCTAACCCGGCGTTCACCTATACGACGAGCGGCCTGATCAATGGCGACACTGCCGCGGGCACGTTGAGCGGCTCGGAGACGACCACGGCCACTCTGACGTCACCGGCGGGCGGTTATCCGATCGACCCCAACTTCACGTCCAGCGTCGGCTATATCGTCAACGAAGTGCCGGGCACGCTGACGGTGATTCCGTTCCAGAACTCGAACCCTCAGGGCCCGATTCCCAATCCGGTCGCGCAAAGCGGGCTGCAGACGTTTTTCAGCAGCCAGGAGCAGACGTTCGTCTACGAAAACAATCTGCAGGGCACCAACATCTGCATCGGCTCTAACCAGCCGCTCTTCAGCACGACGCCGCCGGGCGAGAATCAGGACATCCTCGCGGTCGAATGGAAACGGGTGCGCTCGCAGCCGAACCTGAACAGCTGCATGCTGACGAACGCCCAGCACGGCTGCGGCGACTTCTAGCGGGAGCGAGGCGAAGCGGACGGAACCGGCGGCGGCGCGCCTTCGGGCGAATGCAGCGCGCGCAGTTGTGCGATGGCGGCCTCGGCGCTCGCGACGAACCGCTGCGAGAGCCGCCATGCTTCGACGACGTCCTCGTGGACGGGCTGCTCCATGCCGAGGTGAATGCGGAAGAATCGCTCCGCGTGGATTTCCGGGTGGTAATGCTGGCGCACCCGCTTCGCGTCGATCAGCCGCCGGTTGCCGAACAGCCGGCTCAATGCCCACGAAAACGCGCCGTCTTCGCCACCGACGCGGCGAAAGAACACGTCGAGCGGAAACCCGCCCAGCGCGCGATACACCGCCCGCCGGATCACCAGACTGCTGGGCACGGTGTTGCTCAGGATTGCAGCGTATTTTTCGAAATCGGGATGCTCGACGATCGCGCGAGGAAAGCCCGCATAGTCGACATCGAGCCGCACCGATGCCTCTCCCGGACAGCGCTGCAGATAGCCACTCGCCGCAGCCAGCGCGCCGGGCAGGTATTCGTCGTCAGCGTCGATGAAAGCGAGCAGATCCTCGCTCGCGTGCATCGCGGCCCAGTTGCGCGCGGCCGCGACGCCGCCGTTCACGTGCATGCGCAGCACCTGCACGCGCGCGTCGAGGCGGCCGTAATGTTGCGCGACGTCGATCGAAGCATCGGTCGAGCCATCGTCGACGACGATGATTTGCGCGGCCTCCGGCTGAATCAGGCAGCTTTCGAGCGCGCGGCCAAGCGTTGCCGCCATCTGCAGACAGGGAATGATGATCGAGATCGGCATGATGCGAGCCCCGTTGCGATGCTGATCCGCTGCGTCACGGTTGTGCCGGGCCTGGCATCAACTGTGTCGCTTCCCCATCGTCACCGACCCACACCGCGAGCGCCGTGAAGTTGTCGTGATTCGTGCTGGCGTTCGCGCGCACCTGCTGCGCGAGTGCGTCGAGCCAGTCGCCGGGTGTCGCCGCATGGGCTAGCGCATCGGCGATGCCGGCGTCGTCGGCGTACTCCCACAGACCGTCCGTGCAGATCAGGAAAGCGTCGCCGTCGCGTAGCGCGAAGGTGCCGTCGATGCCCGCAATGGAAAGCGCGTCGCGGGTGCCCAGCGCCGCATACAGCACGTTGCGGCGCGGGTGATGGCGCATCTCCTCCTCGGTGAGCAACTGCGCGTCGACCATCTGCTGAACCATGCTGTGGTCGCGCGTGCGCGCGCTGATTTCGCCGTGGCGGAAGCAGTACAGGCGGGTGTCGCCGCAATGGGCCCACGCGGCCGTCGCGCATTCGCGATCGATGGCGAGCACCACGGCCGTCGAACGCATGTCTTTTTCACTGTCCTTGCCGCGCAACTGTTCTTCGAGGATGTTCTCGTTGGCATGCGTGAGCGAGCCGATCAGCCGTTCGCCGGTCGGCGGCAATTCGGCCACGGTCAGATAGCGCAAATCCGCCAGCACCGAATCGACGACGAGGCGCGCGGCGGTGTCGCCGCCGCCATGTCCGCCGGCGCCGTCGGCGACGACGCAATAGTAGAGCCGCTCGCTCGACCAGTCGCCGAACGAATCTTCATTGCGCGGGCGGTCGCCCCGGTCGGTCAGGCTTGCGGTGGCGAGTTGCACCGTTGACCTCTCATGTGCTCGTGGTCGGTCGACCTCATTCCTGTGCGTGCGACTGCGCGGACAGGATGCCCAGAACCAGCAGGATGACGATGCGATTGCCGGGCGCGATGTCGATGCCGAGGCTGTGCTCGATCCATTGGCCGATTTCCGTACGGGCGAAGTCGGCGGGTATCGAGCCTTTTTTCAGCGTGACGCCGAGCTTGCGCGCCCGGTAGTGATACGACGCGATGCCGTAACGCGCGGCGACCTGCGACAGACCGCCTTTCTCGTTCGACAGCCATCCGAGACTGCCGGCGAGCAGCATGCGGTTCGCTTCGTCGAGCGAAGCGATGAAATCCGACGCGGATTCGCGGACTTCGGCTTCGTGCAGACCGTATTGCAGCAGGACCGAGCCGATCGGATCGGGGTGAAAGGCGGTTTGCCGGTCGATCTCGAGCATCACGTCGTCTTCATCGAGCGACACGTTGCGCTGATGGCTCGCGCTACGCAGACAGTCGATCAGGTAGCGGCGGAAATAGGCGCACACGGCATGGCTGTTCGAGGGCGCGCTATGCAGCGGGAAGGTGGGCGAGGCGGTAGGCGCGGTATCGAGGCGGAACACCTTGAAATAGAGGAACTGCGAGATCAGTTCCTCCTTGTCCTCGCCCAGCGCCTGCAATTCCGAAGGATGGTAGCCGGTCAACGCGCGGCGCACGATCGTATAGATCGACGCCATTTCGTCGTGGCTCAGGCAGGTGCGGCGTTGCCACAGGTCGGGCAGCGCGCTCTCTCCAGCGTGGTCGGCCATTGCTGCGCTTTGGATATCTGCCACTTTTCACCCCGAGGTGTGAACTCCGCTTCCTGCGGCGGAGCCCGCTGCTGACACTACCCATTGCGCCGCGCTTGTGGTGCGCCGGCTTCCTGTCCCCCAACGAATCCGGCACTCGCTTTGCCGCCATATCGGGCTGATGCGAGTGCCAAACGCCTGCAATACCAGGCAATTCGGCCGGGCAACCGGCGCATGATTGGAAAACAAAGTTAGTCTATTGGCACGTTTTATTTATTACAAGGTAAAACTCAATATGTTATTCACCGCTTTGTCGCGGTGTTCTATCGCTATCAGGATTAACCCTGGACGAAATGTAAACGCTTACCGGTAGTCTCGAAAGGTCGAATTTTTTAAAAATCGAGCGCTTGATTCGTTTACTTAGATGTCGGGCGATCCCGCCAATCGCCTGTCCTGAAAGGGCGCGCTGGCGAGGTCGTAAGACGACTGGCCGAGCATTGGATGGTTAATGGTGACTGAACGAAAGGTGAAAACTTTTTAAATGTTTATGGAGTTGAATGGTATTACATATACTGTTTCGCTTAATTAAACAAAATCCGCTTCTATTGGTATCCGGCTTTGTTTTTCCGGGCTGCGTGCTATTCTCATATCGGATTGCCGCCGAGAATGGGCAATGCCCGCTAAAAACAGCGCAATAGGTGGCACGGGCAATCTAATTAGAGTTAACACGTATTTCCGGGAAACGCTGATTCCTGGCGGGCAAGGGCAACGCGTACCGGTCACTTACGGTGCGTCGAGACTACTCATCCGAGACCGATACAGACATGGCCACGCTTCTCGCGGGCGAACTGCTCGCCGACATATCAGCTGCCAGTCCGTGCGGGGACGACCTCGAGTACGACCCTGACTTCCTTGCGCTCGAACAGGTCGTTCATGGCAAGCCGGAGGTGCAGTTCGGCGAGACCATGGTCGCCGCCACACCGCCCGACTGGAAAGTGGCCGAAGCGCTATCGCTCGATCTGCTCGTGAAAGGCCGCGACTTGCGTGTCGCGGTACACCTGGCGCGCGCGCTGCTCAATCGCCGGCGTTTCGCCGGCTTCGCCGAGGGTCTAGCGCTCGTCGAAGGCCTGCTCGAACAGCGCTGGGACCACGTCTACCCGCAGCTCGATCCCGACGACGACAACGATCCGACCGCCCGCGTCAACGCGCTCGCCGCGCTCGTCGACGCGTCCGGCATGCTGGTGGATGTGCGCGACGCGCCGCTCGCGTCGTCGCGCGCGCACGGTGTCGTCAGTTTGCGCGACATCGAATATGCGACCGGAGAAGTGCCGCTGCCCAAGGGCGTCGAGGCGCCGTCGCTGAGTTCGATCGACGCGGTGATCGCCGACGCTCACGAAGACGCCGCCGAAGCGCACACGGCCTTGCTCGCGGCCACGCATAGCGCGACGCGCATCGAAACGGTATTGACCGAGCGTGTCGGCGCGGCGCGTTCCATCGATCTGTCGCCGCTGTCGAGACTGCTGCGGCGTGCGGCCGATTTTCTCGGCGAACGTCTGGACGTCCCGGGCGGCGCGCCGCAAGCATCGACAGACGGCGACGCGGCCACGGGCGAGCACGCCGGCGCGGCGCCCGCACCCGTACCGGTGTCCGGCGACATCACGGACCGTCAGGACGTGATCCGCATGATCGACAAGATCTGCGCGTACTACGAGCGTCACGAACCCTCCAGCCCGGTGCCGCTGCTGCTGCTGCGCGCGCGCCGGCTGGTCGACAAGAACTTCATGGAAATTCTGCAGGACCTCGCGCCCGAAGGCGTGAGCCAGGCCCGGCAGGTCGGCGGTATAGAAAACGAGTAAGCAGTCAGGCGGGGATGTGCCTTTTCGCTTATAGCAACGCCAGTCATGCGCCATGCTGCTCGCGGCCGTGCGGCGTCAACCAGGGGAATCGTCGTGGCCAAGGAAAGCAGCCAGAAATTCATCGCGCGCAATCGAGCGCCGCGGGTTCAGATCGAGTACGACGTCGAAGTCTACGGCTCGGAGAAGAAGGTCAATCTGCCCTTCGTGATGGGCGTGCTGGCCGATCTGTCCGGTCAGCCGGCCGACCCGCTCGCGCCGGTGGCGGATCGAAAGTTTCTCGAGATCGACGTCGACAACTTCGACGAGCGTCTGAAGTCGATGAAGCCGCGCGTCGCCGTGCAGGTGCCGAACCTGTTGACCGGTGAAGGCAACCTCGCCGTCGACATGACCTTCGAGAGCATGGACGATTTTTCGCCTGCCGCGGTAGCGCGCAAGGTGGACGCGTTGGCGAAGCTGCTGGAGGCGCGCGGCCAGTTGCAGAACCTGCTGACCTATATGGACGGCAAGACCGGCGCGGAGGAACTGATCGCGAAGCTGCTCAACGATCCTGCGTTGCTGCAGTCGTTGGCGTCCGCACCGAAGCCGCAGGAATGAGCGTGACCTACAGGGGAGTCTGACCATGGCTGAACCTAGCACCGAAGGGCAAGCGCAACCCGGCGAGACGTCGCTTGAAACCAGCGATTTCGCGAATCTGCTGCAAAAGGAATTCAAGCCGAAGAGCGAGAAGGCGAAGGAAGCCGTCGAGACGGCGGTGCGCACGCTCGCCGAACAGGCGCTGCGCGATACCAACGTAATTTCGGGCGACGTGCTCGCGACGATCGAATCGCTGATCGCGCGGATCGACGAGAAGCTGACCGCCCAGGTCAATCAGATCATTCACTCGGAGGAGTTCCAGAAAGTCGAGAGCGCGTGGCGCGGCTTGCACTATCTGGTCAACAACACCGAGACGGACGAAACCTTGAAGATCCGCGTGATGAACGTATCGAAGGGCGATCTGTACAAGACGCTCAAGAAGTACAAGGGCACCGCGTGGGATCAGAGCCCGATCTTCAAGAAGCTCTACGAAGAGGAATACGGCCAGTTCGGCGGCGAGCCGTATGGCTGCCTGGTGGCCGACTATTACTTCGACAACAGCGGGCCCGACGTCGATCTGCTGACGCAGATCGCCAAGATCTCGGCCGCCGCGCATGCGCCGTTCATCGCCGGCGCCGATCCCGCGGTGATGCTGATGGATTCATGGCAGGAGCTGGCCAATCCGCGCGACCTGACGAAGATCTTCCAGACTCCTGAGCATGCCGCGTGGCGCTCACTGCGTGAATCCGAGGATTCACGCTACGTCGGTCTCGCGATGCCGCGCTTTCTCGCGCGCGCGCCGTATGGCGCGAAGACCAATCCGGTCGAGGAATTCGATTTCGAGGAAGACACCGCGGGCGCGGACAGCAGCAAATACGCGTGGGCCAATGCGGCCTATGCGATGGCGACCAATATCAACCGCTCGTTCAAGATGTACGGCTGGTGTTCGCGGATTCGCGGCATCGAATCGGGCGGCGCCGTCGAAAATCTGCCGGTGCATGCGTTTCCCACCGACGACGGCGGCGTCGACATGAAGTGCCCGACCGAAATCGCGATCAGCGATCGCCGCGAAGCCGAACTCGCGAAGAACGGCTTCATGCCGCTCGTGCACAAGAAGAACTCCGATTTCGCGGCCTTCATCGGCGCGCAATCGCTGCACAAGCCCGCCGAGTTCGAAGATCCCGATGCCACCGCGAACGCGAACCTCGCCGCCCGCCTGCCTTATCTGTTCGCATGCAGCCGCTTCGCTCACTACCTGAAGTGCATCGTGCGCGACAAGGTCGGCAGTTTCAAGGAGAAGGACGACATGCAGCGCTGGCTGCAGAACTGGATCCTCCAGTACGTCGACGGCGATCCGGCGCACTCGAGCGAAGAATCCAAAGCCCGACGCCCGCTCGCTGCCGCCGAGGTGGTCGTCGAGGAAGTGGAGGGCAACCCGGGCTATTACACGTCGAAATTTTTCCTGCGTCCGCATTACCAGTTGGAAGGCCTGACCGTATCGCTACGGTTGGTTTCGAAGCTTCCGTCCGCCAAGGCGGCATGACGGAAATCCCCATTCAGTGACGAATTGCTTTGAGCGGAGAATAAGATGGCCATCGACATGTTCATGAAGCTGGGCGACATCAAGGGCGAGTCGCAGGACAAGACCCACAAGGAAGAGATCGAAGTGCTCGCGTGGAGCTGGGGCCTGAGCCAGAGCGGCACCATGCACATGGGCACGGGCGGCGGCGCCGGCAAGGTGTCGGTGCAGGATCTGTCGTTCACCAAATACAGCGACAAGGCGAGTCCGCCGATCATGGCGGCCTGCACCAAGGGCACCCACATCGACAAGGCCTTGCTGACCGTGCGCAAAGCCGGCGGCGACAATCCGCTCGAGTACTACAAGATCACGCTGGAAGGCGTGCTGGTCAGCTCGTATTCGACGGGGGGCTCCGGCGGCGAAGAGCGCTTCACCGAGAACGTCACGCTGAACTTCGAAAAATTCCATGTCGAGTATCAGCCGCAAAACGCCAAGGGCGCGAAGGAGGGCGGCGTGGTCGAAGTGAAATGGAACATCCCCGGCAACGCGGAAACCTGATCGGCTGTCGGCAAAAAGGGGCGACTGCACTGCACCGGCCGCGCCGCTGCAGTGCGGCGGCGAGTGGGACGACTTGAGACAGACCGGAGCGAACCGGCATGAACGCAGAAGAATGCTTGCGCGAAGGCGATCTCGACGGATGTCTGCGCGAATTGCAAAACCAGGTTCGCAAGGATCCGTCGAAGGCCGCCTATCGCGTGTTTCTGTTCCAGTTGCTCGCGGTGATGGGCGCCTGGGATCGCGCCTTGACGCAACTGAACGTCATCGGCGAACTCGACGCGGCCGCGTTGCCGATGGTGCAGACCTATCGTGAAGCGTTGCAATGCGAGGCGCTGCGCGAGGCGGTTTTCAAAGGCGAGCGCGCGCCGCTGATCTTCGGCGAGCCGACCGGCTGGCTCGCATTGCTGCTCGAGGCATTGCGGCTCGATGCCGCAGGCGATAGCGGCGCGGCGGCCGCCGCGCGCGCGCGGGCGCTCGACGAGGCGCCCGCCACCGCCGGCGCATTGAACGGCGAACCGTTCGAGTGGCTCGCCGACGCCGACAACCGGCTCGGCCCGACGCTCGAAGCGGTATTGAACGGCCGCTATTACTGGATTCCTTTTTCGCGCATCAAGCGCATCGAAATCGAGCCGCCGTCCGACCTGCGCGACCGGGTCTGGATGCCGGCCGTCTTCACGTGGGCCAACGACGGCCAGGCCGCCGGCCTGATTCCCGCCCGCTATCCGGGCACGCTCGCCGAGGCGAATCGCGCGCTGTGGCTCGCGCGCCTGACCGAATGGATCGGTGACGATCCCGCGCTCGCGCGGCCGGTGGGACAGCGCATGTTCGCCTCCGATGCGAACGACTACGCGCTCTTCGACGTGCGCAGCATCGAACTGACGAGCGGCGACGCGCCTGCCGAACAGGACGGCGCGGCCGTGCCGGATCATGGCTGAGCTGACCGCCCGTGATCGCCTGCAACCGTCGCTGCTCGACCGGCTGACCGATCTCGAACCGGAAGTCAAACAGGAAGCGCGCGAGCGCCGCGTTCTGTCGATGCGCGCGCTGCGCGAGAGCGTGCAGCGCGACCTCGGCTGGCTGCTGAACGCGAATGGCCTCGCGTCGGTGCAGGATCTGAGCGGCTATCCGTATGTCGCGACCTCCGTGATCAATTTCGGCTTGCCGGATATTGCCGGCAAGACCGCCTCAGGCATCGATCCGTTGCGGCTCGAGCGGCTGGTGCGCGATGCGATCTGGGCGTTCGAGCCGCGCATTCTGCGCGATACCGTGCGGGTCAGTTTGATGCAAGTCGAAGAGACGACCGGGCGCCACAACACCGTGTCATTTTTGGTGGAGGGCGATCTGTGGGCGCAGCCGTATCCGGAGCGGCTTTTCTTCAGGACCGAACTCGATCTGGAAGTGGGCGAAATCCGTGTGATCGACCAGGGCGGCCCGCGCTGAAGCCATGAATCCCGACCTGATCAAATACTACAGCCAGGAATTGCAGCATCTTCGGGAGATGGGTGGCGAGTTCGCGCGCGAATTTCCGAAGATCGCCGGGCGCCTCGGCATGGAAAGCCTCGAATGCGCGGACCCCTATGTGGAGCGTCTGCTCGAAGGCTTCAGTTTCCTCGCGGCGCGCGTGCAACTGAAGATCGACGACGAGTTCCCGCGCTTCACCCAGCACCTCGCGGAACTGGTGTATCCGCATTACCTCGCGCCGACACCGTCGATGGCCGTGGTGCAGATCCAGCCCGACCTGACGAGCTCCAATCTCGCGGACGGCGTGCGGGTTCCACGCGGCAGCGCGCTGCGCAGTGTGCTCGACAAGAACGGCTCGACGCGCTGCGAATACCGCAGCGCGCACGAACTGACGCTTTGGCCGCTAGAAATCACGGAGGCGCGGTTTTTTACGCACGCGGGCTCGCTCGGCGGCGTCGACAGCGCGTTGCCGGCGAGCATGGCGGCGGGCGCCGGTATCAAGGCGGGTCTGAGACTGCGTCTGCGCGCCACCGCCGGTCTGAAAATCAACCAGCTGAAACTCGACCGGCTGACGCTGTATCTGCGCGGCTCGGACGGGATGGCCACGCGGATCCACGAGCGTCTGCTCGGTTCGGTGAGCGGCGTCGTTGTGATGCCGGCCAAACGTCCGGCGACCTGGCACGTGCAATTGCCGGCGAGCGCGCTGCGGCCGCTCGGTTTTGCCGACGATCAGGCATTGCTGCCGGTCAGCCGGCAGTCGTTCCAGGGCTACCGGCTGTTGCAGGAGTATTTCGCGTTTCCGCAGCGCTTCATGTTCGTCGCCATCGACGGCTTGCAGGCGGCGTTGCGGCGCTGCGCGGACACCGAGATCGAAGTCGTCGTGCTCCTCAAACGCGGCGATCCGCTGCTCGAACAGTCGCTCGATGGCAATAATTTCGCGCTGCATTGCACGCCCGCGATCAATCTTTTTTCGAAGCGTACCGATCGCATCGCGCTGTCGGACGAACAGTTCGAGTATCACGTGGTGGCCGATCGCACCCGGCCGATGGACTTCGAGATCTACCAGATCGAGAGTGCGACGGGCTATAGCGCGGGCGCCGGCGGCGAGCAGCGCTTCGAGCCGTTCTATCACGCGCGCGATCTCGGTGCGACGTATCGTGCCGGCGCGTACTACCAGGTGCGCCGCGAAAAGCGTCTGCCGTCGGCACGTCAGCATGAGCGCGGCCCGCGCACGAGCTACCTCGGCAGCGAGATGTTCATCGCGCTGGTGGATGCGAGCAATGCGCCGTTTCGCGCCGACCTGCGTCAACTCGGCTTGCAGGTGCTATGCACGAACCGCGACCTGCCATTGACGATGCCGGTCGGCGTCGGCCCCGCCGATTTCACGCTCGATGTCGAAGCGCCGGTGCAAAGCGTGCGCTGCGTGAGCGGCCCGAGCCGGCCGCTGCCGTCGTATGCGCATGGGGCCGTGGCATGGCGGCTATTGAGCCACCTGTCGCTGAACTACTCGTCGCTGCTCGATAACGATGCGCAGGAGGGCGCCCGCGCGCTGCGCGATCTGCTGAGCCTCTACTGTCCCGCCGACGAGATCGCGAGTCAGCGGCTGATCGAGGGCGTGCGCTCGATCGATTCGCGCTCGGTGACGCGACGCTTGCCGTGCGCGGGACCGATCGTGTTCGGCCGCGGTCTCGAAGTGACGGTGACGCTCGACGAAGCCGCATTCGAAGGTGCCGGCGCGTTTCTGCTCGGCGCGGTGCTCGCGCATTATTTCGCGCAATACGTATCGATCAACTCGTTCACCGAGACCGTCGTGAAGACGCTTTCACGCGGCGAGATCATGCGCTGGCCAGCGAGGGTCGGACAATGCCGGACGCTCTGACACTGCTGCGCCGGCTCGAAGACGATGCGCGCCGCTTCGACTTTTTTCAGGTCGTGCGGCTGCTGGAGAACGCGTACCTTGACAAGCCGCGCGTGGGGGAGTCGATGCAGCCGCGCGACGACGCGATTCGCTTCGTGCAGGAACCCGAACTGGTTTTCCATCCGACCACGCTCGGTGATTTCACGCCGGCCGGCGAGCATCATGCCGCGCGCCTCGCGGTCAAATTCTTCGGTCTGCTCGGGCCGCACGGACCCCTGCCGACCCATCTGACGGAATACGCGCGCGACCGCGCGCGCAACGCGAACGATCCGACCTTCGCGCGCTTTCTCGATGTCTTCCATCACCGCATGGTGTCGCTCTTCTATCGCGCTTGGGCCAATGCGCAACCGGCCGTGAGTCTGGACCGTCCGGGGCTCGATCGCTTTTCGTTTTATGTCGGCAGCGTGTTCGGGCTCGGCGAGCCGACGCTGCGCGAGCGCGACGCGGTGCCCGATTTCGCCAAGCTGCACTTCGCCGGTTTGCTGGGCGGGCCGACCCGTCCCGCCGCCGGTTTGAAACTCGTGCTCGCGCGCTTTTTCAACCTGCCGGTCGATATCGAGCAGTGGGTCGGCCATTGGATGACGCTGCCCGCGAACTCGCTGTTGCGCCTCGGCGCAGCGGACGGTTCGGCCCCGCTCGGCGTGTCGACGCTGCTCGGCGCGCGCGTGTGGGATTGCCAGCACAAGTTCCGCATCGTGATCGGACCGTTGAGCCGCGCCGATTACGAGCGCTTCCTGCCGGGCGGCGAGAGTCTGAACCGCCTCGTCGATTGGGTGCGCAATTACGCGCGCGACGGGCTCGATTGGGATCTCCGGCTGGTGTTGAAGCAGGAGGACGTACCGCGCCTCAAGCTCGGGCGCCACACGCGGCTCGGCTACACCACGTGGACGCTCGGCCGCCCGGCGCGCGGCGATCAGCGCCAGCTGGTGTTGCAGCCGACCGGTCCCGACGGCCGTTCACGGATTGCCGTGGCGGCCCGCGAGGCGCCCGCGGGGGCGCCGCCATCGACATCATCGAGGGAATAGAAAAATGGCCGAGATCAAACGGGCAGCGTTGTTCGGCAAGCTGAACAAGCTCGGGTTCCGCGCAATCGAGAGCGCGAACGTGTTTTGCAAGCTGCGTGGCAATCCTTATATCGAGCTGTCGCACTGGTTCCATCAGATCCTGCAACTGCAGGACTCCGACTTGCACCGCATCATCAAACACTACGGGCTCGAGCCTTCCGCGCTGGCGCGCGATCTGACCGAAGCGCTCGACCGGTTGCCGCGCGGGTCGGGTTCGGTGACCGATATTTCGTCGCAGGTCGAGGAGGCGGTCGAGCGTGGCTGGGTGTTCGGCTCGCTGATGTTCGGCGAATCGCAGGTGCGCACCGGGCATCTGGTGGTCGGCCTCCTGAAGACGCCGTCGCTGCGCAACGGGCTCTACGGCATCTCGCGTCAGTTCGAGCGCATCAAGCTCGATTCGCTCGTCGATGAATTTCACAGCCTGCTGCGCGAGTCGCCGGAAGCGGCGATGAGCGCGAGCGATGGTTTTCAGGCGGGCGGCGCGCAGCGCGAAGGCAGCGACGCGGACACCACCGGCGGGCCGGTGCCGGCCGCCGCGCTAGGCAAGCAGGAGGCACTGCGCCGCTTCACCACCGATCTGACCGAACAGGCGCGCAACGGCAAGCTCGATCCGATCGTTGGGCGCGACGAGGAAATCCGCCAGGTGGTCGACATCCTGATGCGCCGCCGGCAGAACAATCCGATCCTGACCGGCGAAGCGGGCGTCGGCAAAACCGCGGTGGTCGAAGGCTTCGCGCAGCGCATCGCGGCGGGCGACGTGCCGCCGTCGCTGCGCGACGTGCAGTTGCGCACGCTCGACGTCGGTCTGTTGCAGGCCGGCGCGAGCATGAAGGGCGAATTCGAAAATCGCTTGCGGCAGGTGATCGAGGAAGTGCAGGCTTCGGAGAAGCCGATCATCCTGTTCATCGACGAAGCGCACACGCTGGTCGGCGCGGGTGGGGCGGCCGGCACCGGCGATGCGGCCAATCTGCTGAAGCCCGCGCTCGCGCGCGGCACGCTGCGCACGGTGGCCGCAACCACGTGGGCCGAATACAAGAAGCACATCGAGAAAGACCCGGCGCTGACGCGGCGCTTTCAGGTCGTGCAGGTCAGCGAGCCGGACGAGACCCGCGCGATCCTGATGATGCGCGGCGTCACCTCGACGATGGAGCAGCACCACAAGGTGCAGGTGCTCGACGAAGCGCTCGAAGCCGCGGTACGTCTGTCGCATCGCTACATTCCGGCGCGGCAGTTGCCCGACAAAGCGGTCAGCCTGCTCGACACCGCCTGCGCGCGCGTGGCGGTCAGCCAGCATGCGACGCCGGCGTCGGTCGACGATTCGCGCAAGCGGATCGCGGCGCTCGAAACCGAGTTGGCGATCATCGGCCGCGAAAGCGCGGTGGGCGTCGACACGCGGGAGCGTGAAGCCGCCGCGGCGGAAAAGCTCGCCGCCGAACAGGCGCGTCTCGCCACGCTCGACGCCCGCTGGCAGGCGGAAAAAGAACTGGTCACGCGGATTCTCGCGCTGCGCGCGCAACTGCGCGGCGAGACCGGCAAGGTGGAGGGCGCGGCGCAGGTGAGCTACGCAAACGAAGCCGCAAACGAAACAGCCGCACCGGGCGCAACCGGAAACCCCGCCACCGATACCGCGACGCGCGAAGCGCGGCTCGCCGAACTGCGCGAGTTGCAGGCGCAGCTCGCGCAGCATCAAGGCGAAGACCCGCTGATCCTGCCGACCGTCGATCAGCAGGCGGTCGCCTCGGTCGTGCAGGACTGGACCGGCATACCGGTGGGCCGGATGGTCCGCAACGAAATCGAGAACGTGCTGAAGCTCGCGGAGAACCTGAACCGCCGCATCATCGGCCAGGCGCATGCGACGGAGATGATCGCACGGCGCATTCAGACTTCGCGCGCGGGTCTGGACAATCCGAACAAGCCGATCGGCGTGTTCATGCTCGCCGGCACCTCGGGGGTCGGCAAGACCGAGACCGCGCTTGCGCTCGCCGAGGTGCTGTATGGCGGCGAGCAGAACGTCATCACGATCAACATGAGCGAGTACCAGGAGGCGCATACGGTGTCGTCGCTGAAGGGCGCGCCACCGGGCTACGTCGGCTATGGCGAAGGGGGCGTGCTGACCGAGGCGGTGCGGCGCCGCCCGTACAGCGTGGTGCTGCTCGACGAAGTCGAGAAGGCCCATCCCGACGTTCACGAGCTGTTCTTCCAGGTGTTCGACAAGGGCTGGATGGAAGACGGCGAGGGCCGCGTGATCGACTTCAAGAACACGCTGATCCTGTTGACCACCAATGTCGGCACGGATCTGATCACGAGCCTGTGCAAGGACCCGGAGCTGATGCCGGAGCCGGACGGCATCGCCAAAGCGTTGCGCGAGCCGTTGCTGAAGGTGTTTCCGCCGGCCTTGCTGGGACGCGTCGTGGTGATCCCGTACTTCCCGCTGTCCGACGAAATGCTCGGCGCGATCATCCGGCTACAGCTCGGCCGGATCGAGAAGCGTATCCGCGTGTCGCACAAGATTCCGTTTACCTACGACGACGACGTCGTGAAGCTGATCGGCAGCCGCTGCACGGAACTCGAAAGCGGCGGGCGCATGATCGACGCAATCCTGACCAACACGCTGTTGCCGCGCATCAGCACGGAATTTTTGACGCGCATGATGAACGGAAGCGCGGTCACGAAAGTGCAGATCGGCGCGCGCGACGGTGAATTTCTCTATACGTTCGATTGATCGATCCAACCGGAGGATGCCTTCATATGCCGCAACAAGTCAGCATGGGCGCGACGCTGCAATGTTCGTTCGGCGCGGCGCCTTCGACACTGGTGGTGCTACCGATCAACCGGGTGATGGGCGAAGGGCCGCCCGCGGCCAACATCATGGATCACATTCCGCTCGTCAACATCATGCCGTTCGGCGTGTGCAGTTCGCCGGCCAACCCGACCGTCGCCGCCGCGACGGCGGCGGCGCTGGGCGTGCTGACGCCGATGCCGTGCATTCCGGCCACCATGACGCCGTGGACGCCGGGCGCGCCGACCGTGCTGCTCGGCAACCAGCCGTCGCTCGACAACGTGTCGAGCTGCATGTGCAACTGGGGCGGCGTGGTCACGATCGTCAATCCGGCGACGGTCAAGACGATGATTCCGTGATATGACCTCGCAAAACCCGAACCGACACGTCACCGTCAGTTGCGCGCCTGCCGGCGAGGATCTGCTGTTTCTGCATCTGAGCGGCACCGAGGAGCTGGGGCGCCTGAGCGAATGGCGGCTCGACCTGCTGAGCAAGCGCAACGATCTGCAAGCCGGCGATCTGCTCGGGCATGACATCTCGATTGCGCTGTCGTTGCCGGGCGAGGGCGAGCGGCAATTCAACGGCATCGTCACGGCATTCCGGATCGTCGCGCCGGGCGACAACACCCGCAACCGCATGGCGCGCTACGAAGCGGTGGTGCGCCCGCGGCTGTGGCTGCTCACACGCGCGTCGCACAGCCGCTTTTTCCATGAAAAGAGCGTGCTCGACATTGTGACCAGCGTGCTGCAGGACTACAACATCGACGTCAGCAACAAGTGCCAGGCGACCTATCCGTCGCTGCAGCACTGCGCGCAATACCGGGAGACCGATTTCGCGTTCGTGAGCCGCCTGATGGAGCACGAGGGCATCTACTACTACTTCGAGCACAAAGGGGGCAAGCACACGCTGGTGCTGACCGATTCGAGCGACGTGCACGCACCGATCGAACACTATGCGTCGATTCCATACGATGCGTGGTACGAGCCTTCGAACGAGATGGAATGCGTGTATGCGTGGAGTTCGGGCGCGGAATTGCAGACCGGCAAGTACGAAGTCAACGACTACGATTTCGAAAAGCCCACGTTGAGCAATCAGCAAGGCCTGCTGTCGCGCGCGACCCGGCCGAAAGTCTACGATCCGCCGGTGTACGCGATGCAGGAACATCTGAGCGGCCACGTGCAGGCGAGCGACGGCGACCGCTATGCGAAGGTCGGTATCGAGATTCGTCAGGCGCGCAACGACAGCATCTCGGGCCGCGCGAGCGCGCGCGGCATCTGGCCGGGCGGTCAGTTCAAGCTCGAAAATCACGCCTGTGACACGCAGAACCACGACTATCTGGTGGTCAGCGCCGCGTACGAGATCAATTCGGATGTCTATGTGTCGACGGTGCGCCACGATCCTTCGCTGCCGTTCTTCGACTGCGCGTTCAGCGCGTTGCGCAAGGAAAACCACTTCCGCTCGGAGCGGCTGACGCCGCAGCCGGTCGTGGCGGGCCCGCAGACCGCGATGGTGGTCGGCCCGGACGGTGAAGAAATCCTCACCGATAAATACGGCCGCATCAAGGTGCAGTTTCATTGGGAGCAGTTCGCCCCGCCGTCCGATTCGGACGCGCGCATGAAGCGGTGCTGGGTGCGCGTGTCGCAGAGCTGGGCCGGCAAGAACTGGGGCACGTTCTTCCTGCCGCGGATCGGTCAGGAGGTGGTCGTGGAATTCGTCGAGGGCGATCCGGACCGGCCGCTCGTGACCGGATGCGTGTACAACGCGAACACGATGCCGCCGTACGCGCTGCCGGCCAATCAGATGTTCTCGACGCTGAAGAGCAATTCGACCAAGGGCGGCGGCGGTTTCAACGAAATGCGCTTCGACGACGACAAGGGCAGTGAACAACTGTTCTTCCACGCCGAGAAGGACCACGAGACCTGGGTCAAGAACGACATGCTGAGCAATGTCGGCAACGACCGGCATCTGAAGGTGACCGGCAACGAGTTCGTCGCGATCACCGGCGCGCGCCACGATGCCGTGACGGGCGACCAGAACGCCCAGGTCGACGGCAACGCGTCGCTGAAGGTTGGGCAGAAGCTGCAGGAAAAAGTCGGCATGGACTACGCGATCGATGCCGGCATGAATATCCATATCAAGGCGGGCATGAACATCGTGATCGAAGCCGGCGCGAGTATTACGCTGAAAGCGGGCGGCGCGTTCGTGGTGGTCGGCCCGGTGAGCGTGGCGGTGTCGGGCACACCGATCCTGCTCAATTCGGGCGGCTCGGCGGGCTCCGGCAGCGGTTCGTCGCCGAGCGCACCGAGCGCGCCCAAAGACGCCGATGATGGAACCAAAAAAATCAAATCGTGAGTGATGCACCTGACCGCTCGTGGGGAGCCAAGTGAACTATCCGATTCTTTCGCTGCGGGTTGCGCGATTCAACGACGAGACGCTGGCCGAGCCGATCGTGATCGCGTTCGGCCCCGCCGGCGGCACGATCGGCCGGGCCAACGACTGCACGCTGGTGCTGCCCGATCAACAGCGCGCGATCTCGCGCGTGCACGCGCGCGTCGAGTTTCGCGGCGGCGATTATCTGCTGTGCGATCTGGGCAGCAATCCGAGCGTGCTGAATCAGCGCGCGCTCGGCGGCACGCGCGAGGCGCGGCTCGCGGACGGCGACCGTCTGGTGATCGGTCCGTATCTGCTGGAGGTGTCGATCGGCGAGCAGGCGGCGGACGTGCGCGGGCTGACGGGCGGCCATGATCCGCTGAGTGCCGCGCAAGTGCTCAGCGGACCGTTGCCCGCCGATTCGCAGGGCGACGTGTTGCAGCTCGGCGCGCTCGATCCGCTCGGGCAGCCGGGCTTCGGCGCACAGCAGCGGATCTCGACGGGTCCGGGCTTTGCGGGCTCGGAGAGCGATCATGTGTCGCCGGAGTTGCAGGCGTTCTCGGCGCCGCAGGCATCCCGGCCCGAGCCCGGCAGGCCGGCCACGCCCGTGGGAGGCATCCCGGCGGACTACGACCCGCTCGCGGATGCGTTGGCGCAGTGGGAAACGCCGGGGCAGGGCAGCGGGTCGCCGGCCGCACCGCGTCCTGCGCACGAGTTGCCGGGATGGCCCACTGCGCCCGCGCCGTCGGCGGCGCCTTTGGGCGGCCCGACCGGCTTGCCGCCGGGATTGCTCGATCCCGGCGCGGCGGGGTCGGCCCCGACACCGTTCGATGATCTGTTCGGGATACCGTCGGCGGCGTCCACGCCGTCGACCCAGTTCGCGCCATCGACCCCTCTGGCGCCGGTGGTGCCGGTGATCGTGCCCGTGGTCGCGCCGCAGGCCGCCACCGCGCGGGTTGCCGTGCCGGCTGCGGCGCCGGGGCCGTCGCTGGCTGGGCAGTCCGCTTTGGAGCCCGCTTCCGAGCCCGCTTCGGAGCCGGCCCCGCAGCCAGTGGCGCAGCCGGTTCAGCGGCCGGCTCCATCCGCGGGCCCGACCGCATCGCCGTCTCCGGCACCAGCGCCGAGCGCGCAGCCAGCCCCAGCCCCGGTTCGCCAAACGGCCACCGCCACCACCGCGAGCCAGAACCCCGCCACCATGCAGGCGCTGCTCGAAGGCCTCGGCCTCGACCCGTCGCGCGCGCCGAACCTGCCCGAACCGGAGTTCGCGCGTCTGGTCGGCACGATGCTGCGCGAAGCGCTGCGCGGCACGATGGGCGTGCTGCGCGCGCGCTCGATGACCAAGCGCGAAGCCCGTCTCGACATGACGATAATCGTCGCGCGCGACAACAACCCGCTCAAATTTTTCCCCGACGTCGACAGCGCGCTGGCGCAGATGCTGACCGGCCGCTCGGCCGGTTATCTGCCGCCCGACGAAGCGCTCAGGCGCGCCTTCGACGATATCGAGGCGCACGAGCTCGCCGTGCTCGCCGGCATGCGCGCGGCGCTCGCGCACGTGCTGGCGCGCTTCAATCCCGCTTCGATCGAAGCGCAGCTGAAAGACCCCGGCGCGCTCGAAAAAGTGCTGTCCAACCGCAAGGCGAAACTGTGGGATCTGTTCGTCGCATTGCAGGGCGCCGTCGCGCGCGATGCCGACGACGACTTCCAGAAGTTCTTCGGTCGGGCATTCAATGAAGCGTACGAGGCCCAGATCGACGAACTGCGCGCGGCCCGCGAGCGTCAGCCGAAACATCCCGGCGATCCCACCTAGCAACATTTGAACGAGACAACATGTCCTGGAACAGCAAAGTCATCTGGTCGGAGGGGATGTTTCTGCAGCCCCAGCATCTGCAGCAGCACGACCGCTATCTGCAGCGGCAACTGGAGACGCGCGCGGCCGGCCTGCGTCCGTATAGCTGGGGCTTTACCGCGCTGGAGATCGACGAGCCGCTGCTCAAGCTCGGCAAGCTCGCGCTGCTGTCGTGCTCGGGCGTGATGCCGGACGGCACGCCGTTCGATCTGCCCGCCGACGATGATCTGCCCGAGCCGCTCAAGATTCCCGAAGGCACCCGCAACATGCTGGTCCAACTGGCGCTGCCGGTGCGCAGGCCTGGCGTCGCCGAAACGGGCAACGAAGCCAGCGAGGAGAACTTCGCGCGGCACCGTGTCGCCGAATTCGACGTCAGCGACAGCAACGATCCGAATGCCGGCGCGGCGTTGCTGCAGATCGGCAAACTGCGGGTGCGCCTCGCGCTCGCGCCCGACGTGGCGAACGCGTACACGGCGCTCGGCGTCGCGCGCGTGCTCGAGCGTCTGCCGGACAACCGCGTCGTGCTCGAAAACGACTACAGCCCGCCGTGTCTCGACTACCGGGTGGCGCGCCGGCTCGCGGCGTTCGTCGACGACCTCGTGGGCCTTCTGCATCAGCGCGGCGAAGCGCTGGCCGGACGGCTTGCGCAGCCCGGCGTGACCGGCGTCGCGGAGGTGGCCGACTTTCTGTTGCTGCAACTGATCAATCGCCACGAGCCGCTCGCCGCGCATCTGTCGACGATGACCGGTTTGCATCCCGAAGCGCTGTACCAGGTGGCCGTGCAGCTGGCCGGCGAGTTGGCAACTTTCAGCCAGGCGTCGAAGCGGCCGCCGGCGTATCCGGTGTATCGCCATGAGTGGCTGCGCGAAACCTTCGCGCCGGTGATCGACGACATTCGCGCGTCGCTGAGCATGGTGATGGACCCGCACGCGGTGGCGATCCCGCTTGAAGAGCGCAAGTTCGGTTTGCGCGTGGCGATCGTGCCGGACAAGACGCTGTTTGCCGGCGCGACCTTCGTGCTCGCGGTGCGCGCGCAATTGCCGGCCGAGCACATCCTGACCGGCTTCGCGCCGCAGGTGAAGATCGGCCCGATCGAACGCATTCGCGATCTCGTCAATCTGCAATTGCCCGGCGTCGGCCTGCGCGCGTTGCCGGTGGCGCCGCGGCAACTGCCGTTCCATGCGGGCTTTACCTACTTCGAACTCGATCGCGGCAACGAGCTGTGGAAGCAGTTCGCGAATTCCGCGGGCATGGCGTTGCACGTCGCCGGTGACTTTCCCGGACTGACGATGGAGTTCTGGGCAATTCGCCGCTGACGCATTGATTGAGGAAGTTCATCGTGAGTCCAGACGAACCGCGTGGCCCCGCCGACGATCCCGGCGCGACGATCCTGATTCCGACGCCGGGCGGCACGCGGGCGCCGTTCATCGCAACCGCCGCGACGCCCGCGCCGATGCTGCCCGCCGGCGGCGGTTTGAATCCGCTGTTGCGCGCTGCCAATCCGCTGATCGAACTGGCGCTGCCGTTGCGCCAGTTGCCGACCCATCCGAATGTCGAAGACCTGCGCAACCAGCTGATGCAAATGGTGCGCAACTTCGAGACGCAAGGCCGCGCCAATGGTATCGACGACGAGAAGCTCGGCGCCTCGCGCTACTGCCTGTGCACGTTCCTCGACGAAGCGATCGCCAGCACGCCGTGGGGGGCGGGATTGTGGGGCAGCCGCAGCCTGCTGGTGACGTTCCACAACGAGGCTTCGGGCGGCGAGCGCTTTTTCCTGATCCTGCAGCGTCTCGCGCAGAACCCCGCGGGCAATATCGACGTGCTCGAACTGATCTACGTGATTCTCGGCCTCGGTTTCGAAGGCCGTTACCGTCTGATCGACGGTGGCCGCACGCAGCTCGACACGATCCGCGAACGCCTCGAACAGATGATTCGCGGCCAGCGCGGCGCGGCCGAACGCGATCTGTCGCCGCACTGGCTGCCGGTCAAGGTCGAGCGCAAGCCGTTGCTGCAACTGGTGCCGTTGTGGGTCGCGGCGGCAATCGCCTGCCTCGTGCTGGTGATCGCTCATCTGGTGTTGAGCTTCAGGCTCAACGACATGTCCGACCGCGTGTTCGAAGCGCTGCACGGCATCCGCGTCGCGCCGGCTCCGGTGCTCGCGTCGAAACTGGCGGCGGCGCCCAAGCCCGCGCCGAAGCTGTCGCAATTCCTTGCGCCGGAAATCGCCCGCGGTCTCGTGCAGGTGTCGGAGTTGCCCGACCGGACCGTCGTCACGATCAACGGCGACGGCCTGTTCGCGTCGGGCAGTACCGATGTGGCCGCGGGCTTCGTGCCGCTGATCCAGCGCATCGGCGATGCGTTGAAAGAAGTGCCGGGCAACGTGGTGGTCGCGGGACACACGGACAACCAGCGAGTCTTGTCCGCGCGCTTCCCGTCGAACTGGCATCTGTCGCAGGCGCGCGCCGAAGCGGTGCGCGACATGCTCGCGTCGCGGGCCGGCAACCCGGCGCGTTTCAGCGCCGAAGGGCGCGGCGACGCCGAGCCGATCGCGCCGAACGATACCGCCGCGAATCGCGCGCGCAATCGCCGCGTCGATATCACGGTGCTGGCGCCGGGAGCGGCATCGTGAAGGCCTGCGGGATCAGTCCGTCGCGCGTGGCACAGGGGAGCCGGATATGAAAATCTTTGGCTGGCTCAGACGAGCCATCGTGCTGTCGTTGCTCGGCGTGCTCGCGCTGTCGTTGATCATCTGGGTCGAGGGGCCGCTCTTCGCGTACGCGGGTCATGAGCCGCTCGAAAGCGACAGCAGCCGCTGGACCGCGATCATCACGCTGCTGCTGGTGTGGGCGGTGTACTGGGGCGTGCGCTGGATCGCAATGCGTGTGGCCAACATCAGGTTCACCCGCGTGGTGGCGGAAGGACCGGCCGAGCCCGGCAGGAAAGAATCCGAGGCCGACATCGCCGCGTTGAAGCAGCGTTTCGAAGCCGCGATGGCAACCTTGCGCAAGGCGCGGGTCAAGGGGCGCTTCGGCAGTCAGTACGTGTACCAGTTGCCGTGGTACATGTTCGTCGGCGCGCCCGGCACGGGCAAGACCACCGCGCTGCTGAACTCCGGGCTCAAGTTTCCGCTCGCCGAGCGGCTCGGCAAACAGTCGATCGGCGGCGTGGGCGGCACGCGCAATTGCGACTGGTGGTTCACCGACGACGCGGTGCTGCTCGATACCGCGGGCCGCTTCACCACCCAGGATAGTTTCGCCGAAGCCGATCAGGCCGCGTGGGCCGGCTTCCTGCAACTGCTGCGCAAGTATCGGCCGCGCCGGCCGCTGAACGGCGTGATCGTGGCCCTGTCGACGCGCGACCTGCTGCAACTGTCCGACACGCAACGCGCGCAGCAGGCGCAAGCCGTGCGCGAGCGTCTCAGGGAACTGTACGGCAAGCTCGGCATGCGCTTTCCGGTCTACGTGGTCGTGACCAAATGCGATCTGCTCGCGGGCTTCGCCGAATTCTTCGACGACCTCGGGCGCGACGAGCGCGAACAGGTCTGGGGCATGACGTTTCCGTTCACCGAGGGCGGTTCGCCCGACGACGCGCTGGCCGCATTTCCCGCCGAATTCGGCGCGCTGGAAAAGCAGCTGCAAGCCCGCGTGCTGAGCCGCATGCAGCGCGAGACCGACGTGCGCAGGCGTGCGCTCGTCTATGGATTCCCGCAGCAGTTCGCGGGTCTGCAAGCCGTGCTGAAGAGCTTTCTCGACGAAACCTTCAGCACCACGCGCTTCGAGCAGTCCGCGTTGCTGCGCGGCGTGTACTTCACGAGCGGCACCCAGGAAGGCCGGCCGATCGATCGCGTGATGAGCGCGGTGGCCTCGGCGCTCGGCTTCCAGCAACAGGCGGTGCTGCCCGATCCGGCGAGCGGGCGCGCGTACTTCATCACGCGGCTGCTGCGCGGC
The DNA here is from genome assembly GCF_040948665.1 of Paraburkholderia sp. BR14320. Lineage (NCBI taxonomy): Bacteria > Pseudomonadati > Pseudomonadota > Betaproteobacteria > Burkholderiales > Burkholderiaceae > Paraburkholderia > Paraburkholderia sp. BR14320. The sequence continues at coordinate 45,694 of NZ_JBFPKG010000002.1, forward strand.
GTGATCTTCGAGGAAGCCGGACTCGCGGGCGTGAACCAGAAGCTGGAGCGGCGCCGCGGGTGGTTCCAGCGCGCCGCGCTGGCGGCGATCGGTGTCGTCACCGTGCTCGCGCTGGTACTGCTGTTCGTCAGCTATCAACGCAACCGCGCGTATATCGCCGATGTTCAACAGCATGTCACCAACTTGCAGAAGCTCGCGCAGACCACTCAGCCCGGCGACAACCCGCTGGCGCTGCTGCCGCTGCTCAATGCCGCGCGCGACCTGCCCGGCGGTTATGCGGACCGCGCTAAAAGCGTGCCGTGGCTGTCGCGTCTCGGCCTTTATCAGGGCGACAAGCTCGGCCTCGAAGCGCAGGCCAGTTACCGGCGTCTGTTGCGGCAGACGCTGCTGCCTCTGGTGGTGAGCCGGATGGAAGAAGAATTGCGCCGCGGCGACGCGAACAATCCCGACTTCCAGTACGAAGTCTTGCGCGCGTATCTGATGCTGGGCGATTCGATGCATTTCGACGCCGACTCGGTGCGCTTGTGGGCCGACGTCGATTGGCGCCGCGGGCCGTTGCGCGATGCCAGCGACGATCAGCGCAACGATATCGACGGCCATCTCGCCGCGTTGTTCGAGCCGGCGCGCTTCGATGCATCGCTGCCGCTCGACAAGGAGCTGATCGCGCAGGCGCGCGCGACGCTCGCCAAAATGCCGCTGACGCAGCGCCTGTTCAATCGCGTCAAACGCGATCTCGAACAGAGCAGACTGCCGGAGTTCAGCGTCGCCAACGCGGCGGGGCGCAATGCGTCGCTGGTGCTCGTGCGCAAGAGCGGCGCGCCGTTGACGCGCGGTGTTTCAGGCGCGTACACGCGGGCCGGCTATCAGAAGTTCGGCCAGTTGCGCGACGCGGCGGTGATCGATATCGCGAAGGACGACTGGGTGCTCGGCCGTCAGGAATCGGTCTTGACGCCGAACGGACTCGAGGATCTGAAGGCGGGCATCACGCGGCTTTACTACGACGAGTACATCCGCCAGTGGGACGCGTTGCTGAACGATATCGACGTGGTGCCGTTCGACGGCGTGCAACAGGGCGCGCGCGTGGCGAATGTGCTCGCGGCGCCCGACTCGCCGCTGCGCTCGCTGATGCTGGCCGCGGCGCAGGAAACCACGCTGGGCAGCACCAGAACCGGCGGCTCGCTGACGGAGCAGGGCGTCGCCGCATTGACGAACAAGCTCGATGCGGCCAAAAAGCGTCTCGAGAGCGCGCTCGGCAATCAGCCGGAAGACGCCGCGCCGCCCGCACCGGCCGAACTCAATCCGGTCGACGCGCATTTCCAGGCGCTGCATGAACTCGCCGGCAAACCCGGCGCACCGGGCCCAGTTCCACTCGATACGCAGCTCGCCGCGCTGAAGGACGCCGCGACCTATCTGGAGGCCGCGGACTCGGCGCGCCGCCAGGGCTTGCCGCCGCCGCCCGGCGACGCGTTGAACAAGCTCAAGCTGGTCGCCCAGGGGGCGCCGCCGCCGCTCGCGACGGTGGCCACCGACGTCGCGGGCGGCGCTGGGTCGCTGATGGTGGGCGGCGAGCGGGCGCGCCTGAACGCGTTGTGGCAGGCGAACGTGGCGCAGCTGTGCCGGCAGGCGCTCGACGGCCGCTATCCGCTGGTGCGCGCCTCGACGCGCGACGTCGCACCCGATGACTTCGGCAAGCTGCTGAGCCCGGGCGGCCTGATCGACGACTTCTTCCAGAAGAACCTCGCAACGATGGTCGACATGTCGGGACCGCAGTGGAAGTGGCGCAGCGGCGTCGATACGCTCGGCATCCCGGTCGACGTGCTCGCGCAATTCCAGCGTGCGGCGCAGATCCGCGATGCGTTCTTCCGGGCTGGCGGCCGCGACGTGTCGGTCCGTTTCACGGTGAAGCCGCTCACGATCGATCCATCGATTACCCAGTTCACGCTCGACATCGATGGGCAGCAAATGGTCGTCAAGCCCGACGCGCCGCAATCGATGGTGTTCCAGTGGCCGAGCGGCAAGGGCACCGGCCAGGCGCACGTCGAGTTCACGCCACCGGGCAATGCACCGGCGGCGCGCGCCGACGGACCGTGGGCACTGCTGCATCTGATGGACGACGCGCGCCTGCAACCTACCGCGCAACCTGACCGCTTCCGCCTGAGCTTCGACTCGGATGGCCGGCGCGCGGACTTCGAACTGGCGGCCAGCAGCATCGTGAATCCGTTTCGTCGCGCGATGCTCGAGCAGTTCCGCTGTCCGGATCGGCTATGAGAGGCGAGCATGCGCAGGAGCCGGCGCCGGGGCCCGGTTTCTTCGGCAAGGTGCGCACGCATGGCGATTTCGTAGGACGTCGCCTGGACGCCGAGTTCGTCACGCGTTGGGATGAGCGCTTGCAGGAAGGCATGTTGCTCGCGCGGCAGCGCTTCGGCGCGCAGTGGCTCGAACTGTATCTGAATGCCCCTGTGTGGTGTTTCGCGCTTGGCGCGGGTCTGTATGGCCCGAGCGCGTGGGCGGGCGTTCTGACGCCCGGCGTGGACCGTGTGGGGCGCTATTTTCCGTTCACGATCGCCGAGGCGATCGACGGCGCCGAACTCGAACGGCGACTGTCCGATGCGCAAGGATGGTATGACCGGCTGGTGACGTTGGCCTTGTCGACACTGACGCCGGAATTCGCCCTCGATGCATTCGACGCGGCGTTGTGTGCCGAGAGCCTGTTCAACGAGGATCGCACCTTGATGCCGTGGCGGCTCGCCATCCCCGATGCAGCCGACGGCGGATTCGCGGCCTTGCTCGAACGGACCGTCGCAGTGGGACACGCGGTCTGGTGGAGCGAAGGATCGCCGGCGGTGCCGGCTTCGGTGAGAGTTTCCACAGCCGCGACGACCGGCCTGCAGTTCGCGAGTCTGCTCGACGTCGGCGGGCAGGAGTGGGACTCGGTGATCGACGTGATTTCGAACCCGGTCGCGTAGTCACGGCCTCACACACACGCGCGGCGCGGGGTAAGGAGCAGCGTTTCAAATTGACTTCCCGTCATTCGTCTTTAAGTGATGAGGCTGTCATACGCCGGTTCCCGCCGGTGTTCGCCGACGGTCCGGGACGGGGCGCTGGCGGCCTTACCGCAACTCCATTGCGCGGAGATCGCCGTATGTCACGCCTGTCACGCCTGTCACGCCTGTCACGCCTGACCTATTCCTGTTCCGCACGACGCTTTCCAGGCAGCGTTCTGTCCGCTGCGCTGTGCCTGCTTGCGTTGCTGTGCACGGCCGCGCGCGCAGCCGAACCGGTCCTGAACGAGCAGGACATCAACGAGCAGTCGGTGACACGCGCGCTCCAACCCGACGAGTCGAGCGAGACGGGCGAGAACGTCGTGACGCGCGGCTTCGTGCTGTCGAACAAGCCGCCGTCCGCCGCGCCGCGCCCCGCGGCCGCGAGAAAACCCGCCGCGCAGATCCTGATCACGTTCGCCACCAATTCGGCCACGCTCACCGACAGCGCGAAGGCCGCGCTCGACAAGGTCGCCGGCGCATTGCAGTCGGAGAAACTCGCGGCGTACCGGTTTCGCGTCGAAGGGCACGCCGATCCTCGCGGGTCGGCCGATGCCAACATGAAGCTCTCCGAAGACCGTGCGGCCGCGGTGGTCGAATATCTGACGCAGAAGGACGGCATCGCGGCGGAGCGGCTGTCGTCGCTCGGCAAGGGTTCTTCCGATCCGTTGAACAAGCGCAATCCGACGGCACCCGAGAACCGTCGGGTGACGATCGTCACGGTCACGGATTAGGTGCTTTCGAGGTTGCCGCCGATGACACGTTATCGCGTGTATTGCGACGTCGCGAAACGGGCGATGCTGCTGTTCGCGTGCGTGGCCACGATCGCGGTCGCCGCGGGTCCGCAGGCCTCGAACGAGGCCGCCAACCGACCCGCCGCCGTCGACGACGACACCGGCGCGGTGCGCTTGCCGCTTGCCCAGCTCGCCGCCGCGTTGGCGCCCGACGCCCGCCAGCAACTGTTCACCGTGACGGACCATCCCGGCCTCTATGTGATGCAGGCGGCCAGCCTCGAGCAACAGGGCGCGATGTTCGCACGGGTGGTGGCATTGCTCGAACGCCGCGACATGCCGCACGACCGGGTGGTGTCGGCGGCGGCCATCGCGGCTCACGCGCGGCGCTTCGGCACCGACCCGACCGGGCTGACGGCGGGCAACAACTTCAGCACGGAGGAGTTGACGCATTTCTTCGAACTCGCGCGCGAGCAGGGCGTGGTGCTGAACCAGGGCGAGCGCACTCTGCAGACGATTCTCGTGCGATGGCGTTTGATTCGCGACGAGAAGGGGACCTGGAAAGCGGCCAACGCACACGACTTTCTGATCACCATTCCCGGGCTGGGTCGCGCGCCGGGCGGCGAGATGATCGACGCCACGGTCAGGGCGGCGATCCTCAGTCACGAATTGGGTCATTGGCAGTACTTCTCGGACGGCGCATACGCGCACGCGTGCCGCGCGTTCTGGTGGCAGGTACTGAGCTACGAGGAACGCGCGGAGCTGACCCGGCAACTGGAGAATCTCGGCTATGACCCGAGCGACCGGATCGTGATCGATGAGATGCAGGCCTACTTGCTGCATACGCCCGCGCGCTATATGCCGATCATCGATACGCCGGGACCCGGCGGCATCGATGTCGGCAAGGTGCGGCGGCGCTTGCAGGAGGCGGTCGCGAGAGCGGGCGGATAGCGAGGACCAAGCGAGGACGAAGCGAGCCCGCGCGAAACGCGCTGTCGAGGTGACGTATGACGGATTACGCAGAACTCAACCGCATTTTGCCGCGCCTGTCGCAAGCGCATGCGGCAGACGCGTTCAACGACGAGGTCGCGCCGCTGCTAGTCGACCTGTGGGCTGACGACTACGTTGGGCGCGTGGCATCGTGCGACTTGCTCGAAACGACCGTGAGCCAGTTTTCCTATCTGTTCGACATGTCGACCGAGCGCCTCGTCGCGGCGTGGGGCATCAGTCAGGGAAAGAGTGCGGTGCCGCGCAAGGCAATCGCCACGCGGATGCGCGGACACCCGCTCGCGAACGGCGGGACCTACCATCGCGGCCACGCGATTCCGCACACGCTCGGCGGTTCGACCGATATCAACCTCGTGCCGCAATTGGGCAAGATCAATTCGGGGCCATTCCAAGCGTTGGAACGGCTCGCGGTCAGTCATGCGGGAGCGCTTTACTTCACCTACTGGCTGTACGGGCCGGGCAAGAGTCAGGTGCCCGTCGGCGTGGAGCAGGGGCTGCTGATGCCGGGGGCGACTGCGTGCACGTTCAAGCTGGCCACGTTTGCGAATTGACGCGGGCGCGGCGGTTCGCGTGCCGCGATTGGGGCAAATACGTTGTGCGTCGGCGATCGTCGGTGAACCCCTCGACGAATCGGACCGTCTACGATACACAGTACCGCAGACCCCGACGTAACGGACCCCGATGATGCCATTCGCTCGCCGTTTCCTCGTCATGCTGGCGTCGGCCTTCTTGCGCGCACGCGCGGGCGGCGCGTTGGCGCTGCTTGCGTCGGCGGTGCCGCTTGTGCATGCGGAGGTTGTCGTGTCGTTCGCCGAGAGTCCCGTGTCGGTGATTCGCGGCGCCTCACTGTATCGGACGGGAGAGGGCGCCAGGCTGCGCGACGATGACATCATCGAAACCGACGTCGGCAAGTCCGCGCAACTCGAAGACAGTGCGGGGACGCTGATCGCGCTCGGGCCGCAAACGCAAGTGCTGCTCAACGCGCCGTCGGCGCCGCAAAACGCCGCGGCGGGACCGCTGCAAATCACGATGCTGAGCGGCTGGCTCAAGGTCACCCGCAACCCGAGCGCAGCCACGCAAGCGCCGCTGTCGATCGAGCTTCACGGCCTCGAGCTCAAACCTTCAGGCAATGGTCCGTGGTCGGTCGTCACGATGACCTCCGGCGAGCGCGCCGCCATCTTCGCGGAGTCCGGCGATGATGCGATCGCCGTCGTTCGCGCCCCTGCCCAGGCGCCCAAACTGACCTTGCGCGCGGGCCAGTACCTCGAGCGACATGCCGACGACCCTCTGCGCGCGCAACCCCGGCCGTCCGCGGAGTTCATCGGCACGATGCCGCCGGGCTTTCGGGACGCGTTGGTCGGGGTAGCGGGGCGGCTCCCGAGCAGACACGAACTTGCCGCGCCACTGCGCGCCGTCGATTACGCCGACGTCTCCGCCTGGCTCACGAGCAGCGTCAGCGAGCGCGGCACTTTCGTCAAACGCTTCGTGCCGCGGCTGAAAACTGCTGCCTTTCGCGCGCAGGTCGATAGCCATCTGGACGTTTTGCCGGAATGGCGGCCGATTTTGCATCCCCCACCGCCGCCGCGCCCGGCGAGCGAGCCACCCAAAAGGCCCGCGTCAGCAGCGCCGCTAGTGCGTCCACCATACGGCCCCGGCTCGATATACCGGGACAAACCGACGGCGGACGACGACGAGCATCATTGACATACCATGCACCACCGGGCGTTGACGCCCTTGCACACCATTCGCGTGGAGCAGCCATGAACCTGTCGTTGACCGTGAAGTTCAATCTCGCCTTCCTCGTCGTGTTCGCCGCGGGATTCGCCGCGACCGGCTTCGTGGCCGACCGGGTGTTGCAGCAAAACGCGGTGCAGACGACCGTGCGCGACGCGAGCCTGATGATCGAAGCCGCCACCGCGGCGCAGAACTACACGTCCGAACAGGTGACGCCGCTGCTTGCCACGCAGATCAAATACGCGTTCGTGCCGCAGTCGATTCCCGCATATTCCGCGGTCGAAAGCCTGCTCGCGATCCAGAAGAAATTTCCGGGCTTCTCGTACAAGAGCGCGATGCTCGATCCGACCAACCCGCGCGACCGCGCCACGGACTGGGAGACCGATGTGATCCGGCGCCTGCACGACCACCCCGAACTGCCCGAACTGATTGGCGAACGCGCGACGCCGTCGGGCCCGAGTCTCTACATCGCGCGGCCGACCCGCATCGACTCGGCCGCGTGCCTCGAATGCCACAGCACGCCCAGCGCGGCGCCGCGCACAATGATCGACAAGTACGGGCCGGCCAACGGCTTCAACTGGCCTTTGCATGAAACGATCGGCGCGCAGGTCGTGTCCGTGCCGATGTCGCTGCCGCTGGGACAGGCGCACAGCGTGTGGCGCACGTTCATGCTGTCGTTCGCCGCGGTGTTTGGCTGCGTGCTGATCGCGCTGAACCTGATGGTGCATTTCCTCGTGACGAAGCGGCTCAAGGCTTTGTCGCGCGCGGCCGATGAAGTCAGCCTCGGCAAGCTCGACACCGCATCGTTTTCGACGCGCGGCGGCGACGAAATCGCGTCGCTCGCCGTGTCGTTCAACCGCATGAAAACGAGTCTCGTCGAAGCGCTGCGGATGCTGGGGGCGTAAGCTGGCGTGATCGGCCAGGCGCCCCTCGATCGGAACCCGCATGAGCAACGAAGCAACGCCTACTCGGATTGGCAAGTACCGGATCGACCGCGTGCTCGGCACGGGAGCCATGGGCGTCGTCTATCTCGCGTTCGATCCGCACCTGGAAAGACCGGTGGCGCTGAAGACCGTGCGCCGTGAACTCCTCGCCAGCGAGGACAGTAGCGGCGACATGCTGCTGCGTTTTCGCAACGAGGCGCGCGCGGCCGGTCGGCTCGCGCATCCGAACATCGTCACGGTCCACGATTTCGGCGAAGACGGCGATACGGCCTACATCGTGATGGAGTACGTCGCCGGACATGGCCTCGATACCTTGCTGGTGCCCGGCCACCCGCTGCCGCTCTCGGACGCTTTTCACTGGCTTGCGCAATTGCTTGCCGCGCTCGCGTATGCGCATGAGGCGGGCGTCGTGCATCGCGACATCAAGCCCGCGAATCTGCTCGTCACGGCGGCGGGACTGCTGAAGGTCGCCGATTTTGGCGTCGCGCGCATCGGCTCATCGGCAACCTCGTCCGGGTGGATGATCGGCACGCCGAGCTACATGTCGCCCGAGCAGTTCGAGGGCGAATCGGTCGATGCGCGCGCGGACCTGTTCTCGGCCGGCGTCGTGCTGTACCGGATGCTGACCGGCCGTCAGCCGTTCGTCGGCTCGCCGGCTACGATCAGGCAGAAGATCCTCAAAGATGCGCCGGCCCGGCCATCGGAAATCGTCTCCGCGTTGCCGCCGGCAATCGACGCGATGCTCGCCAGGGCACTCGCGCGGCGGCCGGACGACCGCTTCGGTTCGGCCGCGGAATGGCTCGCGAGCTTGAGGTCGTTGGCCGTCTCAGCCGCCGCGGCCGACGATGACCGGACTATCGTGGCGCCCACCGCGTATTGGTCCGCGTCCGCTTCCTTGCCGGCGCACGCGACGGCTGGCGGCAACCCGCCGATGCCTGTGCCTTCGGCGCCGCGGAGCTGGTCGCCTGAGATGCTCGCGCGCATCGAACGCCAACTCGCGATCCACATGGGCCCGCTCGCGAGCCTGCTGGTGCGACGCGCGGCCGCCCACGCGAGCGACCTGCCGGCGCTCGGCGCGCAACTGGCGGCGGGGTTGCCCGACACGGCGCGGCTCGAATTCGAGCAGGCCTTCGCGCGGCTGACGGCGGGCTCGCCAGATATGTCGATGGTCGCGTCGTCATCGCCGGGCTCAGGCGTCGCGGCGGCTGCGGCGAAGGTATCGGCTGTCTCGCCCGCGAGCGCCGCAGGCACGTCACCGGGCAGTGCGATCGATCAGGCCAGCATCGATGCCGTCGCCGTTAAACTGGCCGTCTATGTGGGGCCGATCGCGAAGATGATCGCCAGTCGCGAGGCGCGGCATGCCGCAAGTTTCGACGAGTTCGTTCAACGGGTCGAAGCTTGCATCACCGACGCCGCGCAGCGCCGTCGATTCCGGCACGATCTCGATTCATCGGGTTAGCTTCACGACTCGAACGCTGGTACATCGAATGCAAAAAGGGGGATGATTTGAACCACAGTCTGCAGATGTTCGACCTGAGTGGGCGCCGCGCGCTCGTTACCGGATCGAGTACCGGTATCGGTTATGCGTTGGCGCAAGGGCTCGCGGGCGCCGGTGCCGAAGTCGTGCTGAACGGCCGCAATGAAGCGAGGCTGACTGAAGCGGTCAGCCGCCTGCGCGACGCGGGCGCGAAGGTGCACGGGCGATGTTTCGACGTGACTGCTCCGGACGCGGTGGACGCGGCGGTGGCGCAGATCGAAAGCGAGATCGGCTCGATCGATATTCTCGTGAACAACGCCGGCATGCAGCGGCGCGCGCCGCTCGAGCAGTTCTCCCATGCGCAATGGGAACAAATGATGAAGACCAATGTGGATAGCGTGTTTCTGGTCGGGCAGGCGGTCGCGCGGCACATGATCGCGCGTAGGCGCGGCAAGATCATCAATATCTGCTCGGTGCAAAGCGAACTCGGCCGGCCCAATATTGCCGCCTATACCGCGAGCAAAGGCGCCGTGAAAATGTTGACGAAAGGCATGGCGATCGATTGGGGCCAGTATGGCATTCAGGTCAATGGACTCGGCCCAGGCTACATCAGGACGGAACTGACCGACGCGCTGGTCAACGATGAAGCGTTTAGCAACTGGCTCGTCAATCGCACGCCTTCGCGGCGTTGGGGCGATGTGCAGGATCTGGTGGGCGCGGCGATCTTCCTCGCGAGCGGCGCGTCGGACTTTGTTAACGGTCATGTTCTTTATGTCGATGGTGGGGTGACGGCGACGCTTTGACAGGGCTCGAACCGATGATGCGACGTGAGTCGAATCGGGAATAAGCACCGCATCTCGGTGGTCTTGCAGGTAAGACTGACATCGGATGGGTGATCAAATGAACATGGTCGACGATGCGGCGTTTGCCCCGCACGTGACGCACGACACCAGCGGAACGTTCGCATGACGTTGCGGACGCAGGCCGCATTGCGGCGATTGCAACTCGGCTCCGGCGTGGTGTTGCTGGTCTATCTCTTTCTCCATCTGCTCAATCACGCGCTCGGCATCTGGTCGCTCGAACTGGCCGGACGCGGTCTGGTTCTGGCGCTGCGGCTCTGGCGCAGCGCGCCTGGAACGATCGCGTTATACGGAGCGGCCGCGCTGCATTTCGTGCTGGCGATGCGAACGATTTATGCCCGCCGTCACTGGGCATTGCCTCTGGCGGAATGGGTGCGTTTGTGGGCAGGACTCAGCCTGCCGCTGCTGCTGATCCGTCATGCTGTGACGACCCGGCTCGCGTCCACGCTCTATGGCTTCGAACCGGACTACGAGCGTGTCGTGATCCAGTTGCTGACGACCGGTACGCAGGGTTTGCAGCTTGCGCTGCTCGCGCCGGGATGGATACACGGATGTCTCGGACTATGGTTTCGCTTGCGTCACATGCGTTGGGCGCTTCGCATGAAGCCCGTGCTGTTGACATGGGTCATCGTGCTGCCATTGTTGTCCGCGGCAGGCTTTGTCCGGATGATGCGAGCGGTCGAAGCGAAGCGGGCGGTCCTTCCAACTCCCGATCCGAAACTGATTGCGCATCAGCTTGCATTGAACGCATGGCGTCACGATCTCGTGGCCTTGTATCTGTCTCTGATCGTCGGCGCGTTCGTCGCAGGTCAATTGCGCAATGGGATCGAACGTCGGAAATTGCGTGGTAGTTCTATTTAGAAAAGACCGGGAATATCCAACGAGAAAACTCCGTCTACCGGATGTGCATCGCGTAACACTCACGATCTGACGAGACGGTCCGAAGTGAATGCAGATGCGCGAATACATCCTCAGGTCAAAAGGAGTACATCATGAAATCCGATTCGTTGAATCAATACGCGGTTTCCCCGTTACTGAGCCTCATGATCGCCGGTGCGATGTTGATGGCGAGTTCCGCAAGCGCGGAGGCGCAAACTGTGTCGGAGCCCCAGCCTCATCAACTCACGCGTGCGGAGGTCATGCACGAACTCGAGGAACTGGAAGCGGCGGGATACAACCCGTCGATGGGCGATGATGGTTCGTATCCCGCCGATATTCAGGCAGCGGAAGCGAAGGTGGCCGCGATGCACCGAGCGGAAAGCGCCGCGGCGATGAGCTCGAGACAGAGCGGGCAAATGGTGGGCACGCATTGATAACTTCGATATTAAAATTCACAATGACACTATTGCATCCATTGCATTGCCAGCATGAGGTCGGAATCGTATCTTCGTCTCCATATCACGGAGACATCTATGAAGATCGCATTCCTGGGAGCCGGCGCGTTGGGTTGCGCGATCGGCTCCGCGCTGACTGAAGGCGGCCATCAGACGTGGCTGGTCGACCGCTTCGCGGCGCACGTCGAGGCCATGCGCCGCGACGGCCTGCTAGTCGACGATGCCAACGGCTCCCGCCGCGTAAAAGTTCGCGCGACGATGAACCCCGCCGAAGTCGGGCCGGTGGACCTCGTCATCGTGCTGGTCAAGTCCTTCCACACCGATTCGGCAATGCGCGGCGCGCTCGATCTCGTCGGACCCGACACGCTCGTGTTGTCGCTGCAAAACGGCCTCGGCCATGAAGATGTGCTCAGCGAAATCGTCGGCCGGGAGCGCGTGCTGGCGGGCAAGACCTATGTGGGCGGCGTGCTGAAGGCGCCGGGGCACATCCAGTCGGGCGTGAACGGAAAGCTGACGATCGTCGGCGAACTCGATGGCCGGGTCACCGACCGGGTCCGCGCCATCGCCGACGCGTTCAACAGCGCGGGTCTGACGACCACGATCAGCGACAACATCCTCGGCACCATGTGGGACAAGTTGCTGATCAACGTCGCGACGGGCGCGATCACCGGCATCACCGGTCTGACGTATGGGCAACTGTACGAAGAGCCCGTTCTGAAAGCCACCGCGTTGGCGGCGATCGAAGAAGCGATGGCAGCCGCGAAGGCCGCCGGCATCCATCTTTCGATGACGAAAGCGGAACAAGCCTGGACGCTCGCGGCCGAAGGACTCTCGCCCGCGTTCAAGACCTCGATGCTGCAGAGCCTCGAAAAAGGCTCGATCACGGAAATCGACTTCATCAACGGAGCGGTCGTGCGCTGGGGCGAGCGCCTCGGCGTGCCGACGCCGGTCAATTCGACGCTCGTCGCGTGCATCAAGGGCATCGAGCGCGCGTTGACGGACCGTCAGCGAGAAGGAGCGACGGCATGAGCGGCGCGAAAGCCTATCTGGAGCACGTCGCCATCTGGGTGACGGATATTCACTGGCATATCCGCTTTTTCGAAGAAGTCTTCGGCATGACCATGCGCGAGGTGGATGGCACGCGCGACGAGCCGCGTCAGTACTGGACGCTCGGCGGACTGCAGTTCATCAGTGATCCGCGCTACGAAGGTCCCGAGGGCCGGCTCGCGCATCTCGGCGTGATGTGCGAGGACCTCGAGGCGTCGCTCGACGCGGCGCAAGCGTTCGGCGTCAGTGAAATGCCGCAAGGGCGCAACTGGCTGCGTCTGCCGGATGGACTCGCGGTCGAACTGATTCAGGCCAAACCTGCCACGTGCGTTGCGCAGGCGCTGGCGATCAATCCACGCGCGGAGGCGTAAAGCATGAGCACGATCATCGAAAAGTACTGGGACGACGCGAACGAGGGCGACGAGTGCGTGAGCCCGACCTATACCGTCACGAAAGAACGCATTCTCGCTTACGCCGATCTGACCGGCGATCACACGCCCGTGCATGTCGACGAGGAATATGCGAACGCGAGCCACTTCGGTTCGATCGTCGCGCACGGGCTGTTCGGCCTGTCGATCGCGGATGGGCTGAAGACGCAGAGCGACTATCGCTTTCTGCCCGGCATGTCGCTCGGCTGGACGTGGGATTTCCTGCTGCCGATCAAGGTCAACGACGTGCTTCACGTCAAGTTCCGCGTCGGCAATATGCGCGCGAGCAACAGCCGTCCGGACTGGGGCATCGTGGTGCTGCCGTCCGAACTGATCAATCAGGACGGCCAGGTCGTCCAGCGCGGCGAACATCGCCTGATGGTGCCGCGCCGTCCGGGAGCGAACTGATGCAAGCCCGCCCCCTCGAAGGTATTCGCGTCGTCGACTACAGCCACTTTCTTGCCGGTCCGTACGTGGGCCGCTGCCTCGCGGCGCTCGGCGCCGAAGTGATCAAGGTGGAGCGTCCCGGCAGCGGCGATGCCGGCCGGCAGCACGCGACCATCCTCGACGACCAGCAAAGCGCCTATTTCCTGCAACTGAACATGGGCAAGCGCGGCGTCAGCGTCGACATGAAAGACCCGCGCGGCAAGGAGTTCATGCAACGCCTGTGCGATTCGGCCGATGTGTTCATCGAAAACTACCGGCCCGGTGCGCTCGACAAGCTGGGCCTCGGCTATGCCGCGCTGTCCGAGCGCAATCCGGGTCTCGTGTACTGCTCGATTTCGGCGTACGGTCACACCGGACCCGACGCGCATCGCGCGGGCTTCGGTCTGATCGCCGAGGCGAAGAGCGGCATCATGCAGATGATCGGCAATCCGGGTGAACCGCCGCCGCTGATGCGCATCTCGCTCGGCGATATGTACACGGGCATTCACGCGGTCGCCGCGATCAACGCCGCCTTGCTCGGGCGCGTGAAGAGCGGTCGCGGCCAGCACATCGACATGGCGTTGTACGACACGCTGGTGTCGATGCACGAGTACGCGGTGCAGTGCTACACGATGCAAGGCGTGCTGCCCGAGCAGACGGGGCACGACATGCCGACTTCGACGCTGTACGGCGTGTTCCGAGCGGCCGATGGCGATCTGGTGATCGCCGCGCAGGTCGACGATGCGTGGAAGCGGTTTGCTTCGCTCGTCGAACAGCACGGCGGTCCGGCCGGCTTCGGAACCGATGCGAGGTTCCACCGTCTGAACGGACGCAACGCACACCGCGAAGAAATTCTCGCGGTCGTGAAGCCATGGGTTGCGGCGCGCCCGGTCGCCGACGTGCTGGCGCTGCTTGATGGCGTCGACGTGCCTTGCGCAAAAGTGCAGCGCATCGATGAAGTGCTCAACGATCCGCAGATCGTCGCGCGTGGCATGGTGATCGAGCAGGACCATCCGCGCTTCGGAAAGCTGCGCCTGCCTAACCTGCCGTTCCGCTTCTCCGACTGCGATACGTCGATCCGCGAAGTCGGCCCGGACCTGGGGCAGCACAACGCGGAAGTCGCGCAGTCGCTCGGATTCAGCGCGGCGGAAATCGACGCGATGCAGACCCAGGGCGTGCTGTTTTCGAAGAGGAGCGCGTGATGAGCGACCGATACGCGGTGATCGGCAATCCGATCGGCCACACGAAATCTCCGCTGATCCACGGTCTGTTTGCGCAGGAGACCGGACAGGACATCAGCTACTCGGCGATCGAAGGTCCGATCGAGCCCGCCGACGCTTTCGCCGAGACCGTCAAGACGTTCATCGCCACGGGCGGCAGAGGCATGAACGTCACCGCACCATTCAAGCTGCAGGCGTTCGCGATTGCCGACGAGCGCAGCGAACGGGCCGCGCTCGCGGGCGCCGTGAACGCGCTGAAGTTCGAAAACGACCGGATCATTGCCGAGAACTTCGACGGCGTCGGTCTCGTGCGCGATATCGAAGTGAACCTCGCTCAGCCGATGGCGGGCAAGCGCGTGCTCGTGCTCGGTGCGGGCGGTGCGGTGCGTGGCGCGTTGCTGCCGTTCATCGCGGCGCGTCCGGCGCAACTGGTCGTCGTGAATCGCGATGTGCGCAAGGCCGAGGCGCTGGTCGCGCAAGTCGCGAGCAGCCGCCCATTGATCGCATGCGGCTACCGGGAACTCGAAGGGATGGGGCAGTTCGACCTCGTCGTGAACGCGACATCGGCGAGCCTGACCGGTCAGTTGCCCGCCGTTCCCCCGGAGGTGTTCAGTCCAGCGGGAACCGCGTACGAACTCGCGTATGGAAAGGGGCTCACGCCGTTCCTGCGGCTCGCGCGAAATGCGGGCGTGCAGGGCATCGCCGACGGCGTCGGCATGCTCGTCGAGCAGGCTGCGGAGGCGTTCGAGTGGTGGCGCGGCGTTCGACCGCAGACGCAAGCGATCATCGACCGCCTGACCGTTCCGCTCATTTGACGCATATGGGGGCGAGGAGGCCCACGGTACGGACGTCCATTCATGGGCATAACGTAATGGATACAATGGCGATATTGCAAATGACAATACCGCCATGAGTACCACTGAGCTTCCGGACCTCAAGCTGCTTCAGCTTTTCGACCTGCTTTACGACGTGCGAAGCGTCACGCGCGCCGCAGAGCAGCTCGGGCAAAGTCAGCCGACGGTCAGCATCTGGCTGGGTCGCTTGCGCGAGCATTTGCAGGACCCATTGTTCGTTCGCACGCCGGGCGGTATGACGCCCACGCCGCAGGCTGACGCGCTGATCGGGCCGTGCAGGGAAATTCTGGAGTCGCTGCGCCGGTTCGCTGCTTGGGAGATCTCGTTCGATCCCGCCACCGCCAAACGACGCTTTCGTATTTGCATGACGGACGCGAGCCACATTACGCTGCTGCCGCGAATGTTGGCGCATTTGCGGGCGCAGGCGCCGGGCGTTCGGCTGGAAGCGGCAGGGATCGACGGCAATACAGAGCGGGCGCTCGAATCCGGCGAGGCGGATCTTGCGATCGGGCACGTGCCATGGCTGGGGGGCGGTATGTACCAGCAACAGCTTTATATGCAGGACTGGGTATGCCTTGCGAACCGCAATCATCCTCGCGTGCGTGCGCGGCTGAGTCTGAAGCAATACGGCAGCGAGGGGCACGTCGTCATTGCGGCTGGCACGGGCGGCCAACTGCTCGAACAGGCGTTATTGCGCGAGAACATCGAACGCGACGTCGTGCTCGAATTGCCCGGCTTCCTCGGACTCGGATCGATCATCAAGTCGACCGATCTGATCGCTACCTTGCCACGGCACATTGGCGAGACGCTGGCGCGGACGAATGACGTCGTGGTCCATTCGTGTCCTTTTCCGGTTGACAGGTTCGCGGTGCGCCAGCACTGGCACGCGAAATACCATCACGAAGCCGGCAATCGATGGCTGCGCTCGGTCGTCGCGGATCTGTTTCTCAATGGGAGCAGACGCTAGCTGCCGAGGTTGCGGCGGACGAGGACAGAGAGCATTCGCACTGAACCAGATTCTCCGCCTTCATCGGCTTCGTCAAAAAGAACCCTTGCACGAAGTCGCAGCCTGCGTCGCGCAGCGCATGCAGCTGTTGATTCGTTTCGACACCCTCGGCCGTTACCTTGATGCCGAGTTCGTGCGACATCTGAATGATGCCCCGGACGATCGACGCGGCCGCCGAGTCGCGGCCTAGCCTCGCCGTGAACGAGCGGTCGATCTTGACGATGTCCGGCGAAAAATCGGCCGGATAGCGCAGGCTCGAGTATCCCGTTCCGAAGTCGTCGATGGCGATGCGCACGCCCAGGCGCTTGAGCGCCATTAGCGTTGCCTGCGCGAGTGAGGGGTTTTCCATCAACGCGCTTTCGGTCAGTTCGATCTGCAGGCAGCGCGGCGGCACCCGGTGTTTTCGCAGCGCCTGGTCGACTATCGCGACCAGCGAGTCATCCCGCAACTGACGCGCGGACACGTTCACCGACATCGACAGCCCTTTTTTGCCAGCGGCCTGCCAGACGGCGAGTTGGGCGAGGGCCGCGTCCATGACCCATGCCCCGACTTCGACGATGAACCCGCTTTCCTCCAGGATCGGGATGAAGCTGCCGGGACCCACCAGGCCTCGGGCTGGATGATTCCATCGAACGAGTGCTTCGACGCCTTTCACCGTCAGAGAGGCTGGCTCATGAATGCCCTGGAAATGCAGCACGAACTGGTTCGACGCCAGCGCCGTGGGCAGATTGCACTCCAGTTCGAAATCTCCGAGCACATCGCTGGACGCTTCGTCGGCGAACCGGAAGCCGTTGCGGCCGCCTTTTTTCGCCGCATACATCGCGATGTCCGCGCTCGTCAGCAGCGCCTCGTGATCGCGGCCATGCTCGGGATAGATGGATATGCCGATCGACGCCGTGACGAACGGCGCGGCGTGGTCTTTTCGAACGTCGCTTGAAAACAGGTTCAGAAGAGACTGCGCGAGGCTTGCCAGCGTAACCTTGTCGCTCTCGCCCCTGACGATCACCGCGAACTCGTCTCCGCCGAGGCGCGCTACACAGGCATCCGGCGGAAGCGCGCCCTGGATGACTTTGGCGATGTCCTGCAACAGACGGTCAGCGGCCGTATGGCCCAGCGTATCGTTGAGGACCTTGAAGCGGTCGAGATCGACGAACATCAGACCGAAGGCGACGTTCTGCCTGCAAAGCTTCTTCATGTGGCGGATCAGCGCGCCGCGGTTAGCCAACCCCGTCAGCCCATCGGTGTAGGCCAGATGGTCGAGCGCCGCGAGGCGTTCCTGTTCCAGCGTGATGTCCTCGCTGACGCCGACGATGCGCACCACGTTCGCGGAGCCATCGCACACCGGGTAGGCCGTGCTTCTGATCCAGCGCAGGCAACCGTCCGGGCGGCGGATGCGGTATTCGAAGCGACCTTCCGACACTTCGGACGCGATGCGGTTCATCTCGGCGAGCAAAGGCTCCAGATCCTCCGGCACCACGAGGTCGAGCCACGCCGAAGGCCGGTTGCTGAGCTCTTGAGGCGTAATACCGAATACGCGTTCGACCCCCGCGCTGATGTGATGACAGTGTTCGAAATGCGAGCTATACGAATAGAACACGAGCCGGACATGCAACTCCATCTCATGCATCAGCTCATCGCGTTCGCGCAGTGTCTTCAACAGTTCCGATTGCTGGGTGACGTCCTCCGACGCACAAAGCAGCGCGGTCACCGCGCCGTCGTCGCCTGTTACTGGCGTGAGCGTCGAGTTCCACCATTTGGTGCGCCCGCGCGTCGTCGCGCAGCTTCCCGTGAACGATGTGCTGTTGCCGGCGGCGGCGCCCGCCAAAGCCTGCTCGGCCGCCGCGCGGTCCTCGCCGGTCCAGAAAGCGAGCCAGTCCGCGCCGGACAGTTGCTCCGGCGACTCCGCTTCCATCAACATCGCGCCATGCTCCGACACCCGCAGCATTTTTCCGTCGGTAGAGAGCACCTTCAGGCAGTCGCGATTCGCATGCAGAAGCCCGCTCGCCAATGCGGTGGCGGCGCTTTGCCGCGCGTGATCCAGGCCGAGTTTGCGACGAACGATCGCGAGGCCGGCGACGCCGGACATCATCGACAACGCAACACGTAGAGTAGTCGCCGCTTCACTGGCCGCTTGATGCACGAGAGCGCCGACGCCAACGCCGGCAATGACGGCGATGCAAAGACTCGTCAGCGGTATGGTCCTGCGTTGACCATACCGCGACAGGAAATAGGAAAGAAACTGCTGGTTGCGGGCTGACCAGCCATTCGGGTGTGCGTCGCTATCGACCCGGGACTCAATCGGGTTGGGTTTGTTGGGGCACGGGGCCGCCGCTTTGAATCTCACGCTGTTCTCCGACTACCGGGTGGAGCGACGGCTCGAACGCTGCGAGCCGCCTCACTTTTACGATTACGGTAGATTTTCACGAATCTTTAATGCGGGGAAACCAGCGGGAGCCGCGGATCGCATCGGATCGGGACGAGTTGCGCACCTGTCAGTCTTTGCGAGGCTGGACCTGCGCGAATTGACGAATGCGCTCCGCAAGAGCGGGTATGCCCGAGTCGCGAGCGACATAATGAGCGACCTGTCGGGTGGCCAGATCGATGGTCACCTGGTCGTCCGGGGTTTTCGTATTGGGTCCGTCGACGGCGGGATGGTATTCGATGCGCAGCTGCCTCGCGTTGGCGACGAGCCGTAAATAGCCGAAGTTGCGGTCGTCGTAGCTTTCAAGGACAACCGCATCGGTGTCTTTCGACGCGGCCTGGATCAGCTGCGGCGCGCGAAGGGGCGGCTGTCCGTTGGTGGTGAGCCGCTGCACCTCGTGACCGCCGTTGCCACAAACGATGTAAGGGATGTGGGTGCCATCGGAACGGGTTCGCGTAAAGCGCTGATAGTTGTGCGCGTGTCCCGCGAGGTCCGCATGCGGCCAGATACCGACCTCATCGCAAACGGTATCGATCTGCTGTTGCATTTCCACGCTCCAGCCGTGACGCCCGCGCGCCACATACGGCGGATGGTGATGCGCGAACAGCAGCGCGCCTCGATAGTTCTCTTTCTTCACTCGCAATAACGCCGCTTTCAGGAACTTCAGCTGACTGTTGCCGATGTGGCGGTCCGCGATCACACCGGGGTCCTCGAGCGTATTGCTGTACAACGCGATGATGCGCACGAACGGCGCCTCGAACGTGAAGAAAACGCCTGGCTGAATTTGCGCGGTCCGCGAAAGGTGGCCCGCGTCGGGAGAGACCTGGAAGCAGTCGGAGCAGAAGTTCCTGAGAAACGCCTGCAGGCTTTTCTCATGCTTCAACGGCGAAACCATTCCGTCGTGGTTGCCGGCAGCGGCGAGAATCGGCGCATGATAGTTGCGATACGGTTCATAGAACTGATCGTAGTAGTACTGCGCCTCGCCAAAGCTGTAGACGATGTCGCCCAGCAGAAAGTTGAATTGCGGCACCTCGGCGGGATCGGCTTCGTCGAAGTCGCTGACCATCTTGTCGGAGACTTCGTTCTGGGTGGACGGACCTTTCGTACTGCCGCAATCGCCGGTGGCATGAAACACGATCTGTCCACTCTCGCTGATCGTATCGAGCAGCTTCTGGTTGTTGTTCACCACTTCGGCAAACGTCAGCCGGGGCTCGGTGCCGCCGCGCGGCGGCGGAAACGGCAGCGCCTTCAGCTTGTGCTCGCGGTTCAGTTCGTCGATGACCTTGTAGGCCGCGGTGTCGGATGCGTGCCTGACCACGAAAGTTTGCGGGTCCGGCGTGGGCTGCGGTTGCGAGAAAACCGGCGCGGCGAGAATCCTGCTACCGCGGTTGCCGCGTGCGGCTGGCGATTCGTCTGAACGCTTCTTCGGCATGTGCAATCCTCCTTGATCGTCGAACGGGGAGCGGCCACGCGGTTGTCGGCGAACCGTCAGCATATGGCGGCGCCGTCCGTGGCCGGACGCACCGTTCAGACGAACGTAAAACGAGGAAGTTCAGATACGGTTGCGGTTGCGCAACCCGTGCGGCGCGAATTGCGAAGCATCGTTTTCACATACGAAAGCCGGGTTCGAGGTGAACACGCGTCTGGTTACGACGGCACGAACACGCCCACCGCCGCCAGCGCCATCGCGAGCGTTGCGAGCCATCCTCCCCAGGCCAGCACGCCCTTGACGGCGAACTGTCCCATGACCCGCCGGCTTCGCGCGATCAGCATCATGACGACCATGATCGGCACCGCGGTAATGCCATTGATCACCGCGCTCCAGTAGAGCGCACGGATCGGGTCGAAATGCATGAAGGTGATGGCCACACCGCCGACGATGGCCAGTGCGATCACCGCATAGAATTCGCGCGCGAGCGTCAGATGCAACGCCAGACTGCTGCGCCAGCGAAAGCTGCCCGCGGCGGCGTAGGCGGCCGAGCCGGCGAGAACCGGCAGTGCGAGCAGGCCGGTGCCGATGATACCGAGCGCAAACAGGACGTAAGCAAAGCGCCCGGCAAACGGCTCGAGCGCCCGCGCGGCATCGGCCGAGGTTTTCACTTCGATGTGATGCAGATGCAGCGTAGCCGCCGCCGTCAACATGATGAAAAATGCCACGAAGTTCGACACGCCCATGCCGACCCAGGTATCGAAGCGGATTCGTCGCAGCTGCGCGGGCGCCTGGTGCGGCACGCGGCGCAACGGCGCCTGTTGCGGTGCCGAGCGCATTTCTTCGACTTCCTGCGACGCCTGCCAGAAGAATAGATACGGACTGATCGTCGTGCCCAGCACCGCGACGATCATGGTCAGATAGTCCGACGTCAGCGAGATGCGCGGCAACACGATCGCGCGCGCGACTTCGCCCCAACGGATCGGCACGATGAGAGCGACCGCGACGTACGCAAGAAGCGATAGAGCGGTCCACTTCAGTATCCGCGCGTAGCTTTCGTAGGGGACAAAAATCTGCAGGATCACCGAGAACGCCCCGAGGCCGACGACGTAAAGGTGCTGCGGACCTGGCAGCAGCAGTCCGGCCGCGGCGCCCATCGCCGACAGGTCAGCGGCGATGTTGATCACGTTTGCCACGACGAGCAGGGCGACCGCGCCGTACAGCAGCCACGCCGGATAATGCGCGCGGATGTTCGACGCGAGGCCCTTGCCGGTCACCCGGCCAATCTGCGCGCTCACCAGCTGGATCGCGGTCATCAACGGATACGTGATCAGGATCACCCACAGAAGGTTGAACCCGAACTGCGCGCCTGCCTGCGAATAAGTGCCGATGCCGGAGGGATCGTCGTCGGCCGCGCCCGTGATCAGGCCCGGGCCCAGGCGTCTGATCCAGGATCGCTCGACGGGATCGCGTACGGCGGATTCCGGCTCGATCAATTTATCGTCGTTCATATATATGTCACCTCGCCGCCACATTTAGCAAATTGCGGGCCCGGGGTGTTCGTGGCGGCGTTGCGCGGCTTCGGCAAGCAGATGCGAAGCGCGGCTTCGGTGGAAATACGCGGAAATACGGGCTTCTACAGGGAACGAACGAACTTCGGGCCGTGCCGACGGACACCGTCACCCATGATGAGCAGGAGTCTTCGTCTGCAATTGGATCAAGTCGATTGCGTAAAGCAATTCTTCGAGCACGATGGGCTTGGCAACGATGGCATCGACCTTGCCAGCGAAACTGGCTGCGTCTTCCGGCCGCGCCAGCGCGACGATGCGCGGCTTATCGATGCTTGTATCGAAGCTCTCCACGAACCACAACGCTGTCGTAATTGAATTGACGGGAACGTCGAGAATGATCAATTGGCGCGATGGCTCGAGCCATATTTCATGCCAATGGTCGAAACCGAGCGCTTTGGAGCGCCCATATCCTTTTACATTGAGCAGAACACGCAGAGAATCCCGGACCGCCTTGTCGTGCCCAACGATGACGACCGCGCCGATGCATTGTGATGGTCTCTTCACTGCGTGGGCCGTTGCGGCCCGCAGTTGCCACTGGCAGCGCTGCCATTGCACCCGGGTCAATTCGTAGTCGCGCTGCGCTCTTGACAGCGCATTCAGCGATGTTGCCGGGTTACTTCTCAACTGTTGCAGATCGCGAGTCGCCTGGTCCAGTGCGGTGCAGGCGACGCAGAAGGCGAGCTTGTCTTCTGCCGTCGGTCCCGGATTCGAAGATGACACGCCGCGTTTCTCCCGAGCCGGTATGCACGTTTTGTGCCGTTGACCTTGCTCATTCCCGCAGCATAGGGCGGCGGGGCGCAAAATTCCAGGCGCGGTTCAGTTCATTCGCGGCTTGAACGCATACTGCTCGATCTCGCCGCCGCGTGCGACCACCGCCGTACTCTCGGGGATTTCCTGCCAGATGCCCGGCAAGTCGGAGAGCGGCTCTGACAGCACGAGAAACGCGTTCTCGCCGGCCGTCCTGATGCGCTCGTCGTCCGGATACAACTCGCGCAGATGACGGAACGACGTGCTGTGAAACAGCGAGCGCGACTGCCCCTCGCTCGAATAACGGACCGCGATGATCTGCTCGCCGTCGGTCGCACACACGGTCATGTTCAGCGGTTCATCGATGCCATGCCGGCGGCCGGTGGCTTCGACGAAGCCGACCATCCGTTCGAGCGCGGTGACCGGCGTGAGCTCCAGCCCGAAGGACAGCGCGAGAAAAAACAGCACCTCGGAATCGGTCGAGCCCTCGATGGAGGGGAATAGTTCGGGGTCGATCTGCACCATCAGATCGCGGCGCACCTTCGGGTAGTTGCGCACCAGCCCGTTGTGCGCAAACAGCCAGCGGCCGTGGCGGAACGGATGACAGTTGGTTTCCTGCGACGGCGTGTCGGTCGCCGCGCGTATATGCGCAACGAATAGCGGCGAATGGATCGCCCGTGCTGCCTCGCGTAGATTGCGGTCGCTCCATGCGGGCTGGATGCAGCGGTAGCGAAACGGAATGTCGGTGGGATGGCCATACCAGCCGATCCCGAAACCGTCGCCATTGGTGGTGGTGGCGCCGAGCCGCGAATGCATGCTCTGATCGATCAGCGAATGCCGGGCATTGAACAGCACGGTTTCGAGCTGAAGCGGGTTGCCGGTATAAGCGAGCCAACGGCACATGATTGCTCTCCTGTCGGTTGCGCATCACAAACCTACACCACCGCGCGGGCGGCGTTTGTAGGACCAAAGTCCGATTGAGGGAGACTTGACGCATGTCACCATAGATGGAGACGTTGAGTGTGCCAAGGAGCGTCCGTGCCGGGCATCAAGGCAGCCCTTCAGGCACGAAGCGGACGTGGTCCGCAGTTTGTCCGTTTCAAATCCCCTTCGCGACCTTGCGCCGACCCACTCCGATAGAGGCAGGACGCACATGAGCCATCTCCTGGACAGGTTACGTTACTTTACGGCCCTCCGTCCGCAGTTTTCGGATGGTCACGGTGCTGTCACAGATGAAGACCGGCAATGAAGATGCTTACCAGCCAACGCTGGCAGCACGACAAGATAGTTCGTTCCACTCATGGCGTGAACTGCACGGGGTCCTGCTCCTGGAAGATCTATGTCAAGGGCGGCATCGTCACCTGGGAAACGCAGCAGACGGACTATCCGCGGGGTCGGTGCTGCGGGCGGTAGGCGGAGCGCTGGCCGATCGCCTCGGCGCCCATAGCGTGACGTGGTAGGGACTATGCGTCGCGTGGATCTGCCTGTTCCAGCTGTCGTATCCGCCGACCGATTTCGTGATTCACACGATCGACGGTACCGCGAGCATTCACCTGCGCGTAACCGTCTATGCGTTCGTTGCGCTGGCGTTCCTGCTCGGCGCGGCTTTCGCGTTTGGCATCGCGTCGAACTTCAAGTACGTGGCCGACGATTTTACGGAGATCATGGGCGTCGTCACCGGGATCGTCGGGCTTGCAGGGGGCCTGGGCGGATTCCTGCTGCCTATAATCTTCGGCATCCTGCTGGATTTTTTCAGGGTGCGTTCGGCCTGCTTCATGTTCGTTTACGGGATCGTCTGGGTTTCGCTGATCCTGATCTATCTGTCGGATGTGCGGCGTACACCGGTTGCGGGTTCTGCCTGACCGTGTTCGCCAACGCGCAGTGCCGAGATTCGCGCAGGCTGCAGGCTTTGCCTGCCAGCCTGCTTTTTTGCTGATGGAGGTGCCCAATGAAACGCCGTGAACTGTTGGTTGCGCTGGCCGCAGGCGCGCTCGCCGAGGGTTCTACCAGCCTGGCGCACGGAGCCGAGGCGAAATTCACCGATCAGATCGAGTTGCCCAAGCCCAACCTCACAGGCACGGTGTCCCTCGAGGAAGCCATCGCAAAGCGCAGGTCCGTGCGCAGATTCGCGTCGAGGCCGCTGCCGGTCGAGGTCATCGGCCAATTGATGTGGGCCGGGCAGGGCATCACCAGCTCGGACGGCAAGCGTGCGGCTCCGGCGGCCGGCGCTTTGTATGCGCTCGAACTGTACGTGGTGACTGCTACGGAGGTGATGCACTATCTGCCGCAAGGCCATCGGGCAGAGAAGCGCGCCAGCCACGACCTGCGCCCCGAACTGCGCGCGCTTGCGGTCAATCAGGCGTCGGTCGAGGCGGCCCCGGCCTTGCTCGTGGTGGCCGCCGACCCCAGCAGGCTGACCGCGAGATATGGCGGGAGAGCCAATCTGTATGCCGATCTCGAAGTCGGGCATTCGACCGAGAACATGCTGCTGCAGATCGTCGCGCTGGGGCTCGTCGCCGTGCCCGTGGGCGCCGTCGACGGCGCTCCGGCGGCGCGCAAGCTCGGGCTGCCTCGCGGCCAGACCGTCCTCTATCTGATCCCGGTAGGCTATCCGGCCTGAGTCGTTGCGACAGGCGCGATGCGTTCGATCAAGCCTTGGCGAGATTTACGGTCTCCAGCGCCGTGCGGTAATCGGCCAACGCCTGGGGCTGAGTTCGCTTTGTTGCACGACCGGCAGTAGCGTATCGACGCAGTCCAGCGCGTCCGTCAATCGCCCGAGCACGATCAGCGAGCGCGCCGCATCGAGACGACCGTGAAACATCGCGTCGCGCGGTCCGGCCCGTTCCACCATGTCGATGAGCTGCCCCATCTCGGCCTTGACGCGCGCTCGGTCGATGGGCCAGTGGCGGTCAATCCAGTTCCGAAGTGCGCGAACCAGCACCACGCAATCGTCGTACTCACACTGCAAGCTATCCATTGCCACCCTCAGCCTTATCGCGGGTCGGCCTGACCGAGCCGTTCATTGGGGGAACAAACCCTCTGCGTCTCGCCTGCGCATCAGTATACGAAGCAAGCGGCGCGCCACGTGTCGCCGATGCTCTGTTTCGTTACTAGAGCGGGGCTCGGCCATGTTCTCGCAATTCGGGCTCGAAGAATATCCATCGGGCGGATGGAAAGCGCTCCTTCAATTCGTGCTCGATGCGGTTGATCGTGCGCACCATGTCGTTCGCACTGTCGTGCGGTTCGAGTTCGGCCTGAATCGCAATCACCAGATCCTCCGACCACTTCAAGGCGATCAGACTGACGATGCGACGGACTTCGTGGCGCTCGCTGAGCCACGCGCGCATCTCCTGGCGTATGCGCTGGTGCGCCGATTCACCGACGAGAAGCGATTGAATCTCGCGCATCGAGAACAGAGCCGTGACCATCAGCACGACGCCGACGCCGACACTGCCGAGCGCATCGTAAAGCGGGTTGCCCGTGAGCACCGTAATGCCGATCGCGATCAGGGAGACGAGCACGCCCGTTACCGCGGCGACATCCTCGCTGACCGCGAGCATCACGGACGGCCTGCCGCTTTCCCTGAACCATTTCAGTAGCCCGCCGGCGCGATGGCGGGGTTCGATCGTGCGAATGGAGGCTCTGAGAGCGACTGCCTCGATCACGCCGGACACGCACAACACGGCGATCGCGAGCAAAGGCTGTTCGAGCCGTGAGTGATGGATTGCTCGAAAGCCGCCGATCACCATCGACGCAACGCCGCCGAAGATGAAAAGCTGCAGCGCCACCAGCATTGCGTAGACATAGGTCGCGCGACCGAAGCCGAGTGGATGCTGCTCGTCGGGCTCGGCTCGCGCGGCGCGATGCCCGACGAGCAGCGCAATCTGGTTCAGACAGTCGGCGCTGGAGTGTACGGCTTCGGCGAGTGCGGACCCCGAGTTGGTGTAGAACGCGACGGCGAACTTGCACACGGCGACAGCGATATTCGATGCGAGGGCGTAGTAGACCGCCCGTGGCGCAGATATGTGCCGCCCGGACCTGGCCCTCATGAGCCTATCTCCTTGTTCGAATCGAAAATGGGCGATTCCCGAGCCTGGAGATTGAACAGCATAAAGCAGGCCTCGAGACGCTGGTCGATTACAGGGGAGTCCAACCGATCAGGCGTCCGTTGCGGTGTGCGAGCTGGAACATTCCCATCGGCCCTCTGTCGCCTCTGCTGAGGAACCAGACGAATGGAGGTGCAACATGACTTCCTACGCGAACCGGCCGACACTTCTTTTCGGTGTTTCGGAGCGGGCAGTGGAAGCCGCGCTCGCGCCGCTGATCGAAAACGGCACCGTGCGTGTATGTTTGAACGCGCGGCGCGTTTCGGGCTATTGCCTGAGCGGTGCGCGTCACGTCGTGAATGGAGCCGCCGCGACCGAAACGACACACGAAGACGCGGTCACAACCACTATCGCGACACGGTCGGCTGTGCGCTCTTTCGAAGGCGCGCTTGCCGGATATGACTCGCAATTGCAGCAGCATCGCTCGCTTGCCATGCTCGCGCGACGGTGAGGCAGTACTCGCCGCCTGCTCGTAAAGGTGGTCGAAGCTGCGATTAGACAAGGCCTTCGCCGACGCATCATTGCGTGCAGCGAAGGCTTCCTTCAAACGAGACCGAGCACACCGAGGCGCGCCTGGCCGATGAGCTCGAACGACGCATCAGCGTTAGGCGGATGGAATGCGCCCGCACGTACATCGCGATATAGCCGTTCCAGTTCCGCACGCCGCGCCAACGCGCCGGCCCCGGCAATTTGCAGCGAAAGGTTCACGACGCGCAGCGCGCCATCCACCGCGTGCTGTTTCGCGGCCAGCAGTTTCGCGATCCACGGTTCGGGCTCCGGGTGCCCGGACCACCATCTATCGGCGACGCGTTCCAGTAATGCCTCGATGCTGTCGAGTTCGATCGACGCCTCGGCGACGCTGCGCTGCGTGAGAGGCTTGTATGCGTAGGTCCTGCCCTGCAATGCGGCGGATGAGCGCGTGGTGGCGGACGCAAGCGCGAGAGCAAACGCACGTTTTGCCGCGCCGTAGTACACGGCGGCCAGCCCCGGCAGGACGGCGCCGAGAATGCCGTCGACGAACGGATCGTTCGGCGGTCCGGCAGGCAGCACGCGAATTACGCGATCCTTGCGCGCCACGGCGCCCTCCAGCAGGGTATCGTCGCTTTGCGTCGCGCGCAGGCCGAGCGCGTCCCATGTCTTGACCGTGCGATGACCCGGCGCGCTGCGCTCGATAAACGCATGCACGATCTTAGGATGCGCGGGGTCCGAGTCGTCGAGTCCGTGAACGCCGAGCCAGTCCCAAACGGGAGCCAGCGACGTGAAAATCTTGCGGCCGTCGAAGCGGTAGCTGCCGTCGGCGAGCGGCGTCGCCTTCACGAACGAGTGGGCGAGACCCAGATCGTTGCCGGGTTCACCGTGGCCTGCGGCGAAGACCTTGCCGGCTGCGGCCTCGGTAAGAATCCATTGCGCGGAGTTGTCGCTAAGCCGCCGCAAATGCAGCGCCGCGCCGATCCAGTATTGATGCATGTTCAACGCGAGCGCCGTGGCGGGCGCACGTCCCGCGAGCCGGATCTGCTGCTGGATGAATTCGGGCAATGTAAGCCCCAAGCCTCCCAACTCGACTGGCACGCTCGCACGCAGAAATCCCGCCTGTTTCAGCTCGTCGAGGTCTTCGGCAAAGAAGCGGTTCTCACGATCGTATAGCGCCGCGCGCGTACCGATGCGATCGAGCAGCGCTTCAGAGAGCAACGAACTGGATCTGTTGGCGGCTTGCGCTTCGTTATTCGTGGGGGCGGATAGGTCGGGTTCCGGTGCCGTACTGACTGTGCTCACAGTGATTTTCTCCTTCTCCCATACGACGATTGTTCAAGCGAAGTATTTGTCGTCTGGGACGACGCCCAGCGAAATGAAAATGCGGTTCGTGTGGTTGAACCACGACGCCGTTTCAACAGCTTCGAGAATGGCCGGCTCGGAAAGGCCTTCGCCACGCAGCCGCTCGAAATCTTTTTGATTCACGCTGCGCGGGTCTTGCGTCACCTTGATCGCAAGATCGGCGAGTGCCTGCTCACGCGACGAAAGCCCCGCGAAATGAAGGTCCGTGGCAATGCGGCGTGCTTTTGCCGGATCGTCGAGCGCGGCGCCCAGTGCGTGAGTGTGATGAAGCGCGCACAGACCGCAGCGGTTGGTCGTGGAGACAACGACCGCGATCAGTTCGCGTTCGACGAGCGGGAGCTTCCCGCCTGTCGCGCCAAACAGTTGTTCGAAGTAACGGACGAAGCGCCGGGTGGTGTCCGGATTCAACGCGAGCGCGCGAATCCAGTTATCGCCGTCATGCGATTGCACGAGCCGCTCGATGTCGTCGGGAAGGGCGTCATTATTGGCGTGTCTGAGCCGCGAGAGCGCGCTTTCCGCTTGAGTGTCAACAGCTGCTGTCATATCAATGCTCCTTGGACGGGTTGCCGCGAGAAGAGAGACTGATGCGCCTGATTATCGTCAGCGGCTTGCCGCGCGCGCCAATATTGATTTGGCATTTGCATAGCGGCGCGAATGCGTTTCGACGCAGTGAAACGAATGCCCCTGCGATGGCGTCGAAGAGTGCCGCGGCGTCGCCGGAAAAAGCGTGATCGACGTTGTTGATTCGAAGGCCTCGGAACGCGGCGACGTTCGATCGTCCGGAAAAGATTAGCGTTTGATACGCGTAGTGAAATCCAATCCATCAAACCTTGTTTGCCGTTCTTTTATGCGAACGCTAGATTGAGTCCATAGAGCAATGGATCGATTGGAGGTCGCATGGCCACGGCAATTTTCCTGAGTGGGCTGCTGCATCCCGTGCGGACCTTGGGGCAGCGTTATGCGAAGCGTTCATCGGCACAGTCCGATGAGCGTTCCGACGGACTACGCGCGCCAGACGAGCGCGCGCAATCGGCGGAGCGGATCGCGGCGTATGCGCGCGGCGGCTATTTCCATTTGGAATACACGCCGGTCATGTTTGTCGTGCCGCACGATCCGCCGCCGGATTGAATGGCAAGCAGCGTTTCCGTAAGTCGCAGCGACTAAACCGATGCTTCTTTAGAAATGAAAATAAATTGGTTCGGCTTCGGTCGCCGATCTCTCATAGTGTCTCCTGATGGCTATAGGCGGTTGCATTCGCCATTGTCTAGAAACAGCGCGTAAGGAATCGCGCTATATCGAAGGAGACGTCATGACGCTTGAACTCGCAGAACGATCCACCGACGCGCTGCTCGAAAGCGCCCGCGCACGCGCTGCCGAAGCGGGCCTGTCCTATGCGGGCGGCGTGCCGCCGCAAGACGCGTGGACACTCGTTCAGGCCGGCGCCGCAGTCCTCGTGGACGTGCGCACTGCCGAGGAACGCAAATTCGTCGGACTCGTGCCGGACAGTCTGCATGTTGCATGGGCAACTGGCACGAGCCTGACGCGCAATCCGCGCTTCGTGCGCGAGCTTGAAGCGAAGACCGGCAAGGATGCGGTCGTGCTGTTGCTGTGCCGCAGCGGCAACCGCTCCGCGCTGGCGGCCGAGGCTGCCGCGAAAGCGGGCTTCACGCAGGTTTTCAACGTGCTGGAAGGTTTCGAAGGAGAGCTGGACGACGCGCAACGGCGCGGCGCCAGCAATGGTTGGCGTTTTCACGGCCTGCCGTGGATTCAGGACTGATGCACCTGAAACGGTCCGCGCTGCACTTTATGGGGAGTCAACGCTGTGGCAGTGTTCGACGTCGATGAAATAGTTCAGGCGCTTCAGACGGTGCGCCAGCAGTGGCGTGAAGTGCAGAAGCGTTCGCTCGAACCAGGCGGGCGCGAGTTGCCGGGGCGCGAAGCGCTCGCGGACATCGTCGATACGCTGAAGGGTGTGCTTTTTCCGATGCGTCTCGGGCCCGCCGATCTGCGGCAGGAGAGCGAGAACTTCTACGTCGGGCATGCGCTCGACGCGGCCTTGCATGCGCTACTGGCGCAGGCGCGGCTGGAGTTGCACTACCGCACCCGGCACGACCCACCGCCCGCGGCCGTGGTGGAAGCGCAGGCAAGCGTCGCGGTGCGCGCGTTCGCGACGCGCTTGCCGGCAATCCGCACGCTGCTCGACAGCGACGTTCTCGCCGCGTTTCATGGCGACCCCGCGGCGGGCAGCGTCGATGAAGTGCTGTTGTGCTATCCGGGCGTGCTCGCGATGATTCACCACCGCATCGCGCACGAATTGTACGGACTCGGTTTGCCGCTGCTGGCGCGGATCGTTGCTGAGCATGCGCATGCTCAGACCGGCATCGATATTCATCCCGGCGCGAAGATCGGCGCGGCGTTCTTCATTGATCACGGCACCGGCGTGGTGATCGGCGAGACGGCCGTGATCGGCGAGAGGGTGCGCGTCTATCAGGCGGTGACGCTCGGCGCCAAGCGCTTTCCTCGCGACGCGCAAGGGCACCTGGAGAAGGGGCACGCGCGTCATCCGATCGTCCAGGACGACGTGGTGATCTACGCGGGCGCAACCATACTCGGACGCGTGACGCTCGGCCGGGGTTCGGTGATCGGGGGCAATGTGTGGCTCACGCAGGATGTCGCGCCGGGGTCGCACGTGACGCAGGCGGTGTCGCGCAATGAAGGCACCGGCGTTGCCGTGCCGGGCGAACGCACGTCACGCGCGCAGCGGGAGGACGAACCTCTCGTGACGGGAGCAGCGCGATGAGCGGCCTCGTCAGGGAATTCGGCGCGGCGGTCAGACGGATTCGCGAGACTTATGGCTGGTCGCAGGAGCAACTGGCCGAGTACGCCGAACTGAACCGCTCCTATGTCGGCGAGATTGAACGCGGTGCCGCGATCGCATCCATCGTCACGGTCGACAAACTCGCGCGCGCGTTTCAGGTGCCGATAGAACGTCTGCTCAATCCTGCCGCTGCAACTGCGGAGGTCGATCCCGCTTCGCTGCGTTAGATCGAACGTTGCTGTCTATAGCATGTTGAAGGGCCGGGGTTGGCTCTCGATAATCTGTTCCGCTCATAAGCTTTCCCGATTTTCATCTAACAACCCCGGAGCAACAGATGACAGCAACAGTGGGCGGCCTGACGGCGCTCGGCGATACCGCAGCACGGCAACTAGCTAATGCCACCAAAACCGTTCCGCAACTCGCGACGATCACGCCGCGTTGGCTCACGCACCTGCTGCAGTGGCTGCCGGTCGAGGCAGGCATCTATCGTCTGAACCAGGTGAAGAATCCTGAAGCGGTGGTGGCCGCCTGCACCGCGCGTGAAGATGAGAGCGCATTGCCGCGCACTTTTGTGCCGTACGAGGAAGCGCCGCGCGAGTATTTTCTCAATGCGGTCAGCACGGTGCTGGATGTGCATACGCGGGTCTCGGATCTGTACAGCAGCCCGCACGATCAGATCAAGGAGCAACTGCGCCTCACGATCGAAACGATCAAGGAGCTGCAGGAAAGCCAGCTCATCAATAATCCCGATTACGGTCTGCTCGCCAACGTCGCTGAAGAACAGCGCGTGTTTCCGTTGACCGGCGCGCCGACCCCGGACGATCTCGACGAGCTGCTCACGAAGGTCTGGAAAGAGCCCGCGTTCTTCCTCACTCATCCGCTCGCGATCGCCGCGTTCGGCCGTGAATGCACGCGCCGTGGCGTGCCGCCGCCCACCATCAGTCTGTTCGGCTCGCAGTTCCTGACGTGGCGCGGTATTCCGCTGATTCCGTCGGACAAGGTGCCGGTTGCGGACGGCAAGACCCAGATCCTGCTGCTGCGCGTCGGCGACAAGCGCCAGGGCGTGGTCGGCCTGTTCCAGCCGGGTGTCGCGGGCGAGCAGGGTCCGGGGCTGTCGGTCCGCTTCATGGGCATCAACAATCATGCGATCGCGTCGTATCTGATCTCGCTCTATTGCTCGCTCGCCGTGCATTCGCCGGACGCGTTGGCGGTTCTCGATGACGTGGAGATCGGCAAGTACCATGACTACCCAGACACCTACAAGTAAGCCGATGGACAACGTCCCGCCGCACGAAGTGCCTGACGGTCCTCCAGCGGGATTGCCCGACCCCGCGCTTCTGGCGTCGCTCGCTAACGCGTTCTTCTCGGCGCTGCCGGGCAATGCGCCCGATACGTCGGCAACGCCGGGTCTCGCGGGCACGCAGCCGTTCACCGCGCCCGTGACCAGCGAGCTCGGCAATCCAGCTCCGGCTGGTTCGCCGCTCGCGGGACCCGGAGGCACGGGCACCGGCATACCGGGCGCGGCGTTGCCGCAAGGTCACGTGCCGGGCGGCAACCTGCTGCCTTCCGCGCCGACGCACGTTCTGTCGCTGGGGCATCGCGCGCCCGCGCTGGTGCCGCATGCGGCGGCTCAGAACGGCTTGCCCGATAACGTGGTGACGGTTGCGCCCGCGCTCGATCCGCCTTTTGGCAGCGCCGCGCTGGGTGTGCCGGAAGGACAGGGCGCGCAGCGTCAGGGCGGCGGTGGAGCGCTGGCAACGCAGTCGGCTTCGCCTTACTACTTCCTCGGCGATGCGACGCACTCGCGAGAGACTTCCGCCGTGCCGCCGGAGATCGTCGTGCCGGGCTGGCAGGAAGTGACCGCGCAATCGCTCGGCTTGCCTGCTGTTGACGGGCCGCTTGTCGAACAACGCTTTCCGTATGACCGGGCGGCTGCTTCACCCGCAGCGGCGCAACCCGCGAGCCCGTCACACTATTTCCTGAATATGCAGGATCGTTCTCGCACGCCGGGGCAGTCGCTTCATGGCGCGCAGAACGTCCCGCAGGCGGCAAGCGCGGCGCATCCACCGTTCGACGTGAATGCGATTCGCCGCGACTTTCCGATTCTGCAGGAGCGCGTCAACGGCCGGCAACTCGTGTGGTTCGACAACGCCGCGACGACGCACAAGCCGCAGGCGGTGATCGACCGGCTCGCGTATTTCTACGCACACGAAAACTCGAACATCCATCGCGCGGCGCATGCTCTGGCCGGCCGCGCGACCGATGCCTACGAGGCGGCGCGCAGCAAGGTGCAGCGCTTCATCGGCGCGGCATCGCCGGAGGAGATCATCTTCGTGCGCGGCACCACCGAAGCGATCAACCTGATCGCGAAGACGTGGGGCGTGCAGAACGTTGGCGAAGGCGACGAGATCATCGTGTCGCATCTGGAGCATCACGCGAACATCGTGCCGTGGCAGCAGCTTGCCGCGCAGACCGGCGCGAAGCTGCGGGTGATTCCGGTCGATGACAGCGGGCAGGTTTTGCTCGACGAATACCGTCGGCTGCTGAATGACCGGACAAAGATCGTCTCGGTCACGCAGGTGTCGAACGCGCTGGGCACCGTGGTGCCGGTCAGGGAGATTGTCGAGCTTGCGCATCGTGCGGGCGCGAAGGCGCTGGTCGATGGCGCGCAGTCGGTATCGCACATGCGGGTGGATGTGCAGGCGCTCGACGCGGATTTCTTCGTGTTCTCGGGCCACAAGGTGTTCGGTCCGACCGGCATCGGCGTGGTGTACGGCAAGCGCGCGATACTCGAAGATATGCCGCCGTGGCAAGGCGGCGGCAACATGATCGCGGACGTGACGTTCGAACGCACGGTGTTCCAGCCGCCGCCGAACCGCTTCGAAGCGGGAACGGGCAATATCGCCGATGCGGTGGGCCTGGGTGCGGCGATCGATTACGTTCAGCGCATTGGTATCGAGAATATCGCGCGTTATGAACACGATCTGCTCGCGTACGCAACGAGCGTGCTGCAACCGGTGCCGGGCGTGCGGCTGATCGGCACGGCGCGCGACAAGGCCAGCGTGTTGTCGTTCGTGCTGAAGGGCTACGAAACCGAAGAGGTGGGCAAGGCGCTCAACGAGGAGGGCATCGCGGTGCGCTCCGGGCATCACTGCGCGCAGCCGATCTTGCGTCGCTTCGGTGTCGAGGCAACGGTGCGGCCGTCGCTCGCGTTCTACAACACCTGCGATGAGGTCGATGCGCTGGTGTCGGTGGTGCGGCGGCTGTCATCGCGACGCTGAAACAGGCGGCGGCCAGCAATGGCCGCCGCTTCCTCGCGTGTGAAATGCGCGGGCGGCAAGCACGGCGATCGCTCCATGAGCGCCGCACAAAGCGCGATGCATAGCTGACACGCCACGATAGCCATTGAAGATTCGCTTCCTTCACCGTCGTCGCAAATTCCGTTATCGTTCATTGCGCTGCGGCGCTAACCTCGCATGGTTCGGCTATCCCGCGGCGCAACCTGGACACGGCAGCAACGGAGCGCCTCGGGCGCGTAACGCCTTCGCCGCGGTCCAGCCCAACAACGCAATCGGCGAAGCGCGAGACATGAGCACGCTTCGCCGACGAGCTTGACTGCGCGGCCGGCATCCATCCAGTCCGCACTGGCCGCGGTAACGGAGAAGATCGGCCTCGTCGCCACCGCCTCGACCACCTTCGACGCCCCTTACCATGTCGCGCGGCGCTTCGCATCGCTCGATCGCATCAGCGGCGGGCGGGCAGGCTGGAACGTCGTCACGACGTCCAATCCCGATGCCGCGCTGAACTTCGGAGGCGCGGGCTGTTTCGTCGTGAATACGTGGGCGCGACGCTGCGCGAATATCTCGGGCTGCCACGGCCTGCCAATCGCTTCTTTCCCACCTGAGCGCCGCGCGTTCTTTAGTCCATTAGACTGGCGAAGTACCGCACTTGCGTCGCCGGACAGTCTCCGGCCTGCCCACATCTATTAGCCAAACATGCCGACCGGCAGCCCTTGCCGGTTGTGTCACATCGCGCCTACGCGGCGCGGCTTGTCATCCTTGTTCTGCTCGAACACGTATTGCGACGCCATAGCCAGCGCAACCATCGAGCGCTATCGAAACGGCGAATCTTTGACTATAGGCAACGCATCGCCCGCACGGAAAGAAACTTTGGTTCGAACCTAGTATGACCGCGCCGACTAAACGAATCGCTATCCGTCACATATTCATGCGCGGAATCGTTGGTTGCCGATGCCGTGCGCGCTCTGCTTTCATGGAGTCCGCCATCGATCCCATAAGGAGGAAGCCATGAGTTCAGTACTCGAGGTTCAGCAACCGCACTCCGCAGCACATCAGGACATTCGCGTGCGCCGATACAAACCGCTTATCGGCGCAGTCATCGAAAACGTCGACCTGTCCCAACCGCTCAGCGACGCCAACCAGCGAACCGTGAGGCAGGCACTCGTGGATCACGGCGTGATCTTTTTTCGCGAGCAGGAGCTTACGCCCGAGCAGCATGTCGCGCTGGCACGCATCTTCGGCACGCCCATTCGCAAGAACATCTATCTGCCGGCCGTCGCGGGCTTCCCGGAGATCGAGGTCATCGCCCATAGCGAGAAGACGCAATCCGGCGGCACCGACAACTGGCACGTCGATGTTTCATGGCAGGCACAGCCGCCCAAGGCAACCGTCCTTCACGCGCAGGAGATTCCCGAGGGGGGCGGCGGCGACACGATCTGGACCTCGTCGGCGGCAGTCTACGACTTGCTGGATCCCGATCTGGCCCGCTACTTCGAGAAGCTGAAAGCGGTCAACACGTTCATCGCTTCGCCGAAAAAGCATGCGCTTGCGGACCTGTTGAGCGGCTACGACATTCCCGAGGGAACGAGCGAGGACAACGTTCAGGCCGGGCTCGAACGGGTGCGCGACGCTTCGCAAAAGTTTCCGCCGATCGAAGTGCCGGTGATCAAAACGCACCCTGAAAACGGCCGCAAGCTGGTGTTCGTCAACGAAGGACATACGAGCCATCTGCTCGGTGTTTCGAAGACGGCGAGTCAGAGCCTGCTGAACTATCTATACGACCTGATCAAGACGCCGGAAGTGCAGGCGCGCTTCGAGTGGAAAGCCGGCGACGTCGCGATCTGGGACAACCGTCAGGTCCAACACTACGCGGCGCGCGACTACGGCTCGGCGCGGCGGCGCATTCACCGCATCACGCTGGAGCACGACGGGGTTTTCTAACTGGGGCTCGGCCTTCGGCATCGGATCACGGAGAAACGGAACATGAAGCAATCGGCTCGACGCTGGCGGCAGCGTGTCACATGGATCTTCTACCTGGCGTCGCTGATCGCGGGCGGATTGTTTTGCGGCGCGTCTGCGTTTGCGCAGACTCCTGAAAAGCTCGAACTGCGCTATCAGGGCTGGGCGAGCAAGGTGCTGTATCCCGAGCTTGCCGAGGATCTGGGCTATCTCGCGCCGATCAAGTTGAAGTGGGTCGGCAATACGATCAGCGGACCGCAGGACATTCAGGCCGCAGTAACCGGAGACGTGGATTTCGGCGGCGCGTTCAACGGATCTATCGTGAAGCTGGTGGCCGCGCATGCGCCTGTGAAGGCCGTGATTTCGTACGTGGGCACCGACAAGGACACCAACGGCGGACTGTTCGTGTTGCAGGGCAGTCCGATTCATGGTCCGCGCGATCTGATCGGGCACAAGGTGGGCGTCAATACGCCGGGCGCGTATGAGCAATACCTGGTGACGGCGTATCTGGAGAAAGCGGGCTTGTCCAAAGATGAAATCGACAAGGTAGTGTTCGTCGCCGCGCCGCCGGTCAACCTCGCGCAGCTTCTCAAGCAGAAGCAGCTCGACGCGGTGTTCCTCGAAGACATCATCAAGGACAAGCAGCTCGCGCAAGGCGGCGCCACGCTGCTGGTCACCGACTATCAACTGTTCGGCTCGTTCGGCTACGCGAGTTATCTGTTCACGGATCGCTTCATCGCGCAGAACCCGAACACGGTGCGCAAGTTCGTCGATGGCACGGCGCGCGCGATCGAATGGGCGAAGACCACGCCGCGCGCCGAAGTGGTCGCGCGTCTGAAGAAGATCGTCGAAGCGCGGCATCGCAACGAGGATACGACGATCGTCGATTACTGGAAGTCGGCGGGCGTCGGCGGCAAGGGCGGCTTGATCGACGCGAACGATTTCACGACATACATCGACTGGTACGTGAAAAACGGCGTGCTGAAGCAGAACCAGGTGAAAGCCGAGAGCATCTACTCGAACCAGTTCAATCCGTTCAATCAGTCGGTGGCGTCCCACTAGGGCGCTATCGCGTCGACTTCCGAGGCCTGCGATGGGTGCTGCAATCGGCGTGCGCAACGTCACGAAAGGTTTTCATCTGAAGCGGCGCGGACACTTCAGCGTGCTGGAGGACGTGTCGTTCAACGTGGCCGCTGGCGAGTTCGTGACGCTCGTCGGACCCAGCGGCTGCGGCAAGACTACGCTGCTCGATCTGATCGCGGGATTGGCGAAGCCCGACCGTGGACAGATTCTCGTCGATGGCCGCGCGGTCGAAGGGCCGGGTCTCGACCGGGGCGTGGTGTTTCAGCAGTACGCGCTGTTTCCGTGGCAGACCGCGCTCGGCAACATCGAGTTCGGTCTCGCGGCGAAAGGCGTGCCGAAACCGGAGCGCACGGAGAAGGCTCGCGCATTCCTCGGACTCGTGGGCCTGAGCGGTTTTGGCGACCGCTATCCGCACGAACTGTCGGGCGGGATGAAGCAGCGTGTTGCGATCGCGCGCGCGTTGTCATTCGAGCCCGACGTGCTGCTGATGGACGAGCCCTTTGCCGCGCTCGACGCTCAGACCCGCGAGACACTGCAAGACGAACTGCTGCGGATCTGGCAACGCACGGGCACCACGATCGTGTTCATCACGCATTCGATCGATGAGGCGATCTATCTCGGACAGCGCGTGCTGGTGATGGCGGCAGCGCCGGGACGTGTCACGCATGCGCTCGACGTGAATCTGGAGCGGCTCGACCTGAATGAAGACCTGCGCTCCAAACCTGAGTTCGTGCAGCTGAGACACGAGATCTGGCAACTGACGCATCAGCCGCGCGCGGTCTCGCGCGCGGCGGTCGCGCATGCGGCCTGAACCTGGAGCCCGAACGAAGATGAGTACGTTATCCACCCGCTTTTCGTCGGCTGGCTCGTGGGCCACTGGTCTCGTATCGACATTGTCGCGCGTGCTGCGCGGCGGTGTCGTGATCGTCGCGTTCTGTGCGCTGTGGGAGATTCTGCCGCGTGCTGGCTGGATCGACGCGACGTTTCTGCCGCCTTTTTCGACGGTGCTTGGCGCGCTGATCGAGATGCTGCGTTCGGGCGAGCTTGAACAACACCTGTTCGCCAGCGCGTCGCGAGCGCTCGCGGGGTTCACGATCGCAGTCGCGGTTGGCGTGCCGTTCGGTTTAGTGATTGGCTGGTATCGAACGCTGGCCGAAATGCTCGATCCGCTGCTCGAACTGTTTCGCAATACCGCGCCGCTCGCGCTGCTTCCGGTGTTCGTGCTGGTGCTGGGAATGGGCGAGACCTCGAAGGTGTCGATGGTCGTCTATTCGTGCGTGTGGCCTGTCATGCTCAACACCGTGAGCGGCGTGCGCAACGTCGATCCGCTCCTGATCCGCTCGGCGTTGTCGATGGGACTCACGCCGGTGCAACTGTTTCGCAAAGTCGTATTGCCAGCATCGGTCCCGGCTGTGTTCACCGGCATACGCGTCGCGGCGGCCTATTCGATTCTCGTGCTGATCGCCGCCGAGATGGTCGGCGCGAAGGCGGGGCTCGGCTACCTCGTCAATTACTCGCAATTCACGTTCGAGATTCCGAAGATGTACGCGGGCATCGTCACGCTCGCGCTGCTCGGGCTCGTCTTCAATCACGCGGTGTTGCTTGCGGAGCGGCGGCTCACGGCCTGGAAGGGCGAGCGCTGAGCGCGCTTTGGCTTCGTGAGGGAACCGCAACGGTCATCACAGGAGATGCATTTTCATGACGGACAATCCGGCGAGAAGCGGTGCGCCCAGGGTCACTCACGCGGATAAGGGCACGCGGCACGATGCCGACGTGCTCGTGATCGGCGGCGGTCCCGCCGGCGCGTGGGCGGCAATCAGCGCGTCCGCGCGCGGCGCGCGAGTCGTGCTTGCGGACAAAGGCTTCTGCGGCACGTCGGGCGCGACCGCGCCAGCAGGCACCGGCGTCTGGTATGTGCCGCCGGACGGGACATCGCGCGCTGCCGCGAAAGCGAGCCGCTTCAAGCTCGGCGGCGAACTCGCGGACCAGTCGTGGATGGATCGCGTGCTGGAGCAGACCTGGCTGAACGTGCAGCAACTCGCGGAGTGGGGCTATCCGTTCCCGCTCGACGAAACCGGCACCGAGCGGCGCACGTCGCTGCAAGGGCCTGAGTACATGCGGCTGATGCGCAAGCGCGTCAAGGAGGCGGGCGTGCGCATCCTTGACCACAGCCCCGCGCTCGAATTGCTGATCGACGAGGACGGCACGGTGTCGGGTGCTGCGGGTGTCGATCGTCAGGCGGGCGAGCCGTGGCTCGCGCGCGCGGGCGCAGCGGTGATCGCGACGGGCGGCTGCGCCTTTCTCAGCAACGCGCTCGGCTGCAACGTGTTGACGGGCGACGGCCAGCTGATGGCCGCCGAAGTGGGCGCGGTTCTTTCGGGCATGGAGTTCTCGAATGCGTATGGACTTGGGCCCGCGTTTTCGTCGGTGACCAAATCGCTGTTTTACAACTGGGCGACTTTCTATTATCGCGACGGATCGGCGATTCCCGGCGCGGGATCGTCTCATGGGCGCGGTGTGATCGCTCAGGTACTGGAGAGCCAGCCGGTGTACGCGCGCCTCGATCGCGCCGACGAACAGGTCCGCGCATGGATGCGCAAGGCGCAGCCCAACTTCTTTCTGCCGTTCGACCGTCAGGGCATCGACCCATTCGCGCAGCGGTTTCCCGTTACGCTGCGCCTCGAAGGCACGGTGCGTGGAACCGGTGGTCTGCATCTGATCGACGAGTCCTGCGCGACGTCCGCCGAGGGCTTGTATGCGGCTGGCGATGCGGCCACGCGCGAGCTCATCTGCGGCGGCTTTACCGGAGGCGGCAGCCATAACGCGGCGTGGGCGATGTCGTCCGGCTTTTGGGCCGGCGCGGGCGCAGCGGACTATGCGCGCTCACGACGGGGCGCTACGCGCTCAACATGCGTCGTGCGCGCCGGAGGCGTGGCGCTGCGCGACGGCGGCGGCAGTGCGCCTTATGACGCCGATGAAGTCATCCGCGGCGTGCAGCAGGAAGTGTTTCCCACGCAACGCAACTGGACGCGCGACGGCGCGCTGCTCGAAGACTCGCTGACGCGCCTGGATACGCTATGGCAGCGGGTACGCCGGGCGGCTCCAGCACGCAGCGCACAGGAGGCCGTGCGTGCGCGCGAGGCGGCAGCGATGCTGGCAACCTCGCGCTGGATGTATCGCAGCGCGTTGCAACGCACCGAGACGCGCGGCATGCATCGGAGGAAGGAGCATGCGACGCCGGACCCGGCGCAGCGCGAACGGTTGTTGAGCAGCGGACTGGACAGAGTGTGGGTCGAAAGACTGGATGCACGACGCTCGGCGGATTTCGTCAAAGGAGTTGCCGCATGATCGAGATTGTCGATAGCGAGCGCTGCACCGGCTGCAATATCTGCGTGCGCGCGTGTCCGGTCAACGTGTTCGAGGTCGTGCCGAACGAACCGCCGCGTATCGAGCGTCAGAGCGATTGCCAGACATGCTTCATGTGCGAACTGTATTGCCCGGAAGATGCGCTCTTCGTCGCGCCGCAAGTCGAGCCGTTGCCGAAGGGGGAAGTGCGTCCGGTCGAATTCGGTCAGTACCGTCGCGCGATTGGCTGGGGGCGCGACCGGCAGCCTACCGCCGATCAGGACGCGAGTTTCGAATTGCTGGCTCGTGTTCATTGAACGGCATAAGTCTTCGGGTGCGCAGAATTAGCTTATG
Source organism: Paraburkholderia sp. BR14320 (assembly GCF_040948665.1). Taxonomy (NCBI): domain Bacteria; kingdom Pseudomonadati; phylum Pseudomonadota; class Betaproteobacteria; order Burkholderiales; family Burkholderiaceae; genus Paraburkholderia; species Paraburkholderia sp. BR14320. Next base: position 86,770 of record NZ_JBFPKG010000002.1, read on the forward strand.
GTCGACGCGCTGCCACGCTTAGCCCATATACATCGTTGAGCTTACCGCGTGCGCTTGATGAGATAGATGCCCATTTCGTCGATTGGGCGAAAAATGATCAAAGGAACGGACAGGTCGTTGCGGTATTTTTTCTGGGCGCTCGCGATTGCCGGGGCAGTCGGATCGCTGGCTGCGTGCAGAGAGGCGGACTCCGCGCAAGAGGCGCGGCAAAGCGCGTCGAAGAAGCCGGTTTCGGGCGGCACCCTCACCTGGGGCGTAACGACCGAGCCCGCGTGATCCGATCCGCGTCGCGACGGCTCCTATTCCCGGATAAGCCACGTCTCCCCCGAACGTGGCATCGCATCACGCGCTGGACGCGCACTCACCTATTGATGCGTTGCTGACATGCAAAACATAAATATTGAATAAATATAAACATATCGAAATCGAATAATTCTCACGCGGGTCCTTCCTCGCTACTCTGTGCTGACTATCTTCGGCGAGGACTTATGACCCCTTCCGTTCCAGCGTCTTTTTCCACGCGGCGACGCGTGTTGCGTGCGCTCACTGCAGCGCCGCTCGCCGCAGTGGCCGCCGCGGCACGTGGGCAAAGCGTGTCCGCGGCCAGTCCAAACGCGAGCACGGCAAGCAACGGCGTAACGCTGGTGCTCGGCGATCAGGCCGGCGGCACGCGGGCGCTGATCGAAGCATCGAATGTACTGGACGGCGCACCTTACGCATACCGCTGGGCTAACTTCCAGGGCGCCGCGCCCTTGTTCGAAGCGCAACGCGCGGGCGCCGTCGATCTCGCGCCTGCGGGCGACTTGCCAGTGCTCGCCGCGGCAGTGGGCGACCCGTCGTTGAAAATCGTGGCGACCCGCGTCGGGTCGGGCGCGCAACTCGGCATTCTGGTGAGCCCGAATTCGACTATTCGCACCGTGGCCGACCTCAAGGGGCGCACGGTGTTCGTCTCGTCGGCGCGCGGCAGCATTTCGCAGTTCCAGCTTTATGGCGCGCTGGCGGAAGCGGGTTTATCGAAGGATGACGTCAACGTGCGCTTCATTCTGCCGGTCGACGCGTTCGCCGCCTTCGCGTCCGGTTCGATCGAAGTGTGGGCGACCTTCGACCCGTACTACGGAATCGCCGTGCAGCGCGGCGGCCGGGTGCTGCGCGACGGCAGCGGGATCAACAGCGGCCTCGGCTTCATCACCGCGTCGGGCAACTCACTGACGGACCCGCGCAAACGCGCGGCGATTGCCGATGTCCTGAAGCGCTATCAACGCGCCGGCGATTGGGCCCTTGCGAACCCCGATGCCTATGCGCAGATTTACGCGACGCTCACGCGCTCGCCACTCGACGCCGCGAAGCAGATCACGCAGCGCGCTTCGCTGAAGCAGCACTTCGTCACCAACGCGGACATCGAAGCGCTGCAAAAAGTAGCCGACAGCGCGAACCGCGACGCGATCCTGCCACGCCGGATCGACGTGCGCGCGATCTCGGAAACCCATCTTGCCAGCGCATGACCTCGACTGACGGAGCGCGACATGTCCACGCAAACACAAACTTTCCCTCGGGCCAATCTTGCCGCCGATGCCGCGAGCACTGCGCGGCACGACCCCAAGCTGATCGTGTCCGGGCTCGCCGCGCTTGGATGGCTCGGCGGCGCGGCGATCACGCAGTGGTGGCCCGCACTCGACGACTGGCCATACACGCGTGAACTGCTGATCCTCAAGCTGCTGTTCGCGGTGTTATCGGCGGGTATCGGCGTGGCGGGCTGGCGAGTGAATGCCTCGACACACGCGGCAAGCGCAAAGCGTCTGCGCGTGCAGGCGTGGCTCAACGCGGCGCCCTGGCTGTTGGCGCTGTCTATCGGATTGACGGCATGGGAAGTGGTCACCGCGCAGCTCGAATGGCTGCCGCGTCCGTTCTTCGCGCCCCCGCAAGCATTGCTCGCCGTCTATGCGGACGATCTGCCGAGACTCGCGTCGAGCGTCGGCCACTCGTTCGTGTTGCTCGCGTATGGCTACGTGTGCGGCGCGCTGGCGGGCTTCGTGATCGGCGTCAGCATCGGCTGGTCGAAGGCGGTGGGGTATTGGCTTCATCCGATCCTGCGCCTTGTGGGTCCGTTGCCCGCCACCGCGTGGCTGCCGCTCGCCTTCTTCTTTTTCCCGTCGAGCTTCAGTGCAAGCGTGTTCCTGATCGCACTCGCTGCCGCGTTCCCGGTCGCCGTGCTCACATGGTCCGGTGTAGCGAGCGTGAGTTCCGCGTATTACGACGTGGCCCGCACTCTCGGCGCGCGGCCATCGTTCCTGATTCTTCGCGTCGCCATTCCGGCTGCGTTGCCTTCTGTATTCGTCGGGCTGTTCATGGGTCTGGGCGCGTCGTTCGCGGTGTTGATCATCGCGGAGATGATGGGCGTGAAAGCGGGCCTCGGCTGGTATCTGCAATGGGCGCAGGGCTGGGCCGCCTATTCGAACATGTACGCCGCGCTGCTCGTGATGGCGCTGATGTGCTCGGGGCTCATCACGTTGCTGTTTCGCGTGCGTGACCGTCTGCTGACATGGCAAAAAGGATTGCTCAAATGGTAGCCGCTTCTCCGTCTCAATCGTTTTCCGGGTCGTTTCGGCAGGCGTCGTCCGCTCACGCGCGGCGAGGCACGCGAATCGATGTGCGCGAGGTCAGCCATCAATTCACGCTGCGCGGCGAGGCGCTGCCCGTGCTCGACAACATCAGCCTCACGGTCGAGCCCGGCGAGTTCGTCGCGCTGCTCGGCGCCAGCGGCTGCGGCAAATCGACGTTGCTGAGGCTCGTCGCCGGCCTCGATGCGCCCGCGCGCGGCGAGATCCATGCAGACGGCGAAGCGGTCGCTGGTCCCGATCCGTCGCGCGTCGTCGTGTTTCAGGACCCGACGCTGTTTCCGTGGCGCACGGTGCGCGACAACGTCGGGCTCGGTCCCCAGGCGCAGCGCAAAGCACGCGGCGATCAGGCGAAGCGCGAAACCGCGGAACGTATCGACGCAGCGCTGCAGACGGTCGGCCTGTCGGCGTTTGCGAACGCGTTTCCGCATCAACTGTCGGGCGGGATGGCGCAGCGCGCGGCACTCGCGCGCGCGCTGGTCAATAACCCGCGCCTTCTCGTGCTCGACGAACCGTTCGGCAAGCTCGATTCGCTGACGCGTATCCGCATGCAGGCGGAACTCGTGCGGCTGTGGCAGGCGGAAAGGTTTTCCGTGCTGCTCGTCACACACGACGTCGAGGAAGCGCTGTACGTCGCGAACCGCGTGATCGTGCTGAGCGAACGGCCGGCGCGCATCGTTTCCGAGGTTCGCAACGACGCGCCGTATCCGCGCCATCGCGACGATCCCGCGCTGGTGTCGTTGCGCCGCGATGTACTGGGGCTGCTGGGCCTCGAAACGTAGCCCGCGCGCAGACGCGGCCATAGACCATCCACTCAAGCACAGGGAAGCAACACGATGAACCATACCGACGACAATCAGCCATCGAACGCCGCGCGCCGCGTGTGGCTGCGCAACACCGCGTGGGCCGCCGGCGCGGCTGCGCTGGGCGGCGCGGCGTTCGGACTGCCGGGCGTGCGCGCATCGGCTGACGAAGCGCTGAAGCCGCTCAAGCTTTCATGGAACGCGTCGGCGATCTGCACCGCGCCCGTGCCGGTCGCGGAGAAGCAGGGTTTTTTCCGCAAGCATGGCTTGCAAGTTGAACTGGTCAACTTCGCAGGCTCGACCGACCAGCTGCTCGAAGCGATCGCAACCGGCAAATCGGATGCAGGCGTCGGCATGGCGCTGCGCTGGATCAAACCGCTTGAACAGGGCTTCGACGTGAAACTGACGGCGGGCATTCACGGCGGCTGCATGAGACTGCTCGCGACGAAGGCGTCGGGGATCGTCGATCTTCAGGGGCTTAAGGGACGCACGGTCGGCGTGAGCGACATGGCGAGCCCCGCGAAGAATTTCTTCGCGGTCACGCTAAAGAAGATCGGCGTCGATCCGGACAACGATGTGCACTGGCGTCAATATCCCGCTCCGCTGCTTGGCGAAGCATTGAAAAAGGGCGAAGTGCAGGCGATCGCCGATGGCGACCCGACCATCTGGACCTTGCGCGAAGGCGACCATTTGCAGGAAGTGTCGAACAACCTGTGCGGCGAGTACGCGAACCGCGTGTGCTGCGTGCTGGGCGTGCGCGGCTCGCTGATCCGCAAGGACCGCGCGACGGCGCAAGCGCTGACTCAGGCCTTGCTCGAAGCGACCGAGTGGACCGCGAACAACCCCGCGCAGGCCGCCGCGATCTTCGCGCCGAACGCGCCGGGCGCGAATGTCGAGCAACTGACGGCGATGCTCAAGAGCCATACGGACCACCATCATCCGGTGGGCGATGCGTTCAAGAAGGAAATCGCGCTCTATGCCGACGATCTGAAATCGGTCGGCGTGTTGAACGACGGTACCAATTCGGACCGTTTCGCGGCGCGTGTGTTTTCGGACGTGCTTGCCTGACGTGCAAAAAGCCGCGACGCGCGCCCGGTTAGCAGGCGCGCGTCGGTTGCATGAGAGAGATAATCAAACGGGTGCCGTTTCGCGCGCGACGGCGGCGCGCACCACAGGCAACAGATCCCGGCCATACGCCAGCGCATCTTCGAGCGGATTGAAGCCGCGAATCAGGAAGGTCGATACGCCGAGCTTGTGATATTCGAGCAGCGCGTCGGCCACCTGTTGCGGCGTGCCGACCAGCGACGTCGAATTGCCCGCCGCACGCGTGAGCGCGGTAATGCCGGTCCACAGTCGCGTATCGACGACATTGCCCTTATCGGCTTCGGCGAGCAGCCGTTGCGAGCCGACGTTCTGCGGGTTCTTCGGCCGGCGCGTGAAATTCGGCGACGTGGCGACAATGTCTTTCGCGCGCTCGAGAATGGATTCGGCGCGCGCCCATGCGGCGTCTTCGGTGGGCGCGATGATGGGACGCAGAGACAGGCTGAAACGCACATGCTGTTCGCGGCCATAGCGCGCGGCGGCTTTGCGCACCTTCGCGATGGTCTCTTCGACGGCCGCGAGCGACTCGCCCCACAGCGCGTAGACGTCGGCGTGCTTGCCCGCGACCTCGATCGCCGGCTCGGACGATCCGCCGAAATACACCGGCAAATGAGACCGCTGCAACGGGCGAATCTGCGACTTGTGGCCCGTCACGCGGTAAAACGCGCCATCGTGATCGAACGGTTGATCGCTGGTCCAGGAGCGCTTGACCACATCGAGATATTCGTCGGTGCGCCGATACCGGTCAGCGTGCGACAGATAATCGCCATCGCGCTGCTGCTCCGCGTCGTCGCCGCCCGAGATGATGTGCACGGCGGCGCGTCCCGCGCTGAAGTGATCGAGTGTCGCGAGTTGCCGCGCGGCGAGCGTCGGCGCGACGAAGCCGGGCCGATGCGCGAGCAGGATGCCCAGGCGCTTCGTCTGCTGCGCGACGAACGACGCAATCTGGAAGCCGTCGGGCGACGCGCTCGAGTGCGCAATCAGCACACGGTCGAAGCCGCCATATTCATGCGCTTGCGCGACGGCGGCAATGTACGGCGGATTGACCGCAGGTCCTTTCGGCAAATGAATCTCGCTCGATTCCTGATGGCTCACATAGCCGATGAATTCGACGCTCATCTGGGTTCGCTCCTCGTGGGTGAAGTGGTGTTGAATGCGGCGCGGCCCAGATTGCCGAGCACGGTGTCGTTCTGCGGTGTGTGAATGCGCGCGCACAGCACGTCGCGGTAGTGGCGCTCCAGTGCGTTGTTGCGACTGAGGCCAGGATTGCTGCTCGCTTCGAGTGCGAGTTCGACGGCATCGATAGCGTGCTGGCTGACGAGATACTTGATGGTCGGCGCTTCGACCGTACCGATCTGGCCGGCTGCGCCTGCATTGAGCAGCACGCGGTTGTTGAACAGCAGCGCATCGATGCGCCCCACCGTCTGCTGAAAACTGTCGAGCGTCGATAGCGGGGCGTTCAGTCCCGAAGGCACGCGTTGCGCCGCCCACTGCACGAACCAGTCGCGCGCGGCGCGTGCGACGCCGTCGTAGATCGATGGCAGCAACACGTTCATCCACAGGCTCGTCACCGGGTCCATGCCGTTGGTCGGGCCGGGCGGTTGGAGATCGACGGCCTGCTCGAACGGTACGCGTACGTTGTCGAAGATCACTTCGTGGCTGCCCGTCGCGCGCATGCCCAGATGATTCCACGGCTCGCCGAAACGGATGCCCGGCGTGTCGCGATGAACGAGCCACGTGCCGACTCGCGGTGCCGCTTCGTCCGTGCGTCCCCACACGGCGAACCAGGTCAGACCGGGACTGCCCGTCGAATACAGCTTGCGGCCGCTCAGTATCCAATGATTGCCTTCGCTGCGGCCAACCGTGGCGGGCAGACCGCCACGCGAAGGTGAGCCGAGTTCGGGCTCGACGCGCAACGAGTTGATCAGCGCGCCGCGTTCGACGGCATCGCGCGCAATGCGTTGTTTCAGCGCGAGTGGCCAGTTTTGATTGGCTTGCAGGCGCAAATGGTAGAGGCATTGCATGACGAGAATCAGCGCCGTCGAAGGTTCGCCGCGCGCTACCGCGCGGACCACTTTGAGCGCCTGTGCAAGCGTGGCTTCGCGTCCGCCGAGCGCGCGCGGCACGGTCAGCGAAAGCAGGCCCGCGCGACGCAGACGGGCGAGGTTCTCGTGCGGGAAGATCGGGCCGGCGTCGAGCGCGGCGGCGCCTGCGCCGAATTCGGCCGTCAGCGCGGCGAGCCACGCATCGGCTTGCGGACTGTCGAGATCGGCGAGTGCTTCGAGCGCATCGGCGTCGCGTTCTACATCGGCAAGCGCGGCTTCGGGTTGACGGCTGGTCATGGTCGGTCGGTTCACTGTGCGGAGAGCGGAAATTGCCGGTCGAAACTCTTCGTGACATCGAGCGGTGTCTTGATCACATCCGCACGGTGATAGAGATCGGCCGTCTTTTGCTGTTCGGCGATGAGGCCATCGTCGATGACGACGGGATGCAGTTGCGCGCGCTGATACACGGTCTTCAGCACTTCGGGCGGTAAGCCCGTCACTTTCGATTGCATTGCGGCCACTTCGTCCGGATGCGAGAGCGCCCAGCGCTGGCCGGCCGCGACGCGCTTGAGGAAATCGGCGATTTCGGCATGCTTGTCCTTGATGGACGTTTCGGTCGCAGCCTGGAAGCTAAGGCCAGAAGACAGATTGACGCCATTCGCGATGCTGCGATCGTGATCGCGCTGCTCGGCGAGCGCGACATACGGGTCCCACGTGGACCACGCGTCGACGTTGCCGGACGCGAGCGCTGCTTTTGCGTCGGCGGGCTGCATGAAGCGCAGCGATACATCCGAGAGCTTGATGCCCGCGCGTTCGAGTGTCGCGATCGCGAGGTAATGGCCGATTGAGCCGCGCGTGGTCGCGATGCGCTTGCCCTTGAGATCGGCGGCCGTCCTGATGGGCGATGCGTCAGGCACGATGATCGCGAGATCGGTCGGCGTCGAGCGCGTTGCGGCTACTGCACGCACTCGCGCGCCCGCTGCGTACGCGAAGATCAGCGGCGCATCGCCGAGGCCGCCGACATCGATTGCCCCCGCGTTGAGCGCCTCTCCCAGCGGTTGCGCAGCAGGGAAGTTGAACCATTCGATCTTGTAGGGCAGGTCCTTCAACTGGCCTGACGCTTCGAGTATGCCTCGCGTCTGCAACTGCTGGTCGCCGACTTTCAGCGTCGTGTCTGCCAGCGCGACAGGCGATGCGCTCGCGACGATCGCGCAAATCAGAAGGCCGGAAAATCTTTGCAGGAATCGATTGGGAAAAAAGTGCATGAGGGAGCGCAGCATGAGGTAGTTGGATAAGAACACACGATACGGTCGCAGGTTTTATAAGGCAAACGCATTGTTCTTCTTTGTTAATATGCGTGGGAGGAAAACGGAAAGCGGGAAGTACCGCTTGAGCATGCGGGCGGTTGCACGCTAATGTCGCTCCACCAACACTTCAATCAACGACAAGATCATCCATGAAACTCGATGAAATCGAGGCCTTCGTTGCCGTCGTGCGCAGCCAGTCGCTGAGTCAGGCCGCCGATTCTCTCGCACTGACGCAACCTGCCGTGACGCGCCGCATCCAGAACTTCGAAGAGGCGCTCGGCGTCGAGCTGCTCGATCGCAATACGAAACCGCTGAAGACGACGCCGATGGGCCGCGTCGTTTTCGAGCAATGCCGTGTCATCGTGCGCGAGGTGGACGCGCTCAGGCATCTGGTCGCGGACGACGCGCCACTCGCGGGTGTATTGCGCCTCGGCGTCGCACAGACGGTTGCCGATGTGGCGATGCTGAAGGCTCTCCATACGCTGCGCAGTGCGCATCCCGAGTTGCGGGCGCGGGTGTCGACGGGATGGGGCAACCCGCTGCTGCAGAAGGTCGACGAGGGCGAACTGGATGCGGCGTTCGTGCTGCTGCCAACGAACCGGGCGTTACAGGAAACGCTCGCAGGCGAAACGCTAGGCGAACTGAAGCTGGCTGTGGTCGCGCAAAAGGGCAGCATGAAGAAGCGTGCTTATGCGCTCGCCGAATGCGAGGCGTATGGCTGGGTGTTAAATCCCGATGGCTGCGGTTTTCGCGCGGGCTTGCAGCAGGCTCTCGCGGCGAAAGGCTACACGCTGAAGCTCAACCTCGAAACGCTCGGCACAGAATTGCAGCTCGGACTCGTCGCCGACGGCGTTGGCCTGGGGCTGGTTCCGCTGCCCTTGCTGCGCAGCAGCGTGCATGCAGCGCACCTCGACGTGGTTCAGATCACCGACTTCAAACCTGAAATCGCCGTGTGGATCGTACGTTCGCGCGCGTTGGGCAAGATGCAGTCCGCGCTCGCCGTACTCGCGGAAAGCGTCGAACAGAGCTTCAAGGCGGCGGCACGTCTGTCACGCGCCGCCTGATGGCGCGCTTAGATCACGAAAAACCCATGCGTGCCGTCGCGATCGAGTTGCGCGACGAGGCCGTATTCCCATTCCAGATACGCGTTCATCGCTTCGCGCGCATTGTCGGTCCCTTCATACGGACGACGATAACGATCGATACGCGGCGAAGCGAGCCGGGCGTCTCCCGATTCGGTCGCAAATCCCGCACGTATCCACGCTGATGTGCCGCCCTCCAGCACATGCACGGGCTTACCCGTTAGCGAGGCAACTTCGGGGGCCGCGAACGGTGCGAGCGCGTTGGTCGCGCAGGTGACGACATAACGTTTCGCGTCGGGCAGCGCGCGAAGATCGTCGACATCGTTCGACAGGCGCGAACGCACAATCCAATGCGCACCCGGAATATGCGCCTTCACGTGGTTCGCGCTCGACGTAACGTCGATCACCACGGTGCGGCTCGATGGATCGGCGAGCAGCGCGGCGAGTTCTTCCGCGGATAAAGCGGGGGTATGCGCGGGCTCCGGCTTCGTGCTGCGCCAAGGGCCACTAGCCGTGAGTTCCTGTCCGGCAGCGTCATCGATCACGTAGACGTCGATGTTCATCTGCGCGAGCCAAGATGCTGTCATGTTGGCGCGCACGCCGTCGTCGTCGAACAGCACGACGCGCGCGCCGCGCACGGGCGCGAACATGTCCGTCTCCTGCACGAGCTGGCCGCCCGGCGCGCCCTGAAACCCCGGTGCATGCGCGCGTTCGTATTCGGCTGGCGTGCGCACATCGAAGCGATACGTGGTGCGCGACGGATCGGACGCCCAGCGAGCGGCTTCATCGGCCGTCGTGCGTTGGACGCCCGCGCGGTCGGCGAGCGCGCGCGCTGCGGTGCGCGATGCAGCGAGGTTCGTCTGATCGAGACCGGCCTCGGCATCGAACCGACGGCTGCTGCCGTGCTCCAGCGTCTGCCCCGCGAGCGTCCAGCCGATGGTGCCGTTGCGCAGCGCCGCGACGGGGTTCGGCAGCCCCGCATTGACTAGCGATTGCGTGCCGATGATGCTGCGTGTGCGCCCCGCGCAATTGACGATCACACGCGTTTTAGGATCTGGCGCGAGCGCTCGCGCGCGCAGCACGAGTTCCGCGCCGGGCACGCTGATGCTGCCGGGAATGTTCATCGTCTGATATTCGTCGAAGCGGCGCGCGTCGAGCACGACGACGTCGTCACCGCTTTCAAGCAGGGTTCCGACCGCCTCGGCGGAAAGCGAAGGCGTATGCCGCTGCGCTTCGACGAATTCGCCGAAAGCCTTGCTCGGCACGTTGACGTCGCGGAACACTTCTCCGCCGGCGCGAATCCATCCGTCGAGTCCGCCCGCCAGCAGCGCGATCTGCGTGTAGCCGAGCGAAGCGAGCTTGTCGCCGGCGCGCGTCGCAAGTCCTTCGCCTGCGTCGAATAGCACGATGGGCACGTCGCGGCGCGGCAAACGCGTGTACGCGTCGAGTTCGATCTTCGACAGCGGAAAATTCGCGGCGAAAAGCGGATGAGCCTGTGCGTGCGGGTCTTCCTCGCGCACATCGAGCAGCGCGATTTCTCGGCGCGCGAGCAGCGCTTCGCGCACGTCTTCATACGTGCGGACGGGATATGACGTCATGAAAGAGGTATTTCCTTGCTGAGATCCCACAGGTTGGGGAGCGTGTCGTTCGAATAGCCTGAAATAAAGGGTTTTGGCCGCTCGTTTGGCGGATACGTGGAGCGGCGCACCGCGCCGATGTTCGCACCATAAACGTGGATGCTGACGGACGTGCGGTCGTCGTACGCATTGCGCACGCGATGAATGTCGCCGATGGCGGGCGACACCGCTTCGACATCGCCCGCTTCGAGACGTACTTCGGCGCCCGCCACGCATAGCGTGCCGTCGTCGTTACGCGCGTAGGGTGCGGCAAGTTCCGCGCCGCGCAGCACACCGATGAGTCCCCACACGGTGTGATCGTGAATCGGCGTCTGCTGGCCCGGACCCCAGACGAAGCTGACGACGCTAAAGCGTTGACGTGCGTCGGCGTAGAGCAGAAATTGCTGGTAGCGTTCGGCGGACGGCTGCGCGTAGGCATTGGGCAGCCAGTCGTCGACGCGGATCAGTTCGCGCAGCGCAAGCGCGGCCTGATCGAGCAGCCCGGCTTCATCGACGCCGGCATCGACGAGTTCCGCAATCTCGCCGACAAAGTGCCGCAGTTTGTGAATGGCCATCAGTCGAGCAACTCCCGTTCGCTTTCGATCAGCCCTTCATACAGACTGTCGAATGCATGACGCGCACCGTTTGCGCGGCCGACCTGCTGATGCGTGAGGGCTGCCATGTCGTGAGGAATCGGCTGCGGCGTGCCTGCCGCTTCCGCGAGCAGTTGAGCGTGGCATGCGTTGTCGAGCGCGATGTACCACCATGCAGCCGCTTCGACCGTCGGACCTGCTGTCAGAATGCCATGATTCTTCAGGATCACGGCCTTGCGCGACCCGAGGGCATCTGCAATGCGCGCGCCTTCCGTCGTATCGAGCACGACGCCACGAAAATCATCGAACAGCGCGTGGTCTTCGTAGAACGCGCACGAGTCCTGCGTCAACGGATCGAGCTTTCGGCCGAGCGTCGACCATGCCTTGCCATACAGCGAATGCGTGTGAGCGGCTGCGACGACATCGGGGCGCGCCTCGTGAATGGCAGCGTGAATGGCAAACGCAGCCTGATTCACAGGACCATCGCCCACCACGATTTCGCCGTGGCGATTCACCAGCAGCAGATCGGACACGCGCATGCGGCCGAAATGCCGACCCAGCGGATTGACCCAGAAGTGATCGGTCCATTCGGGATCGCGCGCGGTGATATGGCCCGCGAGACCTTGCGCAAAGCCATATTGCGCGAACAGTCGAAATGCGCCCGCAAGACGTTGCTGACGATGCAGACGTTCATCTGCAAGCGTACGTTGAGGTTCCGGTTCTTCGTCGAACCAGAACTTGCGCACGGGTGCGTGACGCCGCACGAGCGACGGTTGATCGGCGGCGAGAAGGGTGCTCATGATCGCTCCTGTCAGGCGGCGCGGCGTTCGCGGGACGTGAGTTCGCGGGTCGCGGGAATCAGTTCGCGCCCATAGTCGATGGCGTCTTCGAGCGGATCGAAGCCGCGAATCAGGAAGGTCGTCACGCCGAGTTCATGATATTCGGCGAGCGTCTGTGCGACTTGCGCCGGCGTGCCGACAAGCGCAGTGGAATTCGAGCGTCCGCCGATTTCTTTTGCCACGGCGGTCCAGAGACGTTCGTCCGCGCGTACGCCGTCGCCGGATGCCGCGAGCAGGCGGCGCGCGCCTTCGCTTTGCTGCGGACCGCCGCGCGAGAAGCCCTGTTCGACACGCAGGCGACGTGTCTCTTCGAGTATGTGTTCTGCGCGCTCCCATGCGGCACTTTCCGTCGCGGCAAGGATCGGCCGGAACGACACGGAGAAGCGCACGCTGCGGCCGTGTTTCGCGGCTTCGGCGCGCACGCGCGTCACCTGTTCGTGCACCTGCTGTTTCGATTCGCCCCACAGCGCGTAGACATCGGCATGTTTGCCGGCCACGGCGAGCGCGGGCTCGGATGCACCGCCGAAATAGATGGGCACATGCGGCGACTGTTTCGGCTTGACCTCGGAGAACGCCTTTTCTACGCGGTAGAAGCGGCCTTCGTGATCGAACGGCTGATCTTCCGTCCACACGCGACGCAGAATCTGCAGGTATTCGTCGGTGCGCGCGTAACGACCGTCGTGACTCAGGAAGTCGCCGTCGCGCCGTTGATCTTCGTCGCTGCCGCCGGAGATGAAGTGCACACCGAGTCGGCCGCCCGAGAAGTGATCGAGCGTGGCGATCTGCCGGGCCGCGAGTGTCGGCGCGACAAAGCCCGGGCGATGCGCGAGCATGAAATGCACTTTCGATGTCACGCTCGCCGCGTAGGCGATCGTGATCGTCGCATCGGGGCTCGTCGAACTGTGCGGGACCAGAATGCGGTCGAAGCCGGCGTTCTCGTGCGCCTGCGCAAAGGCGCGCACGTAGTCGGTATCGATAGCGGGCCCTTGCGGAAGATGCGTTTCCGACACCTTGCGCTGTTGAATCATGCCGATGAATTCGACGCTCATGTTAGTTCCTTGCGGAAATCCGTTTTGATGAGGAAATACATGTCACAACAGACGCAACGATGAACGAAGCGCCTGCGGATGATCGAAACGAGGCTAACACTACGTTATGCAAAGACTAAATAGTAAATTCAGATAAACATATAGAGATCGCATGTTGCGCAAGCGATCTGCAACGCTTTCATATCGCGTTTTACGATTTCCATTCGAAAATCGCTTCGTAGACCGGGTTTTTGCGTGACTCTATTATCGGCTCTCCCCGGACTGAGCGCGGCGAGGTCTTATCGAACGGCCAAATGGGTTCCCAGTCCATTCCCGCACGTGGAAGTCCGTGGAGGCGTGATCTGAGCCTCTTGCAGTCGCGAGCGCTTTGAATCAATACATTCCATTGACGAGAGTCGAGTATGAATCAAGCTTTGTCCACATTACGGCGTTTCTTTTTCGCTCGAAACGCGTCGGCAGTCCACGCTATCCTCTTCGTGCTGGCCTTCAGTACGTCATCCGCATTCGCGGGCGACGCACAGACACTCAAGATCGGCACATCGACCAGCCCGCAAATCGAAGCGTTGAAGACCGCGGCTCAGGAAGCCAAACAGCAAGGGCTCGACGTCAAGATCATCGAATTCACCGACTGGAATACGCCGAACGCCGCCCTCGCGAACAAGGATATCGACGTCAATTATTTCCAGCACATTCCCTTCCTCGAAAACGCCAAGAAGCAGGGTGGTTACAACTTCGTGGCGATTGCTCCCGGCACGATCATGAAGATCGGCCTCTATTCGAAGAAGGTAAAGCGCTTTGAGGATCTGAAGGATGGTGCCACGGTTGCGATCGCGAACGATCCCGTCAACGGCGGTCGCGGACTGCTCCTGCTGCAACGCGCTGGACTTATCAAGCTGAAGCCTGGCGTCGACTACCGCGCGACCACGCTGGATATCGTCGATAACCCGAAGCATCTGAAGATCGTTGCCCTCGAGGCGTCGCAGCTGGCACGCTCGCTCGATGACGTCGATCTCGCGCAGGGCTATCCGAGCTTTATCAAACTCGCGGGCACGGCCGATCCGAATAGCGCGCTGTTGTTCGATGGCCTCGAAAACAAGAACTTTGCGATTCAATGGGTGGTGCGCCCGGAAAGCGTCAACGACCCGCGCATCCTCAAGTTCATTTCGATCTACCAGCATTCGCATGCTGTGCGAGTTGCGCTCGATAAGGCGTTCGGCAATCTGTACGCTGTCGCGTGGTGAGACGGGGATCGGCAAGGAATTCCACATGACCCATCTGCTCGACGCTGCGCGCTTCATCGATGAAGAATCGGCATTCGCCGTCGGAGCGCCCCAGCACGGCACCGCACCTGCCGTCGTATTCGACGCCGCAGGCAAGGTATTCAAGCCGGCACGCGGTCAGCCCGCCGTCGCGTTGACGAACGTACGGTTGAATGTGCGTCGTGGCGAGATATTCGGCATCATCGGGCGCAGCGGCGCGGGCAAGTCGACCTTGCTGCGCCTTGTCAATGGACTCGAAAAGCCGTCCTCGGGAGCGGTGCTCTTGAACGGCGTGAACGTCGGCGAACTCGACGAGAGCGGACTCGTCACATTGCGTCGGCGCATCGGCATGGTTTTCCAGCACTTCAACCTGCTGTCGGCGAAAACGGTCTATGACAATATCGCGTTGCCGCTCAGGATCGCGGGCGTGTCCCGGGCGGCCATCGAAGAGAAAGTCTCGGCCCTGCTCGATCTCGTCGGGTTGTCGGCCAAGCGAAACGCATTTCCGGCGAGTCTTTCGGGCGGGCAGAAGCAGCGCGTCGGCATTGCACGTGCGCTCGTACACGATCCCGACATTTTGCTGTGCGACGAAGCGACCTCTGCGCTCGACCCGGAGACGACACAGTCGATTCTCGCGTTGTTACGCGATATCAACCGGCGTCTCGGTCTGACGATCATTCTCATCACGCACGAAATGGGCGTGATACGCGAAGCCTGCGACACCGTCGCTGTCATCGAGCAGGGCGCCGTAGTCGAAACAGGCCCCGTGTGGCGAGTGTTCGGCGAGCCACGGCATGACGCGACGCGCGCGCTGTTGCGCACATTGGTGCACGCCCTTCCCGACGATCTTGCCGCCCGCCTGAAGCCGGCGAGCAATCCTGCATTGCTTGGCGAGGCGGCCGATGTTCTGCTTGACGTGCGCTACACGGGGGCCAGCGGAAACGATCCGGACCTTGCGGCATTGAGCTCGGCGTTGACGGTGGACGGCGGCGCGGTGAGCTTCGTGCACGGCGGAATCGACCGCATTCAGGGACATGCACAGGGGCGTCTCGTGCTGGCGGCGCGGTTGTCGGCGCATGAGAGGTCAGAGGATGCATTCGCGAGCCGCATCGCCGTGCTGGTTGAGCGTGCGCGGCGACACGCGGATCATGTGGAGGTGCTTGGGTATGTCTGAACTGTGGCTCTCGGAACTGACGGGTGCGATTCGTGACACGTTGCTGATGGTCGGCATTTCGGCATGCATCGCGTTGATCGTCGGTATTCCGCTTGCGCTGGTGCTCGTCACGACCACGCGGGGTGGTATCTACGAGCGACGCACGGTGAATTCGACGCTTGGCGGTCTCGTCAACGCGCTGCGCTCGACGCCGTTCATCATTTTGCTCGTCGCGCTGTTGCCGCTCACGCGTGTTCTGGTCGGCACGACGATCGGCGTGTGGGCTGCGATCGTGCCGCTCTCTATCGCAGCGATTCCATTCTTTGCCCGCGTTGCCGAAGTCAGTCTGCGCGAAGTGGATCGCGGTCTGATCGAAGCCGCCCAGGCGATGGGTGCGCAGCGCCGCCACATCATCTGGCATGTACTGCTGCCGGAAGCGCTGCCGGGCATCCTGGGCGGATTCACGATCACGATCGTGGCGATGATCGGCTCGTCCGCGATGGCGGGCGCCGTCGGTGCGGGCGGGCTTGGCGATCTCGCGATCCGTTATGGCTACCAGCGCTTCGACACGACTGTGATGGTGACGGTCATTGTGTTGCTCATCGCGATTGTCACGGCGGTGCAGGTCGTCGGGGACCGCCTCGTTCGCCGTCTCGCGCGACGGGCGTGAAGTCCGGCCAGATCGGCCGGAAGCGAATCGTAGCGCTGCGGGCTTCACTTTTGCATTCGAGCCAACATCATGTCGACATTTCAATCTGATGCCGTGGCGCAGTTGCCGCGACGTCCCGATCCTGCGCGTGTCAAGCGCATCAAGGACGATTCCGAAGCCCTCGATGCGGCGCGCACCCTCGCGGCAGACTTCGCAGCGGGTGCCGCCGAACGAGATCGCGACCGCATCCTGCCATGGGCCGAACTCGACCGGTGGTCCGAAAGCGGGCTGGGAGGGATTACCGTGCCGGCGGAATACGGCGGCGCCGACGTTTCGTTCGCGACTCTTGCGGAAGTCTTCGTGATTCTTTGCGCGGCCGATCCCGCGTTGGGTCAGATCCCGCAAAATCATTTCGGCGTGCTGGGCGTACTTCGCGAGATCGGCACACCAGCCCAAAAAGCGCGCCTGTATGGCGAAGTGCTGGCGGGCCAGCGGCTCGGCAATGCCGGCCCGGAACGCCGCTCCGCATCGAGCGCGACGATCCTGCAAGGCACGACGCGCTTGCGTGCGACGCAAGATGGGCTGCGGCTAGACGGCAAGCGTTTCTATTCTACGGGCGCGCTGTTTGCGCACCGCGTTCCGGCCCGCGCGACCGACGACGAAGGATGTGCCGTTCAGGTCTGGGTGCCGCGCGATGCCGCTGGCCTGAGCGTGGTCGATGACTGGAATTCGTTCGGGCAGCGCACAACCGCGAGCGGTACCGTGATTTTCGACCAGGTGTCCGTCGATGCCGACGATGTATTGCCCATCTGGCAGCTTGGCGACCGTCCGGGTCTGTTCGGGCCGACTTCTCAACTGATACAGGCCGCCATCGACCAGGGAATCGCCGAGGCGGCCGTGGCCGATGCAATCCATTTCGTGCGCGAGCGTTCCCGGCCGTGGATTGATTCGGGGCTGCAGCGCGCCGTCGACGATCCCTACATCATCGCCGACGTCGGCCGCCTGCAAATCGATCTCCACGCCGCGCACGAAGTGCTGATCGAGGCTGGCCACACGCTCGACGCCACCGCCTCGCAGCCGGTCGATGCCGCGGCGAGCGCGCGTGCGTCCGTTGCCGTGGCTCAGGCAAAAGTGCTCACGACGCGCATCGCGCTTGAAGCCAGCGAGAAGCTGTTCGAACTGGCGGGGTCCGCGTCGACGCGCGCGGCACACAGCCTCGATCGCCATTGGCGCAATGCGCGCACCCACACGCTGCACGATCCCGTGCGCTGGAAGTTGCATCTGGTCGGAAACTATTTTCTGAATGACGTACTGCCCGTGCGGCATTCGTGGAACTGAAAAATGGCAACAGACATTCATGACAGTACGCTTGAGCGCATCTCGCCGGCCGAATCGACGCGCGCGAGGCCGGCACGAATCGCCGATGACGCACACGCGTTGCTCGCCGCTCGACAGCTCGCCGCAGCTTTCGCCCCCGAAGCCGCGGCGCGCGATCGCGATCGCCGGTTGCCGTGGGCCGAACTCGATGCGTTCGTGGCGAGTGGTCTATGGGCGATCACGGTGCCTCGCGAATATGGCGGCGCGGGCGTCAGCAGCAAGACGCTCGCGGAAGTGACGGCGATCATTGCGGCAGCTGATGGCTCTTTGGGCCAGATTCCGCAGAATCATTTCTATGCACTGGAAGTGCTGCGTGTCGGCGGGCGCCCTGAGCAACAGCGCTTCTTCTATGATCTCGTACTGGCGGGAGACCGATTCGGCAACGCACTCGCCGAGACTGGCCACAAGGACTTCAAACGGCGCACGCGGCTCACGCGCGGCGCGGCCGGGTGGCAAGTCGAAGGGCGAAAATTCTATTGCACCGGCGCGCTGTTCGCACACTGGATTCCCACACTGGCGGTCAGCGAAGAAGATGGGCGCGATGTCACTTACCTCGTGTTCATCCCGCGCGACGCGCCGGGTGTCGAAGTGATCGACGACTGGGACGGTTTCGGGCAACGCATCACGGGCAGCGGCTCCGTGAAGTTCGATCAGGTGCGCGTCGAGCCAGAATGGATCGTGCCGTTTCAGACTTCGTTCGAGCGGCCTACGACGATCGGCCCGTTCGCGCAGATCATGCATGCGGCAATCGATCTGGGACAGGCGCGCGGGGCATTTCAGGCAGCGTTGCAGTTCGTGCGCGAGCATTCGCGGCCATGGATCGACGCAAGGGTGGAACATGCGTCGCAGGATCCGCTCACCATCACGGCCTTCGGTGATCTTGCCGTTCGCCTGAGCGCGGCGGAAGCGCTGTTGCGCCGGGCGGGCCGCCTGGTCGATGCAGCCCAGGCGAAGCCAGCCGAACGCTCCGTTGCTGAGGCGTCGATCGCCGTGGCCGAGGCGCGCGCGCTCACCACGACGGTCTCACTGGAAGCCGGCTCGCGGCTGTTCGAACTCGCCGGCACGGCCGCGACGCTCGACGGCCTCGGCCTCGACCGGTTCTGGCGCAATGCACGCACCCACACGCTGCATGATCCCGTGCGCTGGAAGTATCACGCCGTCGGCAACTTCTATCTCAACGACAAACATCCGCCCAGGCACGGAGCCTTGTGATGGCAAAAAAGCAGATCCTGCTGAACGCATTCAACATGAATTGCGTCGGCCATATCAACCACGGGTTATGGACGCATCCGCGCGATCGCTCGGCAGACTATCGGACACTGCCGTACTGGACCGATCTGGCGCGCACGCTCGAGCGTGGACTGTTCGACGGGCTGTTTCTGGCCGACATCGTTGGCGTGTATGACGTTTATCAGCACAACGTCGACGTGACGTTGCGGGAATCGATCCAGCTTCCCGTCAACGATCCCACGCTGCTGATTTCGGCGATGGCCGCCGTTACCCGGCATCTCGGCTTCGGCGTCACGGTCAACCTCACCTACGAGCAGCCCTATCTGCTTGCACGGCGTTTCTCGACGCTCGATCATCTGACGCAAGGCAGAGTCGGCTGGAACATCGTGACGGGCTATCTCGACAGTGCGGCAAGGGCGATGGGACTTGAAGAGCAGTTGCCCCACGACGAGCGCTACGACCGCGCGGACGAATACCTCGACGTGCTGTACAAGCTCTGGGAAGGGAGCTGGGAAGCGGATGCGGTGCTTCGCGACAAGTCGGCGCGTGTGTATGCCGATCCGGCGAAGGTCCACAAGATCCGGCACGCGGGGCGCTACTACAACGTGGACGGCTATCACCTCGCGGAGCCGTCGCCGCAGCGCACGCCAGTTTTGTTTCAGGCGGGGAGTTCGGGGCGTGGTCAACGTTTTGCCGCCCGTCACGCAGAATGCGTGTTCATTTCGCCCCCGAGTCGTGCGGTTGCACGCGAGACGGTCAAGACGCTGCGCGAGCAACTGGTTGAAGCGGGACGACGCCCAGATGACGTGAAGGTGTTCGCCGGCGCGGCAGTCGTGACCGGCGCCACGGAGCGCGAAGCTCGCGAGAAATACGCGGACTATCTACGGTATGCAAGCCGCGACGCAGGGCTTGCACATTTTGCCGCCAGCACGGGCATCGATTACGCACAATACGATCTTGACGCCGCCGTCGATTACGCGCCCACCAATGCCATCGAGTCCGCCACGCGCACAGCAAAGCAGCACGGCTGGACACGGCGCAAGCTGCTCGAGATGTTCGAGCTGGGTGGCCGGTATCCCGCCATCGTCGGAAGTGCCGCGCAGGTCGCGGATGAACTGCAGGGCTGGATCGAAGAAACCGGTATCGATGGATTCAATCTGAGCCGTACGGTGGTGCCCGAGAGCTACGAAGACTTCATCGATCACATCGTGCCCGAACTGCAGAACCGGGGTCTTTACAAGACTGCTTATGCGGACGGAACGCTGCGCGGCAAGCTGTTTGGGCGCGGCGATCATTTGCCCGAGCAGCACGCCGCGTCAGATTTCCGTGTCGGATCGAACGAGCGAAGAGAGATTGAGCCAAACGTCCACCGTTGATCAATCTCGTTGCTATCGCGGATGAGCTGGCCGCTCGTGCGCTTCGCGGCTGATTCATCGAATGACGATCTGACCGCGAAAGTTCATATGTCCAATAGAGACCGCTGCGCCGCCACTGCTTTGCCCGTACTCGACCTGATGCAATTCGACCACGGCGATGCCGAAGCGCTCGCGAATTTTCTGGTTAAGCTGCGCGAAGCCGCGCGTGATATCGGCTTCTTCTATCTGCGCGGTCACGGTATCGACGCGGCGACCATTCGCGAGGTGCAAGCACGCTCGCGGCAGTTCTACAAAACCGTCGGTCATAACCGATGGTGCCGAATGCCTCCACTCAATCGCCTGTCGATTGCCGTTTTCTCAGCTTCATGTTTCCAAGATCGCGAATGCGCGGGGCAAACCGGAATCCAGCCAGGGCCATCAGCACAAGACATCCCGTATCACTCACCGTAACTCCGCGCGGCAGCCTCGTCTTCGCGCCGACGAACTAGCCGACCTATCTGGACAAGCGCTGCGACGAGAAGCAGGACTGCAAGCCAAAGTGCTCCATCGTGTAGCATCCGTGTCGTCACACCCCCAAACACCGCGCCTGCGAAAAAACAAAAGCCTGCCATCCCAAGCAGTGACGCCTCGTGCAACGCAATTCTGTCGTAACTCGGGATAAAGGCCTCCAGCAGTTTTTTCGCCGCTCGCCGTAGGTTTCCTGTTGTCATGACCGACGTGTAGGTCAGATTCTCGATGTGCGTGAAGGACAAGGTCTGCAGGGTGGCGACGAACGAAATGCCAGGGATAAGCCAGACATCCGAGTCGCCGACCAGACCGCTTGCCGCGATGGACAGAAAGGCAATCTCAAGAAGCAGGCAAACGAGTGCTGGACGACGGACCGAAGCCGCAAAGGCATCGAGGCGCAGGAGATGAACGACAAATACCGCGAACACGAAAGCGATCAATGGAGGAATATGGCGGGCCGCCCGCGCCCAGTCCCCCGCCGCGATCTGGATACCGAGAAGGGCGACATTCCCCGTCATCGTATTGGCAAATACGCCACCATGCCCGACATACGCGAAAGCGTCCAGAAAGCCTCCCGATAACGTCAACAGCGCCGCGACGCTACGAGTTCTACTCGCCGAATCAAAGTCCATCGAATCGACCTCTCGTCTTGACCGGTAATGCCAATATATAGGTTGCATGCCGCGCGGCAATCTGCTGCGAAGGTTACCTCGCAATAAATACCTGGCTTGTCAAGTTTGACCGTCGTGCGCTTACGGCCGCAAACGCGCGTAGTTCCCAATGGGTGCTTTGCGCTGCATCGTGCAAAATACCTGATTTGAAACGCGGAGGGATGACCTGTGGGCGTCAATTTCGACTTGAACGACTTGCAGGCGTTTCGAGCGGTCGTGGAACTCGGAAGCTTCCGCAAGGCCGCCGAGGCGGTCAGCATTTCGCAGCCGGCCTTGAGCCGCCGCATCGACAAGCTCGAGGAAGCGCTCGGCGTGCGTCTGTTCGAGCGCACCACGCGCAGCGTCACGCTCACCACGGTTGGTCGTGTATTTGCGCCTAGCGCCGAACAGCTGCTCGATGATCTCGACGTCGCGTTGCTCGGCATCCGCGACGTTTCTTCGAGCCGCCTGGGTCATGTGACCATTGCCTGCGTGCCTTCGGTCGCCTACTACTTCCTGCCAAACGCCGTTGCCAGCTATCATCGCCGCTTTCCTCGCATCCGGGTCAAGTTGCTGGATGTGAGCGCCAATGAGGTGCTTTCCGCCGTCATCAGCGGAGAGGCTGATTTCGGGGTGAGCTTTGTGGGCAGCCAGGAGACCGAGGTCGACTTCAAGGTGCTGCTGCAGGAGCGCTTCGTGGCCGCCTGCCGTCGTGATCATCCGCTCGCCAGCAAGAAGCGCGTGAGCTGGAGCGAGCTTTACGAGCACGAGTACGTCTCGGTAGACAAGACTTCAGGCAACCGATTACTGCTCGATCAGGCGCTCTCGGCGGTGGCACCGCGCTTGCCGAGTATCTGCGAGACTCGCCATGTCACGACCATGCTGGGTTTGGTCGAAGCGGGCCTCGGTGTCGCGGCGGTGCCGTCGATGGCCATGCCCGGGCACAATCACCCCATCCTCACGAGCGTGCCGCTCGTCGAACCGGTGGTCAAGCGGCGCGTGGGAATCGTGAGGCGCCGCGGGCGTCCGCTGACCCCGGCCGCTCAGGAGTTCCACAGAACGATTATCGAGCTCAGGCGCGGCGGCGCAAGCGGCGATGCCTTAAGCGACGAAGCGTCTCCGAAAGAGCGGCAAGGCAGGAAGACGGCATCGTGAGATTGGTGAGACCGCTTCGCTTGCTCTATGTGCAGGTTGTGCTGGCCATGGTGCTCGGTATGGCGCTCGGTCATTTCTTGCCGCAAGCGGGCCCGCTGCTGAAGCCCCTGAGCGACGGGTTCATTGGCCTTGTCAGGATGATGATTGCGCCCATCGTTTTTCGCACGATCGTCTCGGGCGTTACATCGCTTGGAAGCGGAAACGCGATTGGTCGCACAATTTTCCGGGCGCTGGCGCTCTTTTATCTTCTAACTGCCGCGGCGCTCGCGCTCGGACTCGTCACGGCGTTCGTGCTGCGCCCCGGCGCGGGAATGCACATCGACGCAAGCCACCTGGACGTGAGTAACCTCGCGCAATATGCGAAGGGCACGCATCCGCGCGATGTTGTCGCGTTCGGGATGAGCCTCATCCCCGAGACGATGCTTGGTGCCTTCGACAAGGGCGAGGTGCTGCCCGTGCTGCTGCTCTCGCTGCTCTTCGGTTTCGCGCTGAATTCATGTCCGGGCGCCGGCAGGCCGGTGCTCGCGCTCATCGACGGCATCGCCGAGACGCTCTTTCGCATCCTCGCGATGATCATGCGACTGGCGCCTCTCGGCGCATTCGGCGCGATGGCATTCACGGTGGGCCGCTTCGGGATCCGCTCGGTCG
Source organism: Paraburkholderia sp. BR14320 (assembly GCF_040948665.1). NCBI lineage: Bacteria > Pseudomonadati > Pseudomonadota > Betaproteobacteria > Burkholderiales > Burkholderiaceae > Paraburkholderia > Paraburkholderia sp. BR14320. The sequence continues at coordinate 109,824 of NZ_JBFPKG010000002.1, forward strand.
GCTCGCTTGGCATGTTGATGGTGTCTTTCTACGTGGCATGCGTGCTGTTCATTGCGCTGGTTCTCGCTCCGCTTGCGCGCGTGCAGGGTTTCGCTCTCTGGCGGCTGTTGCGCTACCTGCGAGAGGAGTTGCTGATCGTTCTGGCGACGTCGTCGACGGAGCCGGTACTGCCCCGTCTGATCGCGAAGCTGGAGGCGCTCGGCTGCGACAAGGGCCTAGTGGGGCTTGTGCTGCCCGCGGGCTATTCGTTCAATCTCGACGGCACCGCGATCTATCTGACGCTCGCCTCGATGTTCATTGGGCAGGCGTGCGACGTAGCGGTTTCCGCGCCGCAGATCGCGACGATGCTCGCGGTTATGTTGCTCACCTCAAAGGGGGCGGCCGGCGTGTCGGGCAGCGGGCTGGTCGCGCTCATCGCGACGTTGACAGTGATTCCCGATTTGCCCGTCGCCGGAGTGGCGCTACTGGTAGGCATCGACCGCTTCATGTCAGAGGCGCGGGCGCTGACGAGCGTGGTCAGCAACGCTTGCGCAGTGATCTTTGTTTCGATGTGGGAAGGTGCGTGCGATCGTGCGTGTCTCGGGCGGATGCTCGGGGCAGCAACGCCAGGCGGCGCGCAGAGTGCGGAGGAAGTCGCGAGGAATGCCCCGAAGACGTGAGAGGGAAATGGCCAGAGCCAAGCCTTCCTTCAGGTTTCCATCAGAAGCCAAAAAGAAAGAAGTCGAACTGTTCCAGAAAATTTCCGGCCGTTACGCGGAAAACCGCCGGAGCCTTGGAGTGTCCCGGCAACGGGTAGAGGGCGAGGGGTGCATCAATGTGTCTCCTGAAATCCCGATAAATGCGGTGGTCCGGTCTTGTCTTTCGGGAATATTGGCCCATGACCAATAAAACCATAATTGCAATGTTTTGAACGATTGATGTTTGTTAGTTATCGATCGACATTTGGCTCTGCCGCGCCGGGTGCTACCTGTGCACTAGCGCCCGGCGCGCCTTCAGAGTCCCACAGTCAGGCCACGAAACGACACTGTGATGCGGGCGTTCGCGTGTCCATATTGCGTCCGCGGTTCAGATGATCGTCAATTTCCGCCGCGCATCCGAGCATGCGCGGGTAGAGGAAGATTGTGAACGCGGCGGTTTCAAGGTCCGCCTCGCTGAACTCTCCGCGTTTGAGCGGCTGCCACAGCATCTTCAGTAGCAGCGCGGCGATCACGGCATCGACATTGACGCAGTAGACGTTGCGCGAGACACCCGCGTCGAACAATGCCTGCACCAGCGCGCGGTAGTACGCATGGAACGCGTTGTACTCCCCGCGGGCCTCGTAAAGCCTGGAGATAAACACCTCGCGCGGATCATGGTTCACCGGCTTGTCCTTGAAGACCGGGTGGTTCACGCCCGGCAGCTTGGCGATGTCGAGGCTGCCCAGCTGTTTCTGCTGCGCCTTGTACTGCGCATAGTGCTCGACCGAACGGCGCGCGAGTGCTTCGAGGTCGACGCCGTGTTGCGCGTCGGCGGGGTCGTCGAGGCCACTGTCGCGAAACGCCTCGATGAGAAAGGCGATGCCTTCATAGCCGTTGCCGCCGTGCGTATAACCCGAATGGGTGAGAAAGCCCGTGAGCGCCTTGTTCAATTGGACGCGTTCTGGAGATTCGGGACCGTCGGCGGACACCGCACCCTTCGCACCTTGCGCCGAGATCGCGCCCGGTCCGTTCGTGAGCAGTAATCCGGTCAGCGTCCTGAATGCGAACAGGTCGTCGGCGGACTGTTTCAGACCGAGCAGCGCTGCGAATGCCACCTCCGTCAGCGAGCGCTCGCCGAGCAACGCCTCGGTGGAAAAGTCGCAGAAACCGTCAGCACGGTGGCGCGAGGCGTCCGCCGAGGCGCCGATCAGCGTGCCGAAGAGTTTCATCCACCATGGCAGGTTCTCCGCCGTGAGCCGCGAGATGCGCTTGCGCATGAGCGGGCCCCAGGCGAGTGTCGTCGTGATCGCCGCGAGCACGGCGTCCGCTCGCGGATGGCCCGGCCCGTTGGCAAGCCATCGCACGAATACCGAACTCACACTGCGCACGGCGAGCCCGGCGAGCATGGCCTGCGCTTGCAGGTCGGGTTCGTCGGAAAAAAGTGCCGCGCTGCCTTCGGTGTCGATCGCGTCGATGTCGAATTCGTGATCGAACGCGTCCATGAGTTTTGCTGCCGCGAAGCGGTCGATCATCAGCCTGGCTGCCTCGCGCGCCGCGCGCTGGCGATTCGGCCCGACGATCGCAGCGGCGGCGGCAAGCACCGCGTTTGGCGCATTGCCCGCCTCGCGCGCCGCCTGCGCGGCCGCCAGTTCAGGCGTGCCGTACAGGTTCACCGCCGCGCCGATTGCGACGTCGACCAGTTTCTCGTCATTTGTGCCACCGAACTCGTGCAAAAGTGCGAGGCACACGTTCGCTTCGAACGAATGCGTCGCCGCTTCGAGCATCGATACGCCGTGCAAGCTGCTGACCTGGGTCTTCGCGTCCATCTGCGAGGCGCCCGAGGCGTCTTTCAACGGCTGCCGCGGCGGGATCGCGCCGACCTGGTCGTTCACCCGCGCGACTTGCTCGTCGTAGGGCGCGACGGCCCGCACGACTGGCAGCGCGAGTTCGCCGGGTAACTCGAGCCCCTGATCCGAGCCGAACCACGGTTTGAGCGCGAGGCTGCCTTCCGGCTCGAAGTCGGGCATCGTTGCGTTTGCGCGCATCACCGCCGTGAGCGCGGCGGGAATATGGGCGATGTTCGTCACCACCGCGCCCTTCGCCGAGCAGCAAGGATCGTCGGGCGTGAAGAGCCGCTCGACGCCGAATTTCTCCATGAACCAGCGTTCCTTCGCGAGCGCATCGTCGGCGCCACCCGCCATCGCGCCCGCGTGTCCCACTGCGCGCGTGAGACGGCTTTTCCAGCGGCCCACCACGCACGCGACCACGGGTTTGGTGAACTCCGCTTCGGCCTCGTAGTACCCGCCGGGCTCGCAGTACAGCACGGCGGCCTTGCTGCGCGCGTCGTTGGCGAGGGCAAAGGCGAACTCCGGTGCGGCATAGTGGATATAGACATCCTTTCCGCTGGAAACGACGGTCGATGTGCCCCAGCCGCTCATGCGCAGGTACTGCGCGATCGTGGTACTGAAGCCGCCGGAGTTCGAGAAGATGGCGATCGATCCCCGGCGCAGCGTTGCGCCCGGATCGTCACCGCCGAGCGCGCCGCCGATACGCACGCGCTGCCACGAGTCCGCGACGCCCAGCCCGTTCGCGCCGAAGATGTCGACGCCCGCCTGTTGTCCCATTGCGCGGATTTCACGGGCGTCGTGCACGGCGATCTTCTCCGTGATGATGAAGACCTTGCGCAGATCCGGATTCACACGGATCAGCTCGGCCACGCCGTCGCGCGCGGCCGACGGAGGCAGGTACACCACGCCACAGTTGAACCGATGACCGGCTTCCAAACCCTCTCTCACGTTGTTGAAGACCGGAATGTCGCCTGCTGGCGTCGCGAGCACTTGCCCGCCTTTGCCGGGAGCGGTGCCGAACACGACGTTCGCGCCCGAGAAGGCGTGACTCACCGGCGTGACGTCCGACGACTCGCCCCCAAGAATATTGAGCACGCAGACGCGATCTTCACGCGTGGCGATGTCCGCCAGCGACTGGATTGCGACGAAGTATTTGAAGTGGCTGTTGCCTTGCTTGTGCATGTCGATCTCCTCAGGCCGATGCCGTTTGCGATTGAGCGTCGCGCGCGCCGATGCGCGCCGCGACCTGCGAGCGTCCACCCGAGCGCATCCATGCATCGGCCTTGCGTGCGTACTGGATCACTTCGCTGATATCGGAGTCAAAGCCGAAGAGACGATAGGGCAGGCCGAGCGAATCACAGGTGTCGCGCAGTGCGGACATGCCACGAACCAGGTTAGGACCGCCGCGGCCGAGGACGACGTAGAGCGGCGTCGGACCGTGCTCGCTGAAGTGCTCGCGCAGTGCATCCGCCATCGCACGCAGGGTTTCGTAGATGTCCGTGTTGTTGGATTTGCCGCCGATGATGAATAGCACGTTCGATTGCTTGAGCCAGTGCCGGAAGCAGATGCGCGCCACTTCCTTCATTTTTTCGTAGGGCGGGTTGCCACCGAAATCGGACGAGATAATGGCGGCGTCGCCCAACATCTCGGTGACGAGTGAGTTCGCCCCGCCCCCGAACGTGGGCGCGAGGATGGTTCCCTTGTCGTTGATCACGTAGACATCACTTTGGCCTTGGTGCGTGCGAAGCTGGTTGATCTCCTGCTCGAAGTCCGAGTAGTCTGCGGCGAAGAGATGGGGCGGGAGACCGAGTCGCGAAAAGCGCGGATCGTCGCGATCGAATCCGCACTTGAAGTCGCATGCCACGGGCGTGAGACGCCCCTTTTTGTCCTCGCGCATGCGGATCGGGTTGAGTTCGAGCGTCGTCATGCCGAAGTCATGGAAGAGTTCCCAGAGCTTCGGCAACTGCTGCACGAGTGGCGAGATGATTTCACGCGGCGCCCCGATCTCGCTCAGCGCATTGGCGACGACGAACGCCTTAAGTCCGGTCAGCGCATCGAACGGCACCATCGCGACGTGCTTTGGATCGACCTCCTCGATGTCCATTCCTCCCATGTGCGACAGCGTCATGGTGGGAGCGCGAAAACGCGTGGAATCGGAGATCGAAAAGTAGACTTCGTGCTTGGCGGGCACACCCGCTTCGAATGTCACGCCGTTCGCCTTCGCCCGCACGTGACCTACAACGTGCTCGGCAAAGTACAGCCGTTCTTTTTCCGCCAGCGCCGTCTTGAGATCGGTTGCGCGGCCGAGCAGGCCGGCCTTGCCTTTCTTGCCAACGCCGCCCTTGAATACCGGCTTGATGAATATCTGGCCATGCCGGTCGATGAGCGACTTGATCTCTTCTTCGCTGGCGCCCGGGCCCAGCACTTCGCTGGACGGAAAGCCGACGAATTGCAGCAGGCGCGCGCCGTGCAACATTCCGGTGATCTGCATGTGAGTGTCTCCCGAATTTGAAGGTAATGACGAATGAAGCGGATACTGGATATTCAGTCAGCTCGCTGCGGCAGGCGCGAGACGCACCGCTGCCGTGGACGCGCTCGAAGGCGGCGGCAGGAGAATCACGTGGCCAGGTGGGGCGGGCGAGATGCGCGTCGGTACCTCCAGGCGGCAGCCATAATCGGGCTTGCACTGGGAGAGGCGAAACACGGTTTTGCGCTTCGCGCCTTTCTCCGACGAGTTCTCTGTTATGAACGTCTTGGGGATCGATATTTGCGCAGGACGCGCAAAACGGGAAGTGCAATTTTTCGAAGCATTGATGTCCCAAGGTTATCAATGCAGACGTGCAAAGGGGCCCCGCAGCGGGTAACGCATCGGCCCGGCGGTCTCGCTCGCGGTGGCTGAGGCAGGAGCAACCCTCAGGCGAGCAACGCGGACCGCCCGGCTACTGCCTCGCTCGCCACGGGAGCGCGGCCGGTCATAAAGGGGCACCTGGTCTCGTGGGCTGTCTTGCCGACAGTTGCCCCTTCATGCTGGCGCTTCTGTTGCCAGTCAACCGCTCCATGGCTGCCGCGTGGGTTACTGGATCGACGGCGCCACGCCGAGCTTTTCAGCCAGCATCCTCTCGTAGACACCGAAGTGCAGGTCGACTTCCTCCTGTGTAACGATGGTCACGAAGATGTTGATCTGCGCTGGCTGCAAACCCAGTACGGTCGCGATCGCCGCTTCAAGCTGCTGCACGCATAACCGGTCGTCAGCGAGCGTGGTGCCAACCGCAATTTTGTAAACGGATTCCTATCCATTCAGCAACGGTTGGAACGCCTTCAAGAAGTTGACGGCACACGCTAGCGCTGGCGAACGCGAGGCTTTGTTCCGGGGAACCGCGCGCAAGGCTTATCGCCTTACGTGAACGGGACGGATGGAGCGGCGGCAAGCAGTAAGCCTGGAATGACCGCTGTCCATCCGACAGCTGTAGCGACAGTCCTTGCCGCCCAATCGGTAATCAAATTTCCAGACTTTCGAACCCGGGACCGAGACCCGCAAATACATGGAATCGCGATCACGAAGTTTATAGGGCTTGCTCTGCGGTTTGGCGTTCTGCAGGAGCGGGTAGGTGAGCCTCATGGAGTTCTCCTTGACGGACAACTACCAAAAATTTTTCCCGCAATTTACCCGCAAAACCGGCGGAAGCAGCCGGATTTCCTCGGCCTGAGTCGGACGTGCCGATCGCCACCGAATGCGCTACCGCAGCGAATCCATAGCGTCTGACCCATTCGCTGTAACCCTTGACCAGAAAGGCTCCGGAGCGTTCTATGTACTGCTGGCGGGACGTTTGATAGACCGTCCGAAGCGCAAACCAGGGCACCTGCGGCAAGTCATGGTGAACCAGATGATAGTTGTTGTTCAGAATCAGCTTGCTATCGTGCGCGGCCTTGCTGGTTGGGCCTCCGACATAGTTTTGTGAGGCGAAATGTCGACTCCTACCCGCAAATTACCCGCAGGATCGAACGTCTATTCGCCGACCGGCTTTTTCCAGCGTTGCCTGGCTCAGACGGCGCGTGTAAGTCAACCGTGGTGCACGTGCTCAATGACGGGCGTTGGTTAGATCCGCTCAGGAGAGGACTCGAATTAAGCACATAACCAATGGAAAAATAACAAGAAAATTTATTCCGATAACGATGATATACGCACCTGTATACGCAAAAAACTTGGTGTTAGCGGTGCGTTGTGGCTCCCGTGGGACGAATATTTGCTCGGGACGACGCTACCCTAATTCTCCGAGGAACGAACCAGTGAGCTAACAACGGGCCTTTTGGCAGATCGGTCCTGGGGCATTCCGGCTCCTACAAACTGCAAGTCTGTCCCCAGTTGATGGCAATGAGGTTTTGCTAAGTCGTCCGCACCCGCTCAAGCAACCCTTAAGCCAGATCACGCCATCGTTTAACAAATTCGCATTATGAGGAGTCGATACACTATTGGCTCCCGCTATTTGGCAGATGAAACCGAGCAAACTAAGCTGAACTATTACTTCATGCGACTTTTCTTTCTTATAGCTTTCAGTCATGGCAAGCGCTACATGCGAACTGGGTTTTCTCTGTCCCAAATGCAGTGTTCCGATGGAAGACTGCTGGGAAATCCTCGCCGCAGGTGAGGTTCACCGCCTCACTTGTCAGTGCTGCGGTGCCGTGTTCAACGGTTTGATCGTGGAGTGTGATGCGTGTGGGTCCGAGGACTTTATTTCTAGTACGTCAGAAATCGACGCTGAAGGGATTGCCTGCTCCTCCTGTGGTCATCGCAATCTCCGTGACGGAGCTGATGATGAAGAGCCTTATTTTTGAGCGCGGGCTCCTTATCGGCGGAGAGCGGGTTGTGCTCAGTCTGTTTAGGGCCTCCCCGGGGTTCGTTCTGGAGCGACGACTGATTGAAAGAGATCAAACGACATTCGTTCAGGTGCTTCCCATAACGGTTCCCTACGATGTCCAACGATTTGCCGTTGCAGATAACTATTCGAAAGAACTCGCCCCGTTGTATTACGAGGTTCGGCGTCAACTTCTAGAAAGTCGCGCGCTCGGATAGCTGGAGAGATCGGAAAGGGGATAGAGGCGGAAGAGATGGCCACCCAACTGACGCCCCCAGACCTAAGCGTCCTTTTTGAAAGGCTCATCAGCGCCAGCGGCGATTGCGAATTGGCCGATTGCGTGAAGGCCATAGTCAGTGCACTGGGCGGAGAGTCGTACGTCTTCGTTGCCATTTACCCCGGAGTGTCGACGGCGGCCCGTCCTACGCATCGTTTTTTGATCGGCTGCAGCCCCGAATGGTGCCAGATGTACAACACCAATAAGTGGTATATGACCGATCCATTTTTGGAGTATGCGCGAAGCAACACCGCACCAATCACCGGTTCGGAGATTGCGCTTGAGACGCAAGGCCAGTGTGAAATGCTTGCAGCCGCGAGTGAACATGGCTTCAGAAGTGGAATCGTCGTTCCGGTCCATACGAGCGTTTCAGACCGTCTGGGCGTTCTGTACATCGGTTCCGACGATAGCCAGGAGATCGGGGAAAAAAAGCTCGCTGCACATCGGTTGTACTTCAGGGCACTCGCCTCGGAGCTACTGGATTGGTTCAATCGAGTCTCAAAGCGCGAGCTAATTGAGGCGCATGGAATTACTGAAATGGATCTTCGTGTAATGGGCTACGTGAAGATGGGATTTACTGCTGAAGATATTGCTCGCGAATTAGATATTTCTATTCAGACGGTCTATGGAAACTATAAAAAGATAAAGGATAAGATTGGGGTTTCTCATATTTCGGAAGCGGTTAAGTTTGCTCAGGTAAATGACCTTCTGGCGTAACTCGATTAGTGCATTTTGGCTATCACTAACTTTGCCGATAGCCGCGGCTGGTCTGTTCCTTGTCGGACAACCGTGGGCGTTCGCGATGATCGTTCTTTTTCTTGTTCCTATGCTGGACGCGGCGATAGGCCGTGGAGCTCCGGGAGCGGGGAAAGTCTTCGAGAACACAACTGAGGATCAAGTGCCGTGTTGGTTCGCGGTCGCGTGGATGGTCGCGATCGGAGTCGGGGCATGGCGCGCAAGCATGTCGTCCTGGATAGAGTTGATCGGACTTGCCACAGCTTGCGGATTACTCAGCGCGACCGCGATGGCGCACCTTCATGAACTTGCGCATCGACCGAATAGATTCTGGAGGGAGACAAGTGACATCGCATTCGCCGTCGCCGGCTATCCGCATTATCGATTCGCACATCAACTACATCATCAACACGTGGGAAATCCGAAGTTCGGTTCGGCGGCGCCGTTGGGAACGTCGGCGTGGCGCCATGCCGGTAGATCCTATACGGCTGCCTTTGCCTCTTCACTCTCTCCGCAGTCATATCGCGATGGGAAGGTGCCGTTGAGTTTGTTTAGAAACCTGGTTTTCTCCTTGTCTCTACTGGCCATAGCAGCGGTTCTGCAAGTACGAGTTGCGACGTTCTATATTGGCTATTCCATTGTTAGCATCTTTGTTGTCGAAACAGTGGGATATATGCAGCATTACGGTATCGTCGTGGACTCCTCCCGTCCCACGATAACAGCTTGGGACGTCGACTTCTGGCTGTCGAACTGTCTGCTTGTCAATAACGGATTTCACAACGCTCACCACCGCGAAAGTGAGGTGAGATATTTGAGTCTCGGTTCGCAAGGCGTCGCTATGCCCGCAGGCTACTTTCAGATGCTTTGGTTAGCGCTGTTTCCGCCGGCTTGGTACCACTTAATGGATCGACGCGCAAAGATTTTACTCACGCGTCAACGACGTCGGCGTCTCGCTCTCAGAAATCAAACGCTTTGCGACGGTAGCAAGATATGATGAGTCTAATGTCTCAAGTTCGACCTCTATAGGGCAGCCGGTACGCGAGTAGTTTTTTTTCGTGGAGCGCGAGTATGCAGGATCATAGTAATCGAGCATGATGCTCTCGAACAAGGGGACGATTTCATGACGCTCAGCCAGCGACATCCATTTTTGTAGGGTTACCCCGCTTATGAGGGCTTTTAGATAGCTTAGGCGCGTGACTAGACCCTCGGGGTCTTTTTCGAAGTGGGGATACTCGCGACGCCACATTTCGATCCGCTCGGCCATCGGCGTTTTGACCGAAAACAAACGTCCCTCATGCATTCGATCGAACAGCGCAGTAGGTAATTGGACTTGCCCAATACGTTTGCTCTCACCTTCAATCCAGACGCGTCTCGAAGAGTCCAGCCGATAAAGCTCGGCAAGCAACGTGGTGTCGAATAGCTTCTGAGTGGGCTGTTGTCGTCCGGGAATTGCCCCAATGATCGATCCTCGGTGCGAGGCGAGATCTTCGAGATCGATGATCTGTGCACCAGACTCTCTCAAAGCAATCAGCAAACGCGTCTTCCCGCATCCTGTGGGACCGGAAAGCACATTGAACTGCAAGCGGGCAGGGATCTCTTCAAGAGTTTCACGAACCCAGCTCCGATATCCTTTCCAACCCTTCGGGAGTCGTTCGACCTTGTAGCCAATTGTTTCTAACGTGTCTGCCCAGAGCTTGCTTCGTTTTCCACCCCGGAAGCAATAAACCAGAATTGACATTTTTCGACTTGGCCGAAAATACGGAAGCTCGAGGTGCCGCGCAATGTTTTTTAAAGAATAGGCGACGCCGATCTGATACGCGCGCATAGGATCAGTTCGATGCGTAGTACCGACTTCGGCGTACTCATCATCGAATACAACGGGCAGGTTTATCGCGCCTGGCAAATGGTCTTCGGCGAACTCACGCGGGCTCCTCGCGTCAATCACCAGGTCAAACTTCTTCAAAGCATCCACGTCGTACATGTTTTGCCTCAGCTATCACATTGACGGTTAAAAGTCAATGTAGTTTGGTATGGTGCCGATCCCTCAGCCAGCGAACTAGACTTTTTCTTGCCGCGCTGCGTCCGACAACAGGTGCTGCCAGGCCGGCTCGTACGATCGTTCTACTACTGACCGGCCGTCAGAGTGTCATGTCTGACTTCAGGATACGCCGCCGCAACGGGGCGCTGTAGTAATCGAATGAGGGAATTGCGGGAGTTGCAGGTCAACGCTAAGGGACCGTGCTGCACATTTGGATCGGCTGGACGATCGATGTCGCCGTCCGGTTTGATTTGTGGCAGGTAACGGGGAACTGATGCGGCAGAACGCTGCAGGCGATGAGGAGGATCATGGATCACTCAGAGAACCCATGTCAGCCAGCAGGAGCACGCGACGATAGCACCGTAGCGCTTGCTCCAAATTCACTGCAGAGGCGCGTCGACCAGGCCGAGGCTGACGTTCGCCGCCTAACGGAGCAATTGAGAGGGAAGGAGCGACAACTGAGCGATATGGGAAAGGCGTTGCTTCGTACGGTGGCCGTGCATCATGCGATAGAAGAGCGACAGGAGCAGGAGCTCGAGTCGTTGCGTGCGATGGCCCCATCATGGAGGACGTTGCAATGCGCCTGCGAGGAGCAGTCGGAGCATTCTTACGGGATCACCGTTCGGCTGCCGTTTATTACCGAGATTCTTTCCGGAATGTTTGATGTCATGCAAATTTTCTGGTCCGACTATGACGAGAACAATCCGCCCAAGTCGTCCGTCGTAGCGCGGGCGATCGACGAACGGTTGAATCTGAAAGCTCAACCCGACGGCGAGGCGTCTCGAAGCGCGCAGACGTATGCGTCTGCAATCCGACCCGATTGGCTGAAGGAAACTGCTGGCAGCCGATACTCGCGGTCGCGGTCCTGACGGGTTGTCCTGACGGTAAGACGGACTTCCCCGTCTGTGCTTCCTGTTGCTTGAATCTGATCTGTGCCGGACAGATCCGCACAAAGCCAGGAGGACGGAAGTCATGTCGGATTCGATACATGTGGCAGGCGCGATCCTGCGTCGCAAACAGGTTGAGAAGGTCGTCGGCCTGTCTCGTTCCACCATCTATCAGCGCATCAAAGATGGAACGTTCCCGAGGCCAGTATCGCTGGGCGGGCGAATGGTAGGCTGGCGAGCGTCGGACATCGAGACGTTTTTGGTCAATCCAGCCGGATACCGCGTGGCGGCCAGTCCGTTCGACGGGGCGCATGATGATTGATCCATCCCGTGCGTCGCTGCAATCCCGTCTCGACAACTGGGCCAATGCGTCACGTGGCGCCTACAATCCGATCGACGCAGCCAGGATCGAGGCGGCTTGGCGATGTCTCGAGCCTCGTCACAAGGAATTGCTTCGTATGGTGTTCTTGTGGCGCGCCGGTCGCGAAGTGGTTTGTCGCCGCCTCAAAATTCCTCGTCATCCGCACAGTCTTTACCAACTGGAACTCGCCGCAGCCGAGCACGCGCTTGCCCGTCTGCTGGAGAAGAAACGGCCGTAAAATATTTCCGGAATTCGCCGGACACCCCCGGAACCTGACGGACGACAGTGCGGAAATACCGGCGATTTCGAGGCTTGCCTCTCTGCAAAATCGCACCTAGAGTGCAGTCAACAACCTGTTCCGGTCGACGCGCAAACGCACGACCGAGTACGCGCCAGCGGCTCCGATGTCCCGAGGTATGTGTGTGGGCGTAGTGGTCGCAATGCGAGTCAAGCCTGTGAACCTTACGGTCGCAGGCTTTTTTGTTTTCTGCTGATCCCCCTTGAACCCGCGGCGTGCCTCCCCGGCCCCGCGGGTTTCTTTTCCCGCGCACATCCGTGTCGGTACGTCGGTGCGCGACGGATTGAATCGATGGAAGGTGGATCATGAAGATGGATCGTTTCGTTCTCTGGTGTCGTGAACTGCGCGCGATGCGCGGTATTGTGCGGCGCCGGTCGCTCGCGCTGGCACTGCTCGCCGGCACCTCGGTTTTCACGCCGGGCGTGGCGCATGCGGACGACTGGGGTTGCCAGGTCATGCTCTGCCTATCGAATCCCGGCGGTCCCGAGCAGTATGGCGAATGCGTGCCGCCGATCGAGAAGCTATGGCGCGCGCTGCGGCACGGCGACCCATTTCCGACGTGCGAGTTCGGTGCAGGCGGGGTGCACGGTACGTCCGCCACCAATACGTTCGCGAGCGGCGGTTATTGTCGCGAAGACCTGCTGTTTTGGGGTGGTCCGGAACAGAACGAACTGCTGTGTCGGGCAAGCGGCGCTATCAACGTCACTATCGATAACCAGCTCTATGCACGTGTCTGGTGGGACGTTGGTGGACAGGGGCCCACGATCACTGAATTCTATGGGGCGGGCAGTACGCAAGCGCCGTACGACCCGACGCAGTCCGCAGCGCTCTTCCAGCAGCGCATCGACCAGCAGTGGGATCGCCTCGGCGGGGGGAACTGATCATGTTCCTCGACTTCATGGCACTCGCGCAGCAGTGCGCGCCGCAGATCGCGCCGGTCACGATGGCCGCGATCGTGCGCACTGAATCCGGATTCAATCCCTATGCGATCGGCGTGGTGCATGGCCGGTTGCTGCGGCAACCATCGAATGCCGCCGAAGCGGTGGCAACGGCACGCGCGCTGGAGACGACGGGTTGGAAGTTCAGCGTCGGACTCGCCCAGGTGAATCGCGCGAACTGGCCAGCCTATGGCCTGACTGCGGATAACGCTTTCGAGCCGTGCCGCAACCTGGCGGCAGGCGCCGCGATCCTGCAAGGCTGCTTCGCGGCGGCGCGGATTCGGCAGGTCCATGGAGATGCCGGTTCTCAGGTTGACAGACAGACCGCGCTGCGCGCGAGCCTGTCCTGCTATGCGAGCGGCAATTTTTCGACCGGCTACCGGACGGGGTATGTACAGCGCGTCGTGGACGACGCGGCGGAGCAGTTGCCATCGCCGCCGAGCGTGCCGGCGATCATCCGCATCCCGTTCGTGCCGGTTGATTCTGCGACGCCGGTTCGCGCAGCTCGCCCCCGATCTGTCATTCGACAGCCATCGCGGCAGGACCGCAATGGAGAGACTGCCACATCACCGGTTACGGATAAGCGGCACGAGCCTGATGGCAGTGCAGTGGTGTTCTAACTCGTCGTTTTGAAGAATCAGATAGTGATCGATCGAACAGGAGCTGATCATGTATTTAGGAATACGTTATAAATTGCGAAAAGTCGATATGTGGACGATGCGATGGCTGTCCGGCCGAACGGCGGCGCGAGGAATCGCGATCGCCGCTTCCTCCCTGATGTTCGCGTCGCCTGCGTGGGCACAGCTCTCCCAGGTCAATACGCTGCTGAGCACGATCCAGACGACGTTGCTGGGCGTGGGGGGCGTGATCTGCTCGATCTCCATCATCTGGGCGGGCTTCCGGATGATGTTCCAGCACGCCCGGTTCGGTGATATCGCGAACGTGTTCATCGGCGGACTCTTCGTCGGCTGCGCGACGGTCATCGCCGGCATGCTGATTCCGACGAGCTGATCCGGGAGCGCCGAACCATGACCCCGCTCAAGGATCCCGTATTCAAGGGCTGCACGCGTCCCGCAATGCTCTGGGGCGTGCCACTTGTGCCGTTCCTGATGGTCGGCGGCGGCATGCTGATTCCGGCCATCTGGGCACTGCTCGCGAGCCCGCCACTGGGTGTCGCAATCCTCTTCCTGATGATCCCCGTGTTCGTCGTGATGCGGGTGATCACACGCCACGACGATCAGCGTCTCGCGCAGTACATGCTGCGCCTGCGTATGGTGCTGCGTCAGCGCAACCGTCGCTTCTGGGGCGTGCATGCCTACGTGCCGGTCCGCCTGAAGAGGAGGGCGTGACATGCCGACCGAACCGCAACCCGTGTCCGTCGCGAACCGGGAAGTGCCGCTCGCCGGTTATATCCCGTACTCGACGCATGTGAGCGACCACATCATCAAGACGCGCGAAGGTGACTACCTGCAGGTCTGGAAGATCGCAGGCATCGCGTTCGAGGCAGCCGATCCCGCCGATATCCTCGCGCGGCACGACGGCCTCAACCAGTTCGTGCGTGGGCTCGCGGCCGGGCATGTGGCGGTGTGGTCGCATCGCCTGCGCCGGCGCGTGGCGGATCGCTTCCCGACGGAATACCGCAACCGCTTCTGCGAGGAGCTGGCCACGCGCTACTACGCGAGTTTCGCAGGCTACCGGATGATGGCCAACGAGCTGTACCTGACGGTGGTCTACCGGCCGAACCGCACCCGGCTCGGACGCGTATTCAGTCGCGCCGCGCGTCGTACGCGCGACGATATCCGGCGCGACCAGTTGGACGCGCTGAAGGTCATGGCCGAACTGGCCGCCCTGGTCGAGTCGAGCCTCAAGCCCTACGATCCGGTCGCGCTTGGTGTCTATACGAGGCAAAGTCCCTTTATGCCGCGCCCGCGCCGCTATTCGTCGGCGCTGGAACTGCTCGGCTATCTGGTGAACGGCGTCTGGGAGCGGGAGCCCGTACCGTCCGGCCCGATCCGCGAGGCGCTGCCGACGTCGCGCCTCTTCGTCGGGGCCGAAAAGGTCGAGATTCGCATGCCGGTCGAGACGCGCTTCGCCGCGATGCTCGACATGAAGGATTACCCGGAAGACACCGAGCCGGGCATGCTCAACGGTCTGCTGTATGGCGACTTCGAGTACATCGAGACGCAGTCTTTTACGATCCTCGACCGGCCCAGTGCGAAGGAGGCGCTGGAGCGGCAACGCAACCAGCTCATCGCGGGAGAGGACGTCGCCGTGTCCCAGGTCACGGCGATCGATCAGGCGCTCGACGATCTGATCAACGGCGATTTCGTTCTCGGCGAATACCACTATTCGCTTGCCGTGCTCGGCGAAACGCTGGATGAGGTATCTCGAAGCGTCGCGAAGGCCCGCACGCAACTCGCCGATGCCGGTTTTCAGACGGCACTGATTGACCTCGTCGCCGATGCGGCCTGGTTTGCCCAGCTACCGGCGAACTGGCGTTACCGGCCGCGCGAGGCGAAGCTCACCTCGCGCAATTTTTGCGGCCTGTCGAGCCTGCACAACTTCGCGACGGGAAAGCGCGACGGCAATCCGTGGGGCGAGGCGATCACGATCGTCAAGACGCCCAGCGGGCAGCCGCTCTATCTGAACTTCCACGCGACATCCGACAAGCAGGACTCGCTCGACGAGAAGGCACTCGCCAACACCCAGATCATCGGCCGGGCCGGCGCGGGCAAGACCGTGCTCGAACTGTTCCTGCTCGCGATGGCGACGAAGTACGGCATCACGGCGGTGTTGTTCGACAAGGATCGCGGCACGGAGATCGCAATCCGCGCGATGGGCGGCACCTATACGGTGTTTCGCCGCGGTGAACCGACCGGGCTGAACCCGTTCCAGATGGCGCCCGGCGAACCGGTGATCGACTTCTGGGAGCGCCTCGTGCGCAAGCTCGTCGACATCGGCGAGCCGCTGTCCGCGCGCGACGAGCTCGACATCTCCCGCGCGGTGCGCGAAGTCGCGCGCATGGACAAGCCCCTGCGTCGTCTGTCGATGGTCCGGCAGCTCCTGTCGAACGTGGGCGAAAACAGCCTGCATGCGCGGCTCGCGAAATGGTGCGCGGGCGGGCGCCTGGGCTGGGTGCTCGACAACCCGACCGATCGCATCGATCTCGCCCACGCGACGCTGTTCGGCTTCGACGACACCGAACTGCTGGACGATGGCGAGGTGTCCACGCCCATCACGATGTACCTGTTGCACCGAACGGAGAATTTGATCGACGGGCGCCGCTTCATCTACGTGATGACCGAATTCTGGAAGCGCCTGGACGATCCGGTTTTCACGGACTTCGCGAAGAACAAGCAGAAGACGATCCGCAAGCAGAACGGGCTTGGGATTTTCGATACCCAGTCGCCGGCCGACGTGCTGCGCAGTGACATTGCGAGTGCGTTGATCGAGCAGAGCGCGACGTTCTTCTTCCTACCGAACCCGCGCGCCGATTACGACGATTACGTGCGCGGTTTCAAGCTGACCGAAGCCGAATTCAACATCGTGCGCAACCTCGGCGAGAACAGCCGCCTGTTCCTCGTCAAGCAGGGCCATCGCTCGGCCATCGGCCGGCTCGATCTCACGGGCCTTGGGGATGTGCTCGATGTGCTGTCGGGCACGACCGACAACGTTGAACTGCTCGACACTATCCGCGCCCGGGTCGGCGACGCGCCACAGGACTGGTTGCCCGTCTTCCATGAACAGCTTGCGAAGCGCCGCGCCGCACAGTTAGAACAGGCCAGTGCGCGCCTATCTTTGTTGCCGGGGCCGGGAGGTGTGCGATGAGCGGCCTCTTTACCGCTGTGTGCGGCACGCTCGAGAACGGCATGTCGATCTACGTGACGAACGTGTCGTCGGCGCTGTCCGGCGCGCTCGTGCCAGTTGTCACGACGGCTGGCACGATCTGGGTGTTGGCCTACGGTCTCGCGGTGGTGCGCGGCGAAGCGCACGAAGCCGTGCCGGCGTTCGCGTGGCGCGGGCTAAAGGTGGCGATCACGCTCGCGTTCGCACTGAGCGCCGGCATCTACCAGCAGCAGGTCGTCACCGCTGTCGACGGTGCGACGTCCGGACTCGCCCAGACGATCCAGAACGCGGCGAACACGACGGGCGGTGGCAATCCCGGCTGCGGCTCGGCCAACGGCAGCAGCGTGACGGGGCAGGGTGCAGCGACCGGCATCTACCAGACGCTCGACTGCTACGACCAGCAGATCGATCTCGTGATGGACGCCTACTTCGACAAGGCGACGCACGAAGGAATCAGCCCGAGTGGCCTCGCCGCCGCGATAGGCGATTTTCTGTGTGGCCTGGTGGCCGCGCTCGGGGGCTCGATCTTCCTGATCGTTCTGGCTTTCGAGGTCGTGATGGCGAGGATGCTGCTCGATCTCGTGCTCGGGCTTGGGCCCATTTTTATCGCCTGCGCGGCGTTCGCGCCGACCGCGCGGTTTTTCGAGGCGTGGACCGCGAAGGTCGCCAATTACGCGTTGCTACAGGTCCTCGTGGCCGCCTTCCTCGGTATGGCGCTCACCGCGTTCTCGGCTGATCTCACGTCGCTTCATGCGACGGGTAGCGCACCCGGCGCCGATGCATCGGTCCTCGTGCAAGCCATTTCCGCCTCCCTGGACGACAGCGCGGCGGCCGCCGCCGCGATTGGCCTCTTCGCGACCGGCGTGTTCCTCGCGATGGTCGGCTGGCAGTTGCCGTCCGTGGCGGCGGGCTTGTCGGGCGGCGCAACGCTATCGGGCTTTGGCGCATTCGTGGCGGGCTTGGCCTCGCGGAGTCTGGCGGTTGCGATCGGCCGGGCGATCAGCGGTAACGGGCGAGGGCCGCGCCCAGGCGGCGAAATTCGCGATCGGACGGGCTCAGGTGGTGGGCCAGGAGGCGGCGGTGCGACCCCGGCCTATCAGAGAGTCGCGCGCGCGAACCTCGGTCAGCAGGGACGTTGAAGCGGAGGAGACGATCATGAACGGACGATGCAGATGGATGAGCGCCGCATGCGTGTGGGCGACAGGGTGCGTGGGTGCTTACGGGCAAGGTATCCCGGTCTATGACGCGCAGAACGTCATCCAGGCCATTGCCTCGGTGGGGCAACTGAAGCAGGAAGTGCAGCAGGAGATCCAGATCTACCAGTCGACGGTCGGCACGCGCGGCTTCGGCGCACTCCTGAGCAATCCGGTCGTGGCGAACTCGTTGCCGTCGAACTGGCAGAGCGTCTATACGGCGATCCAGAACGGCGGCTATGCGGGCCTGACAGGCAGCGCGCAAGCGCTGCGCTCGGCCAGCCAGATCTACAACTGCGAGGACCAGACCGGGATCGATCAGCAGGTGTGCCAACGCGCGCTCAACAAGCCCTATCAGGACAAGGCTTTCGGCCTGCAAGCCTACCAGACCGAGATGCAGGAGCTGGACCAGATCCAGGGCCTCGCGCGGCAGATCGACGTGACGCAGGACCAAAAAGGCATCGCGGAGTTGGAGGCGCGTATCCAGACCGAGTCCACGGCGGTCGGCAACGAGATGACGAAGCTGCAGCTCTTCCGGATGCTGGCAGAAACCGAGGACAAGCTCACGGCCGAGCAGCAGAGTGAACTGGTGCTGAGCCGGGCAGCCAAGACCAACCGGCTGCAGGACCAGATGGTGCCGGCGTCGTTCGGAAACTGAGGAGATCACCATGTCCCTGCTGACCTCTTTGGCACTGGCTTGCTGCGTCGCCTGGAGCCTGGCTGCCTGCAGCAGCGGGCCGACGAAACCCGTGTTGCCGGACGGGCTGCATCGTGTGCCGGTCAACCGCGTGCCGCCGGTGCCTGACGCACCAGCCCCGGTACCGGTGGCTCCGGATCAGCACGCGTGCTCGGATGCCGGAGACCGGTCATGAGTGCATCGCACGATTACGGGCGCGTGCTCGACATCGAGGCGTCGCTGACCCACATGCAGGAGCGTTCCGAACGGCGCGCGTGGCATGTCGCCTACGCGGCGATCGGCGTCGCCGTGCTCAGCGCCACTGCGCTGGCGGTGATGGTGCCGTTCTATCGCGTGGTGCCGCTGCCCATCGAGGTCGATCGCCTGACGGGCGAATCCCAGGTGATCGACGTGCTCGATGCTCGCCACGTGCATACGAAGGAGATCCAGGACAAGCACTGGGTCGAAACCTATGTGCGCGCACGCGAGCGCTACGACTGGGGGCTGCTGCAGATGGACTACGACAGCGTCCTTGCGATGAGCGACGACGTGGTCGCTCGCGATTACCGCGGCATCTATAGCGGCCCCGATGCGCTGGACCGGCAGTTGGGGCCGGGCATCGAGCGGCGCATCCGGCTCCTCTCGATCACGCTGCCGCCCGACGAACCCGGTCATGCAGTCGTACATGTCGAGCGCACATCGTTCAAAAACGGCGAGGCCCATGCCGAACCCACGCAGCGTTTCGTGATCACGCTGGCCTACAGCTACCGGCCGCCTGTATTCACGCGCGAAAGCGTGGCGATTGCCAATCCGTTCGGTTTCAAGGTCACGGCCTACAGTCGCGACCCCGAATATACGCCGCCGGCTGCGGCCCCCGCCTCGAATGTCGGAGGCACGCCATGAGAACGCCTGCTTTAGTCGTGGTACTCGCTGCTGTGTTGCTCTCAAGTACGGCCTACGCGTTCGACTTGCCTGGATGGAACGACGACTCGCGCGTTCGCCAGGTGATCTATCGCGCGGACGACGTTGTGCGCATCGAGGCGCAGCGCGGTTTTTCCACGCACATCGCTCTCGATCCGCACGAGCACATCCTGGTCGTCGCGCCCGGAGACCGGGACGGCTGGCAGGTGGTCGCGAACAGGGGCGATCACGACGTGTACCTGAAGCCGCAGCTCGCCGCGCACGACTCGAATCTCGAGATCCGTACCGACCGGCACAGCTACAGCTTCGATCTGGTGGTGCTCCCGCTCAAGGCCAGGTTCGGCAACGACCGTGAGATGTACCGCGTGACCTTCGTCTATCCGGATGAGCTGGCGAAGCAGGCGCAAGGGGATTCGGATGCGGCGCGGGTCGCGAAGCGCCTGGCGCAACTGCCCACCGTGCGTAACGCGCGGTACTCGATGCAGGTCATGCCGGACTCCGACGACATCGCACCGACCGCGGCATGGGACGACGGGCGCTTTACCTATCTGCGTATCCCGAACAACCGACGCATGCCGGCGATTTTCCGGGTGGCTGACGACGACACGGAAAGCGTGGTCGACAGGCACGTCGAAGGCGACACGATCGTCGTGCACGAGGTCGCGAAACGATTCGTGCTGCGGCTCGGCAATGAGGTCGTGGGCATCTGGAACGACGCCTACGACATGGACGGCGTGCCGCCACGTGACGGCACGACGGTCAATGGGGTGAAGCGTGTGCTGCGGAGTCACGACGATGAATGACGAACCTTCGCGCAATGTGATCGAGCCCGAGGATGCTCCTGGCTCGATGCCTCGAAGTGGTCAGAACGACGAGGTATCGGGTGCTGCTTCGGATCGCGGCATGCCCGCGCTGGGTCAATACCGTGGTGCCCGCCCGCGCGCCTGGTGGCTGACGCCGGTCGTGATCGTACTGATGGTCGGCGCTGGTGCCGTCTGGACGATACACGGTTTTCTCGCGCGCCACGATGCCGAAGCGAAGGCACGGCGCGACACGCTAACCGATACGTCTTCCCAGGGACGCGTGTTCAAGGATCTGCCTGCATCGTCGGCCGATCGTGTGGCCTCGGCCCCGGTTCCTGCAAGCGCCGTTGCGGGGCCTTCCACGCCGGCGCCGGGGGCAGCCGTGGCTGCCGCGCCTGCTCGCACCACACACGCCGTGGCAGCCCGCAGCTACTTCGATGCGCCGCTGCTCGCAACGGGCGGTGGACAAGCGTCTGCGGGCGAATCTTCCCCGGTTATAGCTGCGGCGAGCGGCAGCGCCGGAGCGTTAGCCCAGGGGCGGGGGCAGGCGGGTGGCGCACTCGCCCAAGCACTGACACCGACCGTCACGCCGCGCGTTCAGGCCGGGACGCTGGGCAACCGCAGTCTGGTGCTCGCGCAGGGCGCCAAGATCGACTGCGCGGGCGATACGGCGTTCGATTCGACCGAGGCCGGCATCTCGACGTGCACGGTGACGAAGAACGTGTATTCGGACGATGGTCGTGTCGTGCTGATCGAGCGGGGTTCGCAGATCAACAGCCAGTATCGCTCGAACCTGTCGCCGGGCCAGAAGCGGGTGTTCGTGCTGTCGGCCCGTATAGAGACGCCCGACGGCGTCACGGTCGAGATTGACTCGCCCGCGGCCGACGCGCTCGGCCGCATGGGCATCGACGGGTACGTGGACAACCACTGGCGCCAGCGCATCGGCGCAGCGATGCTGCTCGGCCTCACTCAGGATGCGATTGGTTATCTGTCGACACGCGGTGGCAATAGCAGCGGATCGGTGGTGTATGAGAACACGCAGCAGCAGGGCAACGACATGGCTACGCGCGTGCTCGACAGCACGATCAATATCCCGCCGACGCTGACGCAGAACCAGGGCGCGGAGTTTACGATCGTCGTCGCGCGCGATCTGGACTTCGGGGCGGTGTATGCGCTGCAGCCAGAGGGCACGCGATGATGCCCCTTGCGCCCCTGCCGGATGCATTCCAAGACCCGGTGCTGGTCCGGCTGCCCGATGACGCGTCGGTGCGCGAGCTGATGCGTCCGTTTGCGCGGTTGCTCGACGACTCCGACGTGACGGAACTGGTGATCAACCGGCCGCAACGTGTGCTGACCGAGAATGCGCTCGGCTGGCATGGCCACGATTGCCAGGAACTCGATTTCGACCGGTTGATGTCGTTCGCCGTGGCGGTGGCCACGCTGACCAGTCAGGAAATCTCGGTCCAGCATCCGATACTGTCGGCGCTGCTGCCGGGGGACGCGCGCATCCAGATCGTGGTGCCCCCCGTCGTCTCGCCGCGCACGGTGTCGGTGACGATCCGCCGCCCGTCCGCGCGCGAGAAGACGCTCGAGGCGTACCGTGACGAGGGGCTGTTCGACGACACGGTCTGGCACCGTCCGGATGGGCTTGATTCAGCCTTGCCCGCATTGCGCGCTGAAGACCGCAAGCTGGTCCGGTGCCTGGAAGAGCACGACTGGGACGCCTTCTTCGACGGAGCGGTCACGGGCCGGCTCAACATCGCGGTCGTCGGCAACACGGGATCCGGCAAGACCAGTTTCATGAAGACCCTGTGCCGCTCGATTCCGGCGACCGAGCGGATCGTGACGATCGAGGATGTCCGCGAACTGTTCATCCGGCACATCGAGAACTGCGTCCACCTGCTGTACAGCAAGGGCGGCCACGGCCAGGCGCGCGTGACGCCCGCCGATCTGATCGCGAGCACGATGCGCATGCGCCCGGATCGCGTGCTGCTCGCCGAGTTGCGCGGTGCCGAAGCCTATGACTTCCTGAAGCTCCTGACAACGGGCCACGCGGGTTCGATCACGAGCTACCACGCGCCCAATGCGACGGTCGCGATCGAACGTTTTGCGCTGATGGCAAAGGAACACCCGGAAGCCGCTGCCTGGGACGATGCCACGCTCAAGCGCCTGCTGTTTCTGACCATCGATGTCGTCGCGCATCTGGATGCGCGCCCGCTCTTCAATGCAGCGGGCGAGCAGACCGGCAGGCGATGGGGCATGACGGAAGTCTGGTTCGATCCGGTGCGCAAGGCGCGCACCGCGTTCGTCTAGGGGGAGCCATGAACCACCCGTCTTCCTCTTTGCTTCAGCACACCAGGACAGCTGCCATGACATTGGCCGTGCTGGCTGGACTGATGGGTGGCGTAGCCGCATCGTTCTGGCTCGCGTCGTTTTTCCTGTACGCCAGCCTGCGGATCAATCCGCTGCATGCGGGGCTGTGGGGCTGGCTCGATGCGGTGCTGGCCTGGCGGCACGGAATGATGCCGAACGTCGGCCGCAAGCTCGCGGGGGCGGCGCTGTTTGGCGTGCTCCTGTCCTTCGGTGGCCCAGTGTTCGGTCTGCGTGCGCTATGGGCAAGCACGAACCGGCGTCGTCTCTACGGCAGCGCCCGTTTCGCGAGCGAATCGGACATCCGTCGGGCGGGGCTGCTATGACGATGCACACGCACCTCGATACCACGCCCGCGATTGTCGTCGGCATATGGCGCGGGCGTTACCTGCGCTTCACGGGGCAGCAGTTCGTGCTGCTGGCCGCGCCCGCCCGCTCGGGCAAGGGCGTCGGCATCGTGATCCCCAATCTGCTCAGTTTCCCCGATTCGGTGGTGGTGCTCGACATCAAGCAGGAAAACTATGCGGCCACGGCCGGTTTCCGACGAGCGCATGGACAGGATGTGTACCTGTTCAATCCGTTCGCCGAAGATGGCCGCACGCATCGGTACAACCCGCTGTCGGCGATCTCGGACGGCCTGTTCCGGGTGGGCGATATCCTTGCGATCGGCTATGCCCTCTATCCGCCGGGTGGCCATGATGATTTCTGGAAGGACCAGGCGCGAAACCTGTTCCTCGGCATCGTGCTCCTGCTGTGCGAATGGCGTGACGTGCGCCGGGCCGGTCGGGGGACGTCGATTCCCGACTACCCGGTCACGATGGGCGAGGTACTGCGACAGTCGTCGGGCAATGGCATGCCGGTCAAGACGTATCTCCAGCGCGCGCTGGTCCAGCATCGTGATCTGCTATCGGGGCAGTGCGTCGATGCGCTGAACCGCTTCCTGTCGAACGACGACAAGGTGCTCGCGAGTGTGCTGGCAACCTTCAACGCGCCGCTCACGATCTGGGCCAATCCGATCGTCGACGCGGCGACCAGCGCGAACGATTTCGATCTACGGGATGTGCGCCGCCGCCGGATGTCGGTCTATATCGGCATTACACCCGACCATTTGTCGGAGGCGGCGCTGCTCGTCAATCTCGTGTTCTCTCAGTTCGTCAACCTGAACACGAAGCAGTTGCCCGAAGCCGATCCCACGCTGAAGTTCCAATGCCTCGTGCTGCTCGACGAGATGACGTCGATCGGAAAGATCCACATCATCGCGCGCGCGGTCGCCTATATGGCGGGCTACAACCTGCGTCTGCTGTCGATCGTCCAGTCGATCGCGCAACTTGAGTCGGTCTACGGACGAGCCGATGCGCGCACCTTTATCACGAACCACGCGATGCAGATCCTCTACGCGCCGCGTGAGCAGAAGGATGCGAACGAATACTCGGAAATGCTCGGTACGTTGACCGATCAGTCCCGCAGCGTGAGTCGCCCCAATGCGTTCTTCGGTTGCCGGGGCGGTTCGAGCGAGAGCGTATCCGAACAGCGCCGGCCGCTGCTGTTGCCGCAGGAGTTGAAGGAGCTCGGCCGCGAGAAGGAAATCATCGTGTTCGAGAACACCAAACCGATCCTAGCCGACAAGATCTGCTACTGGCGCGACCCCGGGTTTGCGTCGCGCGTCGTGGCCGCGCCCTCCGTGCCCGCCATGAATCTGGCCCATTTCAGCGCGGTGGTCGAGCGCCGGCTACGCGATCTGCATCCCGACGAGATCGATCCGGACAGCGAGGGGCTGATCCATCTGCCGCCCGAGTACCTGGAAGTGCTGCAGGCGTGGGATCCGCGTGACCTGCCGCCGAATCTCGCCGACATCAGCGAGGAGGAGGCCGTGGCCTACGTGGAACGGCATTTCATGCTGCTGGGTGTCCCGGCCCGCCAGGTGGTACAGGCGAGACGTCACCTCAGCGTCGACGACCTCGATGTGGCGGAACTCGATTTTGTTGAGCCGGCGCGGCGCGCAGCCGCAAACGGCTCGCGAGCCATGGGAGCGCTGCAATGACGACCCCTTACGTGGATGAGACGGACCGTGCGCGTGCCGCGCTTGCCGTGATACCCGCTGACGACTACGAGACCTGGGTCGATATGGCGTTCGCGCTCAAGCACGGATTCGGCGACGAGGGTTTTGAAATCTGGGACGCGTGGAGCCGCACGGCCGCCAACTATAACGAGCGCGCGGCCCGAACCACGTGGCGCTCGGTCAGCGCGTCGGGTGGCAAGACATTGGCCACCTTGTTCTGGCAGGCGCGCCAGCATGGCTTCGACCTGAAGCGAACGGCTTATCCGGATCGCTTGACTGCAGTGCTCGCACAGTCTCCCGAGGTGCTGGCGCAACGCGCGCGCGAGGAGGCACAACGGCAGGCGCGCCATGCGACTGTGGCGCGAGAGGCCGTGTCGATCTGGCAGTGGGCGAGGCCGGTCGGACCGGAGCATCCATATCTCGTGCGCAAGCATCTTGAGCCGATGGGCACATTGCGCGAGCTGGATGCACTGGAACTGCATGCATTGCTCGGTTATATGCCGGCCAGCGAGGAAGAACCGCTGACGGGGCGTGTGTTGATCGTGCCGGTCTGGAACGGACCGATCTCGACGCTGGAACTGATCGATGAGCACGGACGGAAATCGTCACTGGCTGGCGGCGTGAAGAGGGGCGGCTACTGGATGACGGAGCCGACGCTGGTTTCGCCCAGTGAATCGTCGCGGATCCTGGTCGCTGAAGGCATGGCGACTGCGTTATCCGCTTCGCGTGCGACAGGCTGGTCCGCAGTGGCGGCGCTGTCGAGCGGGAATCTCTCGCTGGTGGCGACGCACCTTCGTGAGCGGTATCCCGATGCGGACCTGATCGTACTCGGCGAACTGGGCAGCGGTGAAGCCCAGGCGCGGCAGGCTGCGGAAGCTGGCCAGGCCGATGTGGCCTGGCCCGTGTTTGCCGCCGACGCCCGCATCGACGGCAAGGTACCGACCGATTTCAGCGACATGGCGGTGTTGTCGGGCTTTGAGGCCGTTGGCGCACATCTGCGCGCCGTGGTCCCTTCTGTCGTGAAGGCGGAGGGGCAGCCGGGTGTCACCACTGCATCCGGCACAACCGTGGTGAAGGTGGATCAGCGTGAGGAGGATGGAACGATGAGCAACGCCAAGGAAAATCTGCTGGCCGACGAGGAAGGGAAGCCGCGTCGCCAATCCTCGAAGCGTAGTGCGCCGAAACAGGCGGCGCCTGAACTACCTGCAACTGACGGGGTATCCGACGCGGCACAGCCCTCGGTGGATGCGCCTCCGTCGCCGCTGGCTGTTGCTTCTCCGCTTGCGGATCCGCCGCGGTTTGCGTCGACGCGGCCGCCCGTCGGTGAGCCGCTGTTTGGCGTGGGTGACGTGCCTAACGAAGTCAGGGCATTGGCCGAACACCGCTTCGGATCGCCGCTCAGGATGGGGACGCCGCGCGAGAACGGCGGCCCGTACCGCGGCGAGGTGTTCAACACGGAACACTACCTAATCCAGGAAGTCGCGACGCGCAGCGTCGTGTTTCACCGCAAGGATCAGATGACGTTCGTGTCAGACCGTTTGAAGTGGATGGACGAAAACGCGCGGCTGAACGGTTCGGAGTTGCAGGTCGGTTATGACGGCGGCGAGGCCCGGGTCTATCCGTGGGACCGTGCGCGTGAACTGCTGGAACGTGCCGTCGGCTCGCTGAAGAAGTCCGCCCGCGAATTGAATTACAGCCCGAATCTGGAGGGGATGCTCGACCAGTTGCAGGCGAGATCGTGGGCCCGTATCCGGGAGGCGAGGACAGCCGCGCTGGAGAAATCTCGGGAACAGAACGCGTCGCGTGAGGCTGATTCGACGCCCGACCGGTGAGGCACGGCAGCGTAGTGCTCACGTGCAACGCCGATCCTGATGATGCGAGGTGGTGACATGGCTCAGACAACTTCCGATCACGAGGCCGATCCGGTTATCAACATAATCGAACCGGACGTGCCGGGCGACAGCGGCGCGCCGGCTGTCCCGGACCAACGTCGGGACAGGCTGGACTCGGCCGCGATGGACGCCGTATCCGCGCGACGCCGGCGCGAGTTCGATGCTGCCCGGGCACGGTTGCGCGATCAGGCGATCCGTGACGATGCCGCCACGCCGCAGCAGACCGATAGCCGATCATCGGGAGAGTCGATGGCCGGGGTAGATCGAATTCGTGCGCCGCTTGACCAGCCGCCCGAACGCGTGCGCAAGCGCTACCTGCGCGCGGGAAACCAGTATTTCCTGAAGGATGCGCCGTATCAGCTTGCGTTCGAGGATCTGGGGCCATACCTCGTTACCGAACACAACCGGCCCGACGTGGTCGAGTCGATGATCGACATGACGCAGGCGAAATCGTGGCGGCGCGTTCGCGTGTCGGGACACGAGGCATTTCGCAGCGAGGCGTGGTTGCAGGGCACGCTGCTCGGTATTGAGGTGAGCGGCTACGAGCCGAAAGCCGCGGACCTGGCGCGTCTGGCGGATGCCCGGCAGGCTAGGATGGACGATCGCGTAGAGGTCGCGACGGAGGTTGGCGCGACGGTTGCTGCAGGCGTGCAGGGTCGCGTCCCGGTCGGGGCTTCGTCTGTGCCTGGGATCGACGCAGGCGCGACCGTCGACGGAGCCTCGTCGTCTGCGCCAGTCCGTGCGTTCGCATCGAAGCCGCCCATCCCTGACCCAAAACGGAGCGCCGCCAACGACGAGGCCGACGTCCCTCGATGGTACTTCGGCGAACTGCGTGAGCATGGAGGTGCCCCCTACCAGCACAATCCCGCACGCAGTGACTCGTACTACGTCGTGTTTCGCGATGAGGCCGGCATCGATCAGGTCGTGTGGGGCGTCGATCTCGAGCGTGCGATACGCGAAGCGAATGCCCAGATCGGGCAGCAGGTGACCCTCGAAAACCTCGGCAAGCGCTTCCTCACCGTGCGGGCACCCATCCTGGATGAGGAAGGCAGAGTGATCCGCGAAGAGGAGAAAGACGTTTATCGAAATACGTGGCACGTGGAGGCCGCGCAGCAGGACCGGGCAGCCTCCGTTTCGCCGTCACGATCCGACGGTCCGGATGCAGGGCGTGTTGCTGTGGAGGAACAGTCTCGCCGTCGTGCCGCGGGATACCAGGAAAGCGAACGGGCCTTGCATCTTGCCGTGCTGATGGCTGCCATGCGTGAGCAGGGCTTCAGCGAACGTTCTGTTGCCCGCGTGCAGCAGCGTGCGGAGCGCATGCTCGTAGCGTTCCAGCACGAAGGCATTCCGGTTCCGATACCGAAGGTATTTGATCCGGCCGCACCATCGGGCCGGGATCGTCGTAAGCGTTCTACTCCGGAACGCACGCCTGTCCACGAGATCGACCGGACACCCGTTGAACCGTCATCCCCGTCGCCGTCACGCTGAGGTGAGTCGTGGTTATGCGCGAGCGTTTGTGTGTCGAACTCGGAGCCGTCAGGTGGCGCTGGGACGACTGGTGCACACGCCGCGGTTTGACAGCGGCCGAAGGCGTGCGGCAATTGATCGCGATTGCTGTCCGTGAGGATGCAGGTGAGGAGTCCGGCGCGATCCTGCCGGGCCTGCGCGGGCCGGTCGTTGGGGAGCCGCGCAGTCGCATCGAAATCCGGCTGACCGCGGCGGAACTGGGCGCGATCGAACATCTCGCGGCTGCGTTGGGCCTCAGTGGGAATCGATGGATCGTGTCACTCATCCGTACGCAATTGACGAAGGAGCCGCAGTTGGGCGAGCACGAGATGCGAGCACTGGCGGTATCCAGCCAGCAGCTTGCCGGGATCAGCCGCTTATTGGGCCAACTGGCGCGTGCGAGCGGGACGGAATTCTCGCATCGGAATTTGATGACCGATTGGTCGGAGATGCGAAAACACATCGAGGACCACCTGCGTGCAACGGCGGCCGTCATGCGCGCGAACCTTGATCGATGGAGTCGCTGACATGCCTTACCCAAAAATCTACATCGATGCGATGCTCGTGAACTGGGGCGATCGGTTGTTTCAGGAGCCGTTGCGGCACGCACGTGCGTCGCGGCTCTCGCGTGTGGACATTCGGGACGGGGCCGCCCGCATGCGCGCGCAGATTGCCCGCACGCTCAGGCGCACCCC
The DNA here is from genome assembly GCF_040948665.1 of Paraburkholderia sp. BR14320. Taxonomy (NCBI): domain Bacteria; kingdom Pseudomonadati; phylum Pseudomonadota; class Betaproteobacteria; order Burkholderiales; family Burkholderiaceae; genus Paraburkholderia; species Paraburkholderia sp. BR14320. Next base: position 138,696 of record NZ_JBFPKG010000002.1, read on the forward strand.
GGAGGTCATGGTCAAGATCACCAACAAGGCGGCAAGTGCGCAGGGCATGGGTGCCGTGCGTCGGCATCTGCGCTATATCTCGCGTAATGGCAGGATCGAGCTGGAAGATCAGAGCGGCGAGCGTATTGCGGGGAAGGATGCCCTGCGCGATCTCACGAAGACCTGGGAGCTTGGCGGATGGAGTATTCCGGAGACCAGCACGCGGCGCGAGGTTTTCAACATCCTTTTGTCGATGCCGCCCGGAACGGACCGGCAGGCGGTGCGCGATGCGGCGCGGGACTTCGCGGCGCTTGAGTTCGGAGATGGCCGTGCGTACGTTTTCGCGGCACACGACGACGAGGCGCATCCGCATGTCCATATGAGCGTGCAGGTGCGCGGCCCGGACGGTCGCCGCCTGAATCCCCGCCACAAGGATCTCCAGCGCTGGCGCGAGCGTTTTGCGGAAGCGTTGCGTGTGCATGGTGTTGAGGCGAATGCGACGCCGCGGCGCGCGCGCGGCGTGACGCAGCGGTATCCGAAGCCTGCCGTCGTTCATCTGATCGCGCGCGGTGAAACGCCGCGATACTGGAAGCCGTGGCCGACTGATGCGCAACGCGACGCGCGCCGGATCGCCCATGGCGGTGTATTTGCCGGCTGGCGAGAAATAGCCTACGCGATGGCGAGGTCGCGTGCGCGTGAGGATCGTGCGATGGCCGTTGAAATGGCTTATTTCGTTGGCGGCATGCCAGTGCAGGGAGACCGGCCGATGCTGGGGCGCGGGCTGGATACCCGACGCGAGCAATCGGATCGTCAGGTGTCGGACACCACAGATCGTCCGGATGTCGCCGGGCCGGACGTGGAGCGTTGATGTCGGGAAGGCGTAACGGCTGCACATATCATGTCGTCGATCGGCGGCATACGTCGTCTGGCCGATATCCTGATTCCCCGGTTTCCCCGCATACCTGCTATGTCGAGGTCTTTGCCGCCGCCGCGGCGCTATTCTTCGTGCGGCCGCTGGCAGGGGGCGAGGTATTGAACGACGTCAACGATGATTTTTGAGCGTGTGGAAATTCAGTACATGGTCGGCGGTGCGGAGGCCGTTGGACCGCGTGGGGAACTGATCTTCTACAGTTGGAGCAGAGCGGATGAGCCAACGGGGCTGTATTGACAAGGTGAGCAGACAGTGTAGAGGCTGCTGGTCGCAAGGAAGGTCGGGCATGCAGTCTCGCTCGACCGGGATCGTTCATCGATCGATGAGCCACGCCGGCGTTCCTTTGAATGTCGCGAAGAGCAAAAACAGCAGGGCGATCACGAGAAGGGGAACACCGTAGAGCGCCACCGGGAAAAACAGCGCGAGCTGGAGGACCGATCCACCCGCGCCATACGGTAGGTTCGTGTCCCGGATGTTTTCGTAGATCAACCAGGCGACTGCTGCCAGGCCCAGTGCCATGAGGACGACGCCGCCCGACGTCGGTTCATGATGGAGGAAGGCTGTGCCCCACGCGACGCATCCCCACCAGAGCAGATTGATGCCAATGGCCGCAAGCCAGAATCCGCGTGCGGTGAAAAAGCGGTAGCCAAATCGGTGCCGACAATGGCGGCTGAAGAACTGGATACCCTTGGCCATTCCAAAAATGAAGCCAAGGATAATCACAAGTTTTAGAATCTCCATGGAATATTCTCCTGGATATTTAATTCGATCGTATTGCTTGCGCCGTTCAGTGGAAAAGGACTGGTGGCAAAGGGCGAGATTTAGACCCCGATCTTTCCAAGAATAGATGGCCATGCCACGAATGCAACAGTTCCTATCCAGATGCTACATGGGAGGGCAGTAGCAGTAAGCCCGACCGGCGTTAAACCGGAGTTGCACATTCGCCTTCTCCGACGGAGCACGCAAATGGATACGGCTGGCACAGTCCTCCCACATCTAGGCTTTTGATTAAACCGCGAATCGAGGGACAGTAGCGCTTCCTTGAACATAGACGGTCATTGAAAGAGCGCACCGATAAACCGCGATTGTTGTTCAGGGGGAACGGTGACGTGCGTCGGCTGGACTCGGAGGTGCCAGCAAGTGCCGTGGCGAAAGGACAGTTGGGTTCGAAGCTTGGCTGTCGATTGAGCTATCCGGGCGATACTAGGAACTCAGAGCATCTTGGCGCAGAACAAGCCCGAAGCTCATCAATATGGGTTCCGCTTAAAAAAATCGCTCAATTCCACATAAATGGAGCTATCCGGGCCTTCATTTCCGGACACTATGTCCGTCAGTTTTTGACTTCATCGATTTTCCGGTGTCGAGGCGTGCACTAACAGTCATCCGGCGGGGTACGGGCGACGGAGGCGCGACCCGTTCGCCAGCTCGGCCCAGTTCCAGGGATCGACATTGACGGATCGATAGACCTTGGCGCCGCAGCGTTGCGAGCCCGAGGCGCGGAACGCCGGACGCTTTCGCCGTGTGTCCGGAAGTCGGGCAGGTGCGTGCCGAAGGAAAACTCCGCCACCTCGTCCATGCGCGCCGATTGCGCGAACACCGGCAGATCGGGTAGGGTGGCGGCATCTTCACTACCTCTGCGGAGTAACCATGAACAAGCAGGAACTTGTCGATGCGGTCGCCGCGAAGACCGGCACCACCAAGGCGCTGGCCGGCGAAACCCTCGATGCGCTGATCGGCACCATCACCGCCGCGGTCACGCGGGGCGACACCGTGCAGCTGGTCGGCTTCGGCTCGTTTTCGACGGGCGCGCGTGCCGCGCGGGTCGGGCGCAACCCGGCGACCGGCGCGGAAATCCAGATTGCCGCGGCGAAGACGGTCAAGTTCACGGCGGGCAAGGCGTTCAAGGATGCAGTGAACGGCGCCTGACAACGCGTCGTGAGTTCCACTTGCGGGAGACGGCGATGCCGGAAGGTTCGCCGTCGTCTCAGGCGCTGCTTGACGGCTTTACGTCAACACCGACTCGCCTGCAAAGGTCAGGCTGACCATAGATTTTCGTTTGCCTCAAACATCGACCGCCGCTGTTCGCCAAAAGCCAACAGGTAGGACGGCTCCGTTTGTCCGGGCCGAACTAGGCGCGTAGCCAGATCGAACTTGCTAGCCAATATATATTCCTTGGAAGCTCCAATTATCCCATTCGATTCATGGACTTATCGGTATGGAATCACTGCTCTAGCATCGATTGGCACGCCGCTCGCATAAGGAGTCGCGAGCGCCCCTACCTCGATCGCCCAACAAGTTTTTCGCGATAACATGCGCAGCCCGATCATCAAAGCGCCGACCAACGTCAATGCTCCCGTGAACGTTGATCTGACGAACATCAACAAGACGGTGAACAAGTACAGCAGCTACGGCTACGGTTACCCCGTGCTGTACTAATCGGCTTTCGGCAGCAAGAGGGAAGGGACGGGAGTTTGTTTGCTTCTACTGTCTCTGAGCCAGCCTTGGTCGACGCCGAGATGGCTCAGAGAGAGGTCCGCTTCTCCGGCGCGGCCTCTCTCCTTAGAGATGGGTCGGCCCACTTCGGTGGGCCTCTTTTTGGTGCGCCGAGCATGCGCAACAGCGCGGGGGTGCGAGTTCCCTGTCCAACCTGATGGTGGTGAAGGACTGGCGAAACGCAAGGGCGTCGTCGTGAGGCGGGGTCTGAAGGAAGCGTGTAGCAAAGCCACGACCTGACGAACAGAAACCAGATGCGAGGCCTATCTGGTCCCCAGCTGTAGAGGGGCTTCCCTTGTCGAACATGGCGATGTTGATTCTCCTGAGACGCATGTCGCGGCATGGGATCATGGTCCATGGATTCCGGTTGACGTTCCGCGACTGGATCGCCGAATGCAAGGAATACCCAGATTCGCTAGCGGAAGAAGCTCTGGCGCACATCATCACTCTGCAGACGGTGGCGGCCTATCGGCGTCGCGACCAGCTTGAACGGCGGCGCCTGATGATGGAAGACTGGGGCGCGTACTGCGCCGGTGACAATCCGCATGCCGCCTCAATCAGGTCGGCAACCCCGCGGACGTTTGCAGCGTAAGCTGACATCGTTTTTGTATCGACATCGTGTATAACGACCTCGCTGAAACGGTAGTCCGCTTCGCTTGCCCCACACAAGAAAAACGGGCCGTTTGTCACGAAATGGAAAGCCGCGTTTCATCAAAGTATTGAGACGGGGAGGCAAAAGAGATTGGGGTGGCGGCGCGCATCTATAACAAAGACAATCCGATAATCGAGCCGGCGTTAGATGATCTGCCGGGCGTGACGGTGCTGTTGTGATCCGGGACCGAATGGCACGGCCCGATTCTGCGGCGGCCAACTTGGGACGGCCCGTACGCAGGCGTAATGTGTGCTTCCGGGGGGCAGACAAATGCTTTTGCGCGACGGTCGCAGGCGTCGCGAGGAGAAGGAGAATGCTAACTCCCAAGTCTGGCCGGCGAATCCGAAGTCAGTTCCTTCTGCATGCGTGGCTGCTCGCGGCCGTGGGCGTCGCAATGGTGCTTGTAGGCATCTATTTCATTTTTGCGCGCCCTCCCTTGCTGCCTGAAGACGTGCGTTATTTGGCTGTGTCGACTGCCCAGCTGCAGGCTGACGTGCCCCGGCTTATGCTGTGGCTCCGATGGGTCTTCACGGTTCTTGGTGGATACATTGCCGCCACGGGCGTTCTCTTCGTACACCTTGCTATGGGTGCTTTCGCCGACAGAAAGCGATACGCAATTGTCGTGGCGGCGGTGGCCGGCGCTCTCTCGGTCGGCATGATGAGCGTTGTCAATCTCATCATTGACTCGGATTCCAAGCAGGCCCTTCTGGTCCTCACTGCAATATGGGGTGTCGCGCTCGTCTGCGCGTGCTACCGGAAGGGCACCGACGTCCGTTGATTTGTGTGATGCGTCTCGTCTTCTCGTCCGGCTGAACCGCAGTAAAGGATTTCATTTTGCGGTTCCTCACTTGCTACGACGTCCCGCCGCACGGCCAGACGGAACTCATCACAATTGCGCCGCCATCCACATCGAGCAGCACCGAGTAGCGCACGCCAGGGGAGAGCAGATAGACGGCTGCAAACTTCCGCAAGGCGAGCGGAAGATGCTGCACAGGACGTTTGCGAATCGACCGGCTGGCTTGACTAACGATGCCCGACAGGAGATGACTATGCTTTCCCGCAGCACCAATTCGGTCTTGCCTACCGAAGAGTCGGCAACAGCGGCTGCCTTCAACACGGCCGGCTGGTGCCACCAACGCCGGGACTTTTTGCGCGTCCTCGGTGTGAGCACCGGCTTAACAGTGCTGGGGCCGTTCGCAGCTAGCGCTCAAGACATAGCGCGCGCGACCGATGCGCCAGGCCAGCTTCGCGCCCGATTGTTGGCGGATGACGCGTTTTGGGCCCAGGTCCATAACATGTTTGCGTTAGATCGGTCCAGAACCTTTATGAACGTCGGTACAGCCGGCTCCATGCCGCGGGAAGTGCTGAAATCGTTCGACGCTGAAAACAGGGCCTATGCCCGCGAGTCCAAAAGTGGGTATAGCAATTTCCTCGACCAGCGAAAGCAGATCGCAACCGGCTTCGGCGTCGACCCGGATGAAATAGTGCTCTCCTACAACACGTCCGCAGGGCTGTGCGTGGCCATCCTCGGCATAGCATGGAACGAGAGAGACGTAGTCGTTACAACGAACCATGAACACGCCGGGGGTAACACTCCACTACAGATCGCCGCTGATCGCTACGGCATCCAGGTGGCGCGCGTCGCTTTGCCGGTGGGCAACAATCAGAAGGCTTCAGACTATGTCGCACTGTTCGACGATCGCGTCCGTCAGTTGAAACGGCAGGGAAAGAGAGTGCGCGCAATGATGTGGTCAGCACCGACGTATAAGACGGGCACGATGCTCCCCGTCGCTGATCTGATGACCGTAGCCAGGGAGCACGGCTTGATCTCGATCGTGGACGGTGCACACCTGCCCGGGATGATGGCGTACAACTACGCCGATCTCGGCATGGATTTCATGTCCGGTGCGGGCCACAAGTGGCAATGTGGACCGGGCTCGACGGGCATCCTGATTGTTCGGAACAAGATTCGCACTTCGAATCCGACTCCCTTGCCGACGTACTGGCCGATCCTGACCAGCAGGTATCCACCATCCCAGCCGCCCGGGGCAAAGTGGGGCGTTCGGGCGACCGGACCGGTGGAGACTTACGATATCGCATCGGTCATCCAGAGCTGCGGCAGCATGCATGTGCCTCTCTTTAAGGCCCTTGCGAAGTCTTGCGAAATCTGGGATCGGATCGGGCGCGCCAAGATCGAAACCTACATTGTGTCCCTGGCCTCCTATCTGAAAGACAAGGTCGCGGAACGCTGGGGCGTTGATCGTTTGTATTCGCCGAAGGACGATCCCAAGCTGCTTTCAGCGCTCACATCGTTCAATCCGTTTGTCAACGCCGCCGACATCACACACCGCACAAAGAGCGAACAATTCGTGGCAAGGATGCTCAGCGACTATGCGCCGGGATTCGTGATCCGGAGCGTCGATGTCCCGGTCATCAACTCGACTTCCGAACATTGGCCTATGCGTATCTCCACGCATTTGTGGCACAACGCCGCCGATGTCGATCGGCTCGTCGACGCAATGTGGGATCTGTCGAGGAAGATGGCCTAGTGATTTCCCGATGCGACGAAGGCTCCGCATGTGCGCAATGCGCTTAAAACCAGCCTGACGGTGTGCCCGACTGGCAAGCGCTCCACTACCTTGAGCGACCAGCTACCTGGCTAGCACATCGTCGATGGATTCCGGGTTGAACTCGAAGACCACAGTCGGATCCGGCCGCGCCAGATTTTCATCCTTGTCGCAGTAGTCAAGTCTGGACAGTATGTGGCGAATCAGATTCAGACGTGCCCGCTTCTTGTCATCGGCATGGACAATGTGCCATGGCGCAAGAGGTGTATGAGTGCGCAATAACATCGCGTTGCGGGCTTTGGAATAGGCCTTCCAGTGTTTTATGGCGACCTCGTCGATCGGACTGATCTTCCATTGTTTGAGCGGGTCGTGTCTACGTGCCTCGAGGCGTCTCGACTGCTCGCGCCTTGTGATATCCAGGTAGTACTTGAGTAACCTGATCCCCGATTCGACCAGCATGGCCTCAAACTGCGGAACCGACCGCAAAAATTCCTCATGTTGTTCAGGGGTACAGAAGCCCATTACATGCTCCACGCCGGCCCGGTTGTACCAGCTCCGGTTGAAGAGTACGAGCTCCTCGGCGACGGGTAGATGCGGCACGTAGCGCTGGAAGTACCATGCGCCGAGATCTCGATCCGAGGGACGGCCAAGTGCCACGACGCGGGTCTCGCGTGGACTCAGGTGTTCGACGACACGCTTGATTGCCCCGTCCTTTCCGGCTGCGTCCCGGCCCTCGAGCAGAACGAGAATCTTGTCGCGACAGCCGATGAAGTGGCGCTGCAGCTTCACAAGTTCCACCTGCAAGAGGTGCAACTGCAGTTCGTATTCGTCGTGCGGGATGCTCTCTCGCGCGTGAGGCGAATTATCGTCGTCGGAGTCAAACCGACGGGCCGATGCAGTCGCATGCACTTGCTTGCTGTTCATGAAGACACACTCCAGTCGCGAGATGCAGGCGTCTCAAGCCGGCGTGTCCCTGGTCCATCCATGTTGCATGCGCCCGTGGGCTTTCGCGGGATTGCCGCGCGCACAGGAACCTCATGTCGGGTGCCGGTCATTTGCCAACTGTGGGACGGCGGTGACGAGCTGTCTTCATACACGACATCAACATCCGTGATGGTGTCGATGCATGCCGCCGCCGGCAAACCTCTGCGGATCGCTGTTGAACTCCGCCCGTGATTCTTCCGACTCGAAATAGTACGTGCGCCCATCGAATATCGAGGTAAGCGCGTGAGTGCGGTCGACCTAGTGTCCGTTAACCGGGTCGCGTGGAGAGCCGGCTTCCTGGGAAGGATGCTCGTGAGGTTCTCGACGATGTCCGCCCATGCCGCAACTCATGCCGCCGCGTCGCATCAGAACGAGGACGCCGAGTGCGAGCACGATCCACAACCAGTTTTGTGTTAGCCATGCCATCATGCTTCTCCACGATATAACACGTTGCAAACCCAGGCGAAAAGCGTCCCCACGGCAAATCCCCACACCACGAACACGACAAACGGGTAGACAAACATACTCAGTGAGAAAGGCACGCCGGTATCGAGCTTGCGGAAGTCGAGGCCGTGAAACAGTGCATTCAGGAAGTCAATACCGAGCGTGGGCCACGTCGCATATAGCGCGGCGCAGACCGTGTAGCCGGTCGCGAGGGTCAACGCAAAGGCAACCCCCAATTTCCAGTATGGCTTCATGTTCATGATCGGCTCCAGCACAGTCCGCGGCGCATCAATTTCGTGCGCAGATCGCCTTATTACACCCACATCGTAGCGCCGCAGCGCGGGCATGGATTGATCGAGATCAATCGGCCATGCAGACGAAATCGCCGGTCTCCAGGACACTTCTTTGAGCTACGTCAAGTGATGCTGGTGCTGCTGCTTGCAGCATCGAGAGTATGGCCATGGCAATCGTGCATCGCCTGATATGCAGCCCGGGCAGCGTGGCGTGATCAGCAGGACACGGGCGCCCAGGGCAGTGTTGGTAGTCCGCATTTGCGCGACAGGGACGGTACAAAATGCGAAATATCGGGTTCATCTTGACAATGCTGGTGCTGCTGACCCTTTCTGGCTGTGGCTATAACCGCATCCAGTCGGAGGATGAACAGATCAAGGCAAGCTGGTCGGAAGTCGTCAACCAGTACCAGCGCCGTGCGGATCTCGTGCCGAACTTGGTCAACACGGTGAAAGGCTACGCCCAGCAGGAGCGGGACGTACTGACTCGCGTCACCGAGGCGCGCGCGCGGGTGGGCGCGATACAGGTGACTCCGGAGGTGCTCGACAATCCGGAAGAGTTCGCGAAGTTTCAGGCCGCACAGGCGCAGTTGACCACCTCGCTTTCGCGCCTTCTGGTTGTCTCCGAAAATTATCCTCAGCTGAAGTCCGACGCCAACTTCAGGGATCTGCAGGCGCAACTCGAAGGTACCGAAAACCGCATTGCCGTCGCGCGGAACCGGTACATCAAGGCTGTCCAGGAATACAACACAACCGTTCGCTCGTTTCCGGCTGACCTCATCGCCATGGCGTTTGGGTATAAGGAGAAACCGAATTTCGCCGTCGCCAACGAAGCGGAAATCGCCAGACCTCCACGCGTCGAGTTCGGCACAACGCAAGAGGGGCGTCCGGCGGCTGCGGGAGCCACCAATTGAACGTGCTGGAGAAAGTCTCATGGGCGCTGGTTGCAGCGTTCGCGCTATGCGTAACGTCGCAGGCAGGGGCTGAGGTCGCGGTTCCGCCTTTGACGGCGCGTGTGACGGACCAGACCGGCACGCTCACGGCTGGGCAGGTGGGCGAGCTGGAGCAGACGCTGCGGGCTTTCGAGAACAGAAAAGGCACCCAGATCGCAGTGCTGATTGTTCCGACGACCGGCGAAGAGACGATTGAGCAGTACTCGCTGAAGGTCGTTGAGCAATGGAAACTCGGACGCAAGCAAGTGGACGACGGGGCGCTTCTCATCGTGGCGAAGGACGACCGTGCATTACGTATCGAGGTCGGCTACGGCCTGGAGGGCGCGCTCAACGATGCCATCAGCAACCGGATCATCCGCGAAATCATCGTGCCGCGATTCAAGCAAGGCAATTTCTATGACGGTATTGCGGCGGGCGTCGACCAGATGATCCGGGTCGCCGACGGTGAACCGTTGCCGCCCCCGCAGACCCGTGCACGCGGTGGCTCTCCGGACGTCTGGAAGCTCGCCCCGGTGATTTTCATGCTCGCAGTCGCGCTTGCGGGTGTACTGCGTTCTGCCTTCGGCAGATTGCCTGGCTCGGTGATCGCGGGTGGCGGGGCGGCACTGATCGCATGGCTGCTGGCCACGGGGATTGCCGTAGTCGTGGCCGCAGGCGTGATCGCATTCCTGTTCACGCTCTTTGGCACGGGCATGGGCGCATATGTCGGGACGTATGGCATCGGCCGACATCGCGACGGCTTCGGAAGAGGCGGGCGCGGAGGGTTTGGCGGTGGCGGTGGCAGCTTCGGTGGCGGCGGCGCATCGGGCAGGTGGTGAGCATGGACATCAGGCGAATCGTCAGGCACCTCGTTACGACCCACTGGATGGTTGGGCGTGCGTTTCCGCCCGACGCTCGCGCAGCAATCGGGCAGGCTATCAAGGCCTGCGATGCCGGTCACGCCGGCGCAGTCTGCTTTGCCGTTGAAGGCGCACTTCACAGCGCAGCGCTCTTGCGCGGGGAGTCCGCACGCGAACGCGCGATCGAAGTGTTCTCGCAATTGCGGGTCTGGGATACAGGGCACAACAACGGCGTGCTTATCTACGTGCTGCTCGCCGATCACGCTGTCGAAATAGTTGCGGACCGGGGCGTCCACGAAAAGGTCGGGGAACCCGGGTGGCGGGCGATCTGCATCGCGATGGAGGCTGCGTTTCGCCACGGCGCCTATCGCGACGGCGCGGTGAAAGGGATACAGGCAGTGGCTCAACACCTGACGAAACACTATCCGGTCATTGGACCCAACCGCGACGAACTGCCTGACGCGCCGGTGATCCTGTAGCCCGATGCACGTGGCGGTCCGGGCCGTCTGTACGCGCTGTGGCACCGGATTCATGGTGCTTGACATGGATCAACAGTGGCGTTTCGCGCGCGCGTAACCTGCGATGGACGAAACCGGAGGCACTGACATCCCACTACCGGTGGAGACGAGAATGGAACATGACAATCACGATCACAAGGCGAGCGGCTTCGGGTTGCCGCGCGCGAACATCGTTCTGATCGCGTTCATCGCAATCGGCGGCTTTTATCTGGTGACGGAACATCGAGCGCATCTTTGGGGCTGGTTCCCCTTTCTGCTTATCCTCGCCTGTCCCCTGATGCACCTGTTCATGCATCACGGGCATGAACATGGAGATTCGGGTGAGGGCATCGACAAAGACGAAGCAGAACAGAACCGGAATACCGGTACCCATCATCATTGATGACAGCGTTCGCCTCTGGAGTCCCACATGCACGACAATCCCCCCGCCTACGGCCTGTGGTTGCTGGTTATCGTCAACTCGGCCTTTTTCATCTTCTTTGCCTTTACCTTCTTCAAGCCGAAGACCAAACGAGACTGGCGTTCGCTCGGCGCGTTTTCGGCTTTTATCGTGGCGCTCTTTACAGAGATGTATGGATTTCCGCTGACGATTTACTTGCTGTCAGGCTGGTTGCAAACGCGCTATCCGCAGGTCGACTGGTTCTCCCACGACGCGGGGCACCTGCTCGAAGAGATGATCGGCTGGCGAGCCAACCCGCACTTTGGCCCGTTTCATCTGTTGAGCTTTGTATTCATCGGTGGCGGCTTCTGGCTCATTGCAACCGGCTGGCAAGTGCTGTACCGCGCGCAACGCACTCATGTCATCGCCACGACAGGTATCTATGCCTGGATGCGCCACCCGCAATATGTAGGCTTCGTGCTGGTCATGTTCGGCTTCCTGCTGCAATGGCCGACGCTGCTCACGCTCGCCATGTTTCCTGTGCTCGTATTCATGTACACGCGGCTCGCGCGTGCGGAGGAACGGGAATCCATCGCCGAGTTTGGTGACGCTTACCGTCACTATATGGACGAGGTGCCGGCTTTCATACCCCGCTTCGGCGCGCATCACGGCGGCCCCACACGTGGTCCGGCCGGGAGGAACTGAAAAGGAGCCGGATCATGGAATTCAAACGCGAGCACCAGATCAATCTCCTCTATGTTCTCGCGGCGATGATCGGGGTGCTGGTAATCCAGAGCCTGATATCTCAACCCGATCACATCCGGACGATCCCGTACAGCGAGTTCCAGCAGCTCGTGAGCCAGGGCAAGGTGACAGACCTCGTTGTTGGCCCGACCCGGATCACGGGGAGCTACAAGGACGCGCCCAAGGGCACACCGCCACACTTTTCGACGCTGCGGGTCGATCCCGCGCTCGCGCAGTCGTTATCCAGCGAGAAGCTGACGTTCTCCGGTGAGCCGGAGCCGGGCATCTGGCCGACCGTACTCGGGTGGCTGATGCCCACCATTGGCTTTGTGCTTGTGTGGATGTTCCTGATCCGCCCCATGTCGATGGGTTCCGGCGCGGACGGCATGATGTCGATCGGCAAGAGCAAGGCAAAGATCTACGTCGAGAAGGACACCAGCGTAACCTTCGCGGACGTCGCTGGGGTGGACGAGGCGAAGGAGGAGCTCAGGGAGGTCGTGTCGTTTCTCAAGGATCCCCGCAGCTATGGCCGGCTGGGCGCGCGCGTGCCTAAAGGCGTGCTGCTGGTCGGTCCCCCGGGCACCGGGAAGACGCTGCTGGCGCGCGCGGTGGCGGGTGAAGCGGGCGTGGCATTCTTTTCGATTTCCGGCTCCGAGTTTGTCGAGATGTTCGTTGGTGTAGGAGCCGCGCGCGTGCGTGATCTGTTCGAGCAGGCACACAAACATGCGCCGGCCATCGTATTTATCGACGAATTGGACTCTCTTGGCCGCGCACGGGGAACCATGTTTCCGGGCGGCGGCGGTCACGATGAGAAGGAACAGACGCTGAACCAGTTGCTTGCCGAACTCGACGGCTTTGATCCCTCCGTCGGCGTCGTGCTGCTCGCGGCGACCAACCGGCCCGAGATTCTCGACCCCGCACTGCTGCGGGCAGGCCGGTTTGACCGGCAGGTGCTCGTCGACAGGCCGGACAAGAAGGGGCGTTCTGAAATCCTCGAAGTCCACCTGAAGAAGATCAAGCTAGCGTCCGGCGTGCCGGTCGCAGATATCGCCGCACTCACGCCCGGCTTCTCAGGCGCCGATCTGGCCAACCTGGTCAACGAGGCGGCGATCCTGGCGACCCGTCGCAACGCCAACAGCGTATCGCTGGAGGACTTCACGCAGGCCATCGAGCGGATCGTAGCCGGCCTCGAGAAGCGCAACCGGCTGCTGATCCCGCACGAACGTGAGGTTGTGGCGCACCATGAGATGGGACACGCGCTGGTCGCGATGGCATTACCCGGTGTTGATCCGGTCCAGAAAATATCGATCATCCCGCGGGGCATTGCCGCCCTTGGCTACACAATGCAACGCCCGATCGAGGATCGCTTCCTGATGGACCGGGGCGAACTGATGAACCGCATGACTGTGCTGCTTGGCGGTCGGGCGGCGGAACGGCTGGTCTTCGCGGAAGTATCAACGGGGGCCGCCGACGATCTCGCCAAAGCGACAGGCATCGCGCGAAGCATGGTGGTGCGTTTCGGCATGGATCCCACGCTCGGGCAAGTTACCTACGAGCCGGAGACCAGTTCAGCGCTCGGCATTTCCACCGACGCGCAGTGGCGTCCTCGCCAGTATGGCGAACAGACGGCAACGGCCATTGATATGGCAGTGCGCGAGCTGATCGACACCGCTTTCCAGCGAGCCTCGTCCATCCTGCAGGCGAACCGTGCATTGCTCGACGAGGCGGCAAAGGATCTGCTCTCGAAAGAGACCCTGTCCGGCGACGATCTTCAGGCGCTGGCGGGAAGGCTAGGCGGCAAAGGCGCAGTCGTGGCAGCACTTCAATTCGGCGCGTCTGACGCTGTCGAAGCCAGTAGCGGGGCAACCGCTGGATGACGACGGGACAGGGGGCAATCAGATGAAAGCGCTCATCTTCCTGATGGCATTGGTGGCAACGGCAGTCGCCGCTGGTCAGGGCAATGCGGGCCAGCACCTATTTATCTTGCTTGTCCCGTCTGAGCATGTAGGGACTGCGAGTTGCTCATTAGTACCATCGGGGCAGTTCCGCCGACCATGCACACTGGTCGGCGCATTGCTCGGTAAGGCGTCAATGCCAACCCGCTGTATCAAACCATGAAGCCGGTTCGCTGCGGATACAGACGAACGCACTGCAACTGTAAACTTTCGCAAAACTGGTAGGATGCTGGCGCTACACTAGCGACGAATGAAACAACTGTTCCGGACCCTCTTCATCCTGCTGCTTTGCGCGATGCTACCCATCAGTGGGCTGGCAGCCAGCGGCATGGCCGGGGAATGTCCGATGCAGCAAACTATGTCGATGGACGACGGTATGTCTGTCGCCATGCCCGGCTGCGACTCAATGAAATCGGCCTCGACCGACAAGGCAAAAGGTGGTTTCTGCAAGGTAACGGCACAGTGCCAGTTCGGCAGTCTGTACTATCCTGCGGTAACCGCGACCGTCAGCCATCCCACGTCCGTGGGAAGTCGCGTTGTCTTCCACTATGCACAGTCGCTCACCGTCCGTGAAGCGGGCGGCCTGTGGCGACCTCCTCGAGCTATCTAATCCCTTACTGACAGGTTCGCCGCATTTGCGGTGAGGTCGTCCTGCGTCCAGGACGTGGATTCCCTTTGGGTCTCCGCCGTTGGGGTTAGAACATGCAACCAAAACCTATCGGTACGCCACTGCGCTGGCGTGCACCACTTCGCGCGCGCTTGTCCTTCGCCGCGCTGATACTCGCGAGTGCCGCCGTGCACGCCCAGAACGCGTCCTTCACGCTTGAAGCCGCTTTGCAGTCCGCGACCGACCGCTCGGCTGCGATGCAGGCGGCGCAGGCATCGGAACGCGCCAGTTCGGAAGCCGCTGTCAAGGCCGGCCAGTTACCCGACCCGACGCTCAAAGCTGGTCTCGACAACCTGCCGGTCACCGGGCCACAGAAATTCACCATCGGCCAGGACTTCATGACGATGCGCCGCATCGGCATCGAACAGGAGTGGGTCTCGGGTGAGAAGCGACAACTGCGCTCGACATTGGCCAACCAGATGGTCGGTCGTGAACACGATGGCTATCTGCTGCAACTCGCCAACGTCCGGCAGCAGACGGCAGGTGCATGGCTGAACGCCATCTATGCAAAGAAAGCCGCGTCGCTGCAGCAGGAACTGTTGGACCACATGAACCACGAACTCGCCGCGACGAAAGCCTCGTACCGGGGCGCAAAGGCGACGGCCGCAGATGTCGTGCAGGGTCAGGCGATGCTCGCGCAGACGCAGGACCAGGTGCTTAAGGCCGAGCAAACGTACAAGACTGCCCTCATCGCGCTTTCGCGCTGGACCGCGACGCCCGTTTCCGACGTCACGGGTGAACCGCCCGCGCCGGCGTCGTTCGTGTCGTCGCTGCCTCCCGAGGAACTGAAGCAGGTCCAGCCCACGCTGGTAGCCGCAGCCGACGACATCGCTGTCGCCGACGCCGACACGGCGGTCGCGAACAGCGAGCGCAGTCCCAACTGGACGTGGGAAGTTGCGTACCAGCAACGCGGTGGTGCGTACTCGAACATGGTGTCGGTTGGCGTGAGCATCCCGCTGCCCATCAACCGCAAGAATCGTCAGAACAGGGATGCCGCCGAGAAGGCGGAACTCGCCACCAAGGCGCGCCTGCTGTACGAGGATACGCAACGTCAGGTTGAAGCGGACATCCAGGCCCAGTCAGCCAATCTCGCCAGCGGCCGCGAACGCATCGCAAATCTCAGTCAGTCGCTGTTGCCTGCGGCCGACGAGCGTGTGCAGCTTGCGAATGCCGCCTACCGGTCAGGGACAGGCTCGCTTGCCGATACGTTCGCCGCGCGCCGTGCGCAGCTCGACGCACAGCTTCAGGTGCTCGACCTCAAACGCGATGTTTCCCAGACCTGGGCGCAACTCGAGTACCAGGTTGTGCCATCGACGATGGCTGCTGGCCAGTGAAGGAGAGAACGATGATGAATAAACCACTGGTCCGCGCGGTGCTACTGGTATTCGCCAGCGCGGCCCTGCTTGGCGCAGGCTACTTCGTGGGCACACGTCACGCCGCGACAAATGGAATGGGCGTAGCCGTGAATGGTGCTGCGACAGCTTCAACGGGCGACAAGGTCGACCCGAAAACTGGCAAGAAAGTGCTCTACTGGCACGACCCGATGGTGCCTGCGCAGCATTTCGACAAGCCCGGCAAGTCGCCCTTTATGGATATGCAGCTGGAGCCCGTCTACGCGGATGAAGGCGGTGGTGCGGCGGGCATCAAGATTGACCCGGGTTTGCAGCAAAACCTCGGCATCCGCTATGCGACCGTGCACCGGCAGGACACCTCGGACGGATTCGACGCGGTAGGCACTACACAGTTCGATGAGTCACGGGCTGACGTAGTGCAGTCGCGTGTCACAGGCTATATCGACCACCTATACGCGAGCGCTCCGATGCAGCGCATAAGCAAGGGCGCGCCGATAGCGTCCCTGTTCGTGCCCGACTGGCTCGCGCCACAGGAGGAGTATCTGTCGCTCAAGCGCGGTCGGATGGACATAGGCCTGCTGGAGGCGTCGCGTGCACGCATGCGTGCGCTCTCGATTCCGGACGGCCTCATCTCCAGCCTCGACCGGACCGGAAAGGTGCAGACACACGTTGTTCTGTCGTCGCCCGAGACCGGCGTCGTGAGCGAACTCAACGTGCGAGACGGGGCCCAGGTTACGCCCGGTCAGACGCTTGCCAAAGTTGCCGGTCTCTCGAAGCTGTGGCTCATCGTTGAAATTCCCGAAGCGCTCGCGCTAAGCGTGCAGCCCGGCATGACGGTGGATGCCACGTTCTCCGGCGACCCGACGCAGCACTTCAGCGGGAAGATTCGCGAAATCCTGCCGGGCATCAGCACCACGAGCCGTACGCTTCAGGCGCGTCTTGAAATCGACAACGCTGCGCTGAAGCTTACGCCCGGCATGTTGATGCGTGTGCGCGTCGGCGGCGAGAAGTCGGTTTCGCGGCTGCTGGTGCCCTCAGAGGCCGTCATCACGACGGGCAAGCGCTCGGTGGTCATCGTGAAGAACGCGGATGGCCGCCTGCAACCCGTGGCGGTTACGGTCGGCAACGATGTCGGCAATGAAACCGAGGCGCTCAGCGGCCTGAACGATGGCGAGACGGTCGTCGCCTCCGGCCAGTTCCTTATCGATTCAGAAGCCAGTCTGAAATCGGTGCTGCCACGGCTCGAAGGCAGTACGGGCGCAGGGGCAGCTCCTGAGGCAGCGGCGTCCGCGCCCGCTGCAGCTGCGACTGCGAGTGCGGCCGCGACCTACGAGACAACGGGCAAGGTCGAACACGTCACGGGTAAGGACATCACTTTCTCGCATCAGCCCGTGCCGGCGCTCGGCTGGCCCGCGATGACGATGACGTTCAGCAAGCCGGCATCCGATGCATTCCCGGACGTGAAGCCTGGCCAGACCGTCCACTTCGTCTTTAAACAGTCGGATGACGGTTACCAGGTGACGAAGGTTGAACCGGCAGGAGGCCCGAAATGATTGCGCGCCTCATCCGCTGGTCCATCCATAACCGGTTCCTCGTGCTGCTTGCGACGGTGCTCGTCACCGCGTGGGGTGTGTACTCGGTGACGCACACGCCACTTGATGCGTTGCCCGACCTGTCTGATACGCAGGTCATCATCAAGGCGTCGTATCCGGGCAAGGCACCGCAGGTCATCGAGGACCAGGTGACCTATCCGCTCACGACGACCCTCCTGGGTGTCCCCGGCGCGAAAACCATTCGCGCATACTCATCATTCGGTGATGCGTTCGTCTACGTGCTGTTCGACGACAAGACTGACCCGTACTGGGCCCGCTCGCGGGTGCTCGAATACCTGAACCAGGTGCAAAGCCGCCTTCCCCAGGGAACGACCGTTTCGCTCGGACCCGACGCAACCGGAGTGGGCTGGGTGTATGAATACGCGCTGGTCGACAAGACAGGAAAGCACGACCTCGGGCAGTTGCGCGCACTGAACGACTGGTTCCTCAAGTTCGAGCTCAAGGCTGTCCCGGACGTGTCGGAAGTAGCGAGCGTCGGTGGGATGGTGCGCCAGTACCAGGTGGTGCTGGACCCGGACAAGCTTCGCGCATATGGCATCACGCAAACGATGGTCGCCGACGCGCTCGGCAAGGCCAACCAGGAGTCCGGTGGCTCGGTCCTTGAACTCGCCGAATCGGAATACGTGGTTCGCTCGTCAGGCTATCTGCATTCGCTGGATGATTTTCGTAATGTCGTCCTTCGGACCAATGATGCGGGCACGCCAGTGCTGCTCGGAGACGTCGCACGCATACAGATTGGGCCCGAGCCGCGTCGGGGCATTGCCGAATTCAACGGTGAAGGTGAAGTGGCCGGCGGTGTCGTCGTCATGCGTTCCGGCAAGAATGCGCTGACGACCATCGAGGCGGTGAAGTCAAAGCTCGCTGACCTGAAGCGTTCGTTGCCGGCCGGCGTCGAAGTCGTGACCACCTATGACCGCTCACAGCTCATTGAAAAAGCGGCAGACAACCTGAAGGACAAGCTCATCGAGGAGTTCATCGTCGTCGGGATTGTCTGTGCCGTGTTCCTGTTCCATCTGCGTAGTGCATTCGTGGCCGTCCTGTCGCTGCCGCTTGGTGTGCTCGTTGCCTTCATCGTGATGCGCTATCAGGGCGTCAATGCGAACATCATGTCGCTGGGCGGGATTGCGATAGCTATCGGAGCAATGATTGATGCAGCCATCGTGATGATTGAAAACGCCCACAAGCACCTGGAGGCGTTCAAGCATCAGCATCCGGACACGCAGATAACGGCCGCTCAACGCTGGGAGCTCATAGCCTCGTCAGCGGCGGAGGTGGGGCCGGCACTCTTCTTCTCGCTGCTCATCATCACACTGTCGTTCATTCCTGTGTTCTCGCTGGAGGGACAGGAGGGCAGGCTCTTCTCGCCACTGGCCTTCACGAAGACTTACACGATTGCCGCTGCTGCAGGTCTGTCGGTAACGCTTGTGCCCGTGCTGATGGGATACCTGATTCGCGGGCGCATCCCGCATGAAACGTCCAATCCCATCAATCGCGTGCTGGTGCGCCTCTACCGCCCATTGCTCGAAGCCACGCTGCGGCGTCCCTGGTTCACCATCGGACTAGCGGTCGTCGCGCTCGTGCTCACTGCCATTCCGCTGACGCGATTAGGCGGCGAGTTCCTGCCGCCGCTCGACGAGGGGGACCTGCTGTACATGCCGACGGCGCTGCCCAGCATTTCGACCGAGAAAGCGGCCGAACTACTGCAGCAGACCGACCGGCTCATCAAGACGGTACCCGAGGTGGCCACGGTGTTCGGCAAGTCGGGTCGTGCAGAGACTGCCACGGACCCGGCGCCGGGCCTTGAGATGTTCGAAACCACGATTCAGTTCAAGCCCCGCAGCCAGTGGCGCCCCGGCATGACGCCGGAGAAGCTCATGGACGAACTCGACCGGACCGTGAAGGTGCCGGGGCTCTCGAACCTTTGGGTCCCGCCCATTCGTAACCGGCTGGACATGCTGTCGACGGGTATCAAGTCACCAGTCGGCGTGAAGATATCCGGGCCCGACCTTAAGCAAATCGACAAGGTGGCTGCGCAGGTCGAGGCCACAGTCAGGAACGTACCAGGCGTCACGTCAGCTCTCGCCGAGCGGCTGAATGGCGGCAGGTACATCGACGTCGACATCAACCGCCAGGCCGCCGCGCGTTATGGCCTTTCCGTCAGCGATATCCAGTCGGTCGTATCGTCGGCTGTCGGGGGCGAAAACGTCGGTGAAGTGATTGCGGGGCGGGAGCGCTTTCCCATCAACATCCGTTATCCGCGCGAGGTACGCGACTCGCTCGAGAAGCTGCGACAGTTGCCGGTGGTTACGGACCGGGGTGCGCAAATCCAGCTCGGCGATGTGGCCGACATCGGGATTGCCGACGGCCCGCCGTCGATTCGCAGCGAAAACGCACGGCTTTCAGGCTATGTCTACGTCGATATACGGAACGTGGACCTGCAGTCAGCGGTGAAAGCGATGCAGCAGGCCGTGGCGGAAAAGGTCACGCTTCCGCCAGGGTACTCGATTAGCTGGTCGGGCCAGTTCGAGTACCTTGAGCGCGCGGAGGCAAAGCTGCGAACCGTCGTTCCTGTGACGCTTGTCGTCATCTTTGTGCTGCTGTTCCTGACGTTCAACTCGGCTGCCGATGCGCTCTTACTGATGTCGACGGTGCCGTTCGCGCTGGTCGGCGGATTCTGGTTCATCTGGATACTGGGTCATGCGGTATCGGTCGCGACATCCGTGGGATTCATCGCGCTCGCCGGTGTTGCGGCTGAGTTCGGCGTTGTGATGCTGCTGTACCTGAAAGGTGCACTGAACCGGCGACTCGAACTCGGTGAGCCTCTTGACGAGGCTACGTTGCTCGACGCGATTCGCGAAGGCGCCGTGCTGCGCGTGCGGCCGAAAGCGATGACAGTTGCTGTCGTACTAGCCGGCCTTATTCCCATCATGGTCGGCCATGGCGCTGGCTCAGAGGTCATGCAGCGCATCGCCGCCCCGATGGTGGGCGGAATGGTCACCGCGCCCATTCTCTCGATGTTCGTCATCCCCGCCGCCTGGTTCCTCTTGCAGCGCCGTCGCGTTGTGCGAAGTCAGGACACGCGGTTTTCTCATGCAGTACTTTCCGGCACGAAAGTGCCATCAACCGAAACTGGAGAAATTCAATGAAGAAGATGATTGTTGTATTTTCAGCTATCGCAGCCGTTGTGACTGCACCCGCATTCGCAGGTGACGACATGGCCGGCATGAGTATGTCCGGGAAACCTTCCGCAACGAAGGCATCAGCGAACTCGGCCCTGACCGATGCCGAGGTCAAGAACGTCGACACGGCCACGGGTATGGTCACGCTGAAACATGGCGCACTCGAAAACGTAGGCATGCCGCCGATGACCATGGCGTTCAAGGCAAAGGATGCGGCGATGGCTAAACAGGTTCACGAAGGCGACAAGGTCAAGGTGCGCGTTGAAAACGTCAACGGTACGCTGACCATCGTGAAGATGCATAAACGGTCGTGATGCGCTGCTGACACGGTAACCGCAGGCTGAACGTTACCTGTTGGCCTGCGGACCGGTTTTGCCTGGAGGGAGCGAGAGATGCGGGACGTATCAATCAACGTCGGGCAATGGAGTTGCCGTGTGAACGACGCGTTCAGGCGGGTGTTGCACGTCACACTTGTCCTGTTCGTCGCGCTGACGTCTCTGGCTGCACATGCCGTAAGCGAGACCGACCTGCTGCCACCTGACCAGGCATTCCCGTTGACGGTTAAGCTCAGTGCGCCTCAGCAGGTCACCCTCGATTTCAGGACGCACGCTGGCTACTACCTGTATCGGGACCGGTTTGATTTCGCCGTGGACGGCGCATCGATAAAGCCGGACCAGATGCCACCGGGAGAAGTGAAGAACGACCCGACATTCGGCATGGTCACGGTCTATCACCAGCCGGTGGAAATCCAGCTTGGGTTGCCTCGTCCCGTCTCGACCAGCGTCGTACTATCTGTCACTTCGCAGGGCTGCGCGGACCTCGGCGTCTGCTATCCGCCGCAGACGCGAACCTATCGAATCGCGGCTACCGGAGCCGTCACTTCCGTCGCGGCCGGAAGCAACGCAACGGCCAGCGCTGCCGGATTCCCCGACACCGGCGTGAATCCTTCGCTCGCGGTATTCGGTATCAACCTGCGACCGGCAAATGGCATTTCAGTAATTGAACTGCTGGGTTTTCTGCTCGCAGGCCTGCTCATGGCCGGAACGGTTTGCATGTATCCACTGGTTCCCATCGTGACGGCTGTCATAGGTGGTGGCCGGGAGAGGCCAACACTTTATCGAGGCTTTGGACTGTCATTCGCCTACGTACAGGGCCTCGCGCTCACCTACGCTGTTGCGGGAACGCTTGCCGCGCTGGCAGGAATTCCGCTCGTCGCGGTTACGCAGCGGCCGTGGGTGCTCGCAGCGTTTGGTGTGCTGATGGTATTTCTGGCGCTTGCCATGTTCGGTGTGTTCCGTTTTCAGCTGCCGGCCAGTTTGCAGACAAGAGCCTCGGCATGGACTAACCGGCTGCCCGGTGGCCGTGTTGGGGCGGTGTTCGTAATGGGCATGTTGTCTGCCCTGATTGTCGGACCATGCTCGACGCCTGTGCTTGCGGGCGCGCTGCTGTATATCGCGAACAGTCACGATGTGCTAGGCGGCGCCCTCGCCCTGTATGTGTTGGCGTTAGGACTGGGGATTCCGCTACTTGCGGTCGGGACGTTTGGCGCTCAGGTACTCCCGAGAGCTGGCCGATGGATGGTAGCGGTACAGAATGCATTGGGCTTTCTGCTGCTCGCCGCCGCCCTGTGGTTTGTCTATTCGCTGTTGCCGGACTGGCTGCTCATGGTGCTCGTCGCGGCGTTGCTCGTGAGCTGCGGCATGATGCTCCGGGCCATCGACCCATTGCCGGCCGACGCACCTGGCATTTTCCGCCTGGGGAAAGCGGTCGGTGTGCTGCTCCTGGTCGCAGGCGTCGCGGAGTTCATCGGAGTCGTGTCGGGCAACTTCGATATCCTGGAGCCGCTCGGTGGCGTGATGCACACGTCCTCGACACCGCGCGCGAAGGCGGAAGCGGATTCGACCACACGGTTCGAAGCAATACGGTCGAATGCCGAACTGGACCAGGCGCTCAAGGCAGCGAATAGTCAGCCGGTCATGGTCGATTTCTACGCTGACTGGTGCATCAGCTGCAAGGAGCTCGAGCGATTTACGTTCACGGACCCTCAGGTTGTCAGTGAATTCGCTCACTGGAAGCTGTTGCGCATCGATGTGACAAAGAACACGCCAGAGGACACCGCGATGCTCCGTCGCTTCGGGTTATTTGGTCCGCCAGCACTCATCTTCTACGACAGAACTGGCCGGCAGCAACCTGATGCGCAGCTCGTCGGATTCATCGGTGCCGACGCGTTCGCGGCTCACCTGAGGCAATGGGGGAAGTAGCGTGGATACGAAGTGCCAATGTAGCTGCGCGTCGTGACAGCCTCTTGTGTCAAGGCATATACTGAATCCATGAAGCTCTGGGTCAAACTGGTCGCTTGCTTTCTGATTGCGTGGTTGCCGCTGCTCGGCTACCCGGCGCAGATGTCGCTTTGCCCCCAAATGGAGTCGATGACCGCGTCGATGCCGAGCGAGCAGCAGCAAACGCATGCTGCGCACGCATCCGACATGACGGCGGCTTGTGGGCAGGTAGCCAATCACCACGCGGCCAATGCCAATGCGCCCTGTCAGGGCAGCATCGGCGGCCTCGTCTGCGGCATGCCAGCCATACCCATGACCCACACGGTTATGGTTGTCCCTTCCTCACCCGTCTACCGGGCTGTCGCCAGCCACTTCGCGAAGCAGTTCATTCCTGAACTGCCGGCGCCTCCTCCCCGCTCGCTGTAGTTCGCTCAACGACTAGATTTTTGCGGTTTGACACCGTGGCTTAACGCACGTCCGACGCGCATGCAATGCGCGGGGCGGTGCGCGACCAACCTACCTTCTATCTGGATATATCCGAATTCGGAGATACACGTATGAACGCGAAATTGATTCGAACGGCCATTGCTTCCGTGCTTTTGGCCGCGACAGGTACCGTCGCCCTGGCGGCGGGCACCGTCAGCTCGTCGAATACACCCCAGCAGGGCCGTGAGTATGAACACGGTTCGATGATGGGCGGAATGATGGGAATGGGCGGAATGATGGGAAGCTGCCCGATGATGGGCGGCACTGCCGGCATGGACCCGAAGACTGCGATGCGCATGCATGGAGAAATGATGCGCGCAATGGGCGACATCATGCTCAAGTACGCCGAGCAGGCGGGAACAGCACCGTCGAAGTAGTGCGTGCTGCGCTTGGGCATCGTCAACATCCAGTCTGACTTTCAAAGGGAACTAATGATGAAGTGCAACACGAAGATGATGGCCGCTATTGCGGTTGCTCTCGCGCTGGCGCTCGGCGTTGCGTACTGGGCGCTACCTCAATTGCGAGGGTCGTTGGCAACGCTCCTCGTTGCGGTCTCCGCACTGGCTTGTCCGCTGTCGATGCTGCTGATGACGAGATGCATGCATTCGAATGCGGACCAGGAGCCGGGTCCGAGCCAGGCAATCGAGGAGCGAAAGCTGCAATCCGGCTCTAGCTCGTAGGCACATCAACCGGCAGGGGCGGTCCGTCATTGCTGTTTGACGGACTGCCCCAAGGCTTTTGCAGGAGCAAGCCATGTTCAATGGCAATCGAATACTGAACATCCTTGTCGCAGTCTTTGCTGTCATCGGGCTCGTTACGGTGCTTGGCGCGGCGGGCATCACGGCGGCACATTTCAGCATGATGCACGGGATGCGGTCCTGTGGGCAGACAATGCATCTCTGGCAGCACGGTCAGGATGGCGGGTCGGGAGACGTGAGATGAAGAGTCAAACATCGCGACGGAAGGTAACCCGGCAACGTGAACGTAAGTCGGCGGCCAGATGGTATCTGCTGGCCATCGTGGCGTTGATTCTTGCCGCCGTTGGAGCCCTCATGTCCGGGCCGTTGCTCATGCAGCGTCACGAGACCGAAGTCGCTCCGCAGAAGGCAGCCTCGTCCGCTCACAGTGCCCAGGCCGCTGGCTGGCATGTGGGCATGCTGCGTCCGGATGGACTACGCATCATCCCGAGCGGCCGCTCGGACGCCTCTCACGTTCTCAATCCCAATCAGTTTGTGGACAAGGAGGTCAGGCACGCCTACTGGGTAGCGACGCAAATTCCCGCTGTACTCAACAAGCTCTACTGCTGGTGCGGCTGCGAAAATCGAGGCATACATCGTTCCAATCTTCAATGCTTCGAAGACAACATGGCAGTCACGTGCGAGGTATGCCTTGGGACAGCGGAAATCGCCTGGCAAATGACGCAGGCCGGGGTTCAGGACGCTGGAAAGATTCAGGCTGGCGCCGATGCAAGATGGGGGCCGAAGGGTTAGCGGTCCTCGATGTCCCATCAATCGATTGGAGGAGGCGAACATGGACCTGAAATGCGTTGTCGCTATTGTGAGGCCTGACGTCCTGGAGGTGCTGGAACGACGGGTCGGAGCGATTCATGTGCACGGCATGACTGTGACCCGGGTACGAGGGTTCGGCGCGCATCCCAACGTGTTCGCCGACGACTGGACGACCCAACACATCAAAATCGAAGTATTCACCGAGGCGGACAACGTCGATGCGCTGGTCAAGACAATCATGGATACCGCGCACGTCGGCGCAGTCGGCGACGGAGTGGTGGCGGTGCTCCCTGCGGAGCGATTTTTCCGGATTCGCAACCAGGCCGAGACGAAGCCTTAAAACGATGGTGTGTACAAGCGCGCTTGTCCGCGCAACTCAAGCTGAAATTTGGCAGGGACGAGTGATCATTGGTGACAGAATTACTTCGTTTTGCTAAAGCCCTGTCCAGCAAGGCTGGACCGATATTGGCGTCTGTCAACGGCGCGGATTGACAGTTTTATTGTCGCAACGTTGACACTTTTAATACGTTCTACGGAAAGCGGTGAGCCGTTGAGCACCGCTGGGCCGACCAGCCCTTCGCAGTCGGCTGAAAGCAGCGTGATAGCCCAGCCGGCCTGGCAGTTGCCATACAGGACAGGCGGCTTGCCCGGGTGCCGTCGTGCGACTTCCTCGACGAATCGCCTCAACGCGTGCAGCACGTCGGCGAGCGTCTGGTCCGGACAGGGCTCGGGAAAGAAGATGACGAAATAAACCGTATGACCTTCGTGCATGGCCATGCCCACTTCCGAGTCGCGCTTGAGGCCGCCGATGCCGGGTCCGTGCCCGGCACGGGGATCGACGATGACGACGGGCGGTTTCGTCGCATCGAAACAGGCGTCGAAGCAGACGTCGTCGGCTCGCGTGATTCGCAGCAGTGCGTAATTCGCCGGGCGGTCATAGCGGCGCGCATCGAGCACTAGCTCATAGTCGAAGTCGAGGAGCGGCGGCTTGCCGGCGCGCTCGTGTCCGATCATGTTGTCAGCACGCTGCCGCAACGCGTCCCAGAACAGCACGCTGCGTTCCGCGAAGTCGCGCAGATAGTCCAGCGCATCCTGCAGGGCGCTGCCGGTTTTCGCTACTCCCGGCGGCTCAGACTAGGGGGCCGTGGCAGACTCGCGCGGCGCAGGCGTCACCTTGCTGCGCTTCGAAACGACGGTGGACCGCACGGGCACATTCACCTCGGTTTCACGCATCGATCCGTTCTCCATTCCCGGGGAGTGGTAGTGAGTGCGGCACCTGGCAGAGGGGCACCTGCAGTGGTCCGGCATCTTGCATCGGCACAACAGCCTCACCGTAGCAATTGTGCGTTCGGCGCGCTTGATGTGGATCAAGCCGACGGCGACAACGCAGCGCATCATCAACAGGACCATCACGTCAGTGTGAGGCCCCTGGGCCGCCCACTTCATGATATCCACTGCAAAGATCGTCGTGACCGTTGAGCGCACCGCGCCGCTTGATTGAGCTTCCCTCGGTTTCTCGCCTTCCATTGGTCCCAAGTTATGCAGCGGCATCCTTGGTCTGCTGAGCTTTGATCCAGTCCCGAAGGAACCGCTCCGGAGAAACCAGGCCGAGCGACGAATGACGACGACTGCGGTTGTAAAACACTTCGATGTATTCGAACAGATCGGCCTTCGCGTCCTGATGCGTCCGGTAGCGCGTGGCGTGAACCCGTTCGTTTTTCAAACTGTTGAAGAAGCTTTCCGTCGGCGCATTGACGCTCCTATGTCAAGAAGTGCGCGCTGAATCGGCCAGGTCGGCCAGAATGAGCGGGTACAGTTCCCTGACGATATAGCGCTTCAGGCAGCGGTGAATTTCCTTGTTGGACATGCCTTCCCTGGTTCGTCGCTCGACGTACACCCGGGTTCTCGGATCACTGCGCATTCGCACCATGGCAATGGTCCACAGGGCGTTGTTTGCAGCACGGTCACCTCCACGGTTCAAGCGATGTCTGACCGTTTTGCCAGAGGATGCCTGCAATGGGCTCGTCCCACAAAGCGCAGGGAGTGCAGCGTCGCTTTTCAAGCGTTCTGGATTGTCGCCTGCGACGGCCACAAGTACTGCTGCCGTTTGAGGGCCAACGCCGAATCGCTCTCGAAGCCGTCTGGCATGCTTCAGGGTCAAGCGCTCAAGCATCGCATCAAGCGTCTTGAGCTCTTCCGCGAGCGCGAGGTAGCGCTTTGCCAGCAAGCGCAGCGTGGTTGCCAGAGTCTGCAACATAGGTGTGTCACCCAGCGAGCGCAGCCTTGCGCAGTTTGCAACGCATTCCGCTGTCTTTGTCTTCAGAAGGCGTTCGCGGATGTCCTGCGGCGCACTCACCAGCAAGGCTCGCAACTGGTTTATCGCCTGAGTCTTGGCCTTGACGGCGCTGCGACGAGCAACGGAAACAGCTCGCATCGCTTCGGCCGCGCCAGACTGATCTTTGGGAATCGCAGTTGCCTTTCCGGCGAGGACCGATCGTGCGGCGTTTTCCGCATCGGTCGGATCGGATTTCCCGCGCGAACGACGCGCAGCCCGATCGGGACGATTGACCTCCAGCACTTCGATCGCGTGATCGCGCAGCACGCGGGCCAGGCCCGCCCCATAGGTGCCAGTCCCTTCAACGCCAGCGCGGCGCAGATGACCAAGAGAATTCGCCCAGGTCAGCAGCTTGAGATATCCCGCAGTTTCGGCCGCCACCGACAGGGTTCCAAGGAGCTTCCCTGTTTCGCTGATTATTGCACCGACATGCGTATCGAGATGCGTATCGACACCCAGAATGACTTCGTGTTGTTCCATGCGTGTTTCCGTCGTGGTGGGCGCATCGCCAACCCCAATCGCTGGACAGGACACTCACGGTGCAGGACAAAGCTCCTATCAGGTCACAAACGCTGGGCCCGGCAACGCTCGGGGAACGCCGGAGCCCGATCGACAGGTCAACGCCAAGGCAGCTCGGCCAATCCCAGCACGGGTCAGATCGGTCCGACGTTCAAGGCGTATTTTGGACTGAGTGTCCCAGCAATTTCCTTTGCGACTCATCGAGCAGCGCATGCCGTAAGCGGCCAGCTTGCGCTGGAATTCGTGACTCGCGTACTGACTGCCTCTATCCGAATGACACAGCGCGCCTGGCTCGGGGCGCCGCCGGAACCAGGCCATCGTCAGTGCGTCCGTCACGAGATCCGCCGTCATGCGCGGCTTGACCGACCAGCCCACCACTTCCCGGTTGAACAGGTCGAGCACCACGGCCAGGTACAGCCAGCCCTCGTCGGTCCAGATGTACGTGATGTCCGAGCTGAACACCTGGTTCGGCTCGGTAGGCGTGAACTCGCGATTCAACAGATTCGGCGCGACCGGCAGCTTGTGCTTCGAGTCGGTTGTCACCCGGTAGCGGCGTTTGTGCCGGGCCCGGATGCCGTTCTCACGCATCAGCCGTTCCACGCGTTCCTTGCTGACCGGAAAGCCGCGATCACGGATTTCCTCGGTCATACGCGGCGAACCGTAGGCACCCTTGACCTCGGCGTGCACTGTCCGGATCAGCGTCAACAATTGCGTGTCCGTCAGGCGCGTTCGTCCAGGCTTGCCGCCGCGCTTCCACGCGCGATAACCGTTCACACTAACCGACAACACCCCGCACAGCGAGGACAGCGGATATTGCCCGACCTGCCGGTCGATCCAGGCATACCTCACAGCAGGTCCTTCGCGAAGTATGCTGCCGCTTTTTTTGCGATCTCAAGCTCCATTTGCAGGCGCTTGTTCTCGGCTCGCAGACGCGACAGTTCCATCTGCTCTGGCGTGACTGGCTTAGCTCCGGCTCCATTCAGCTTGCCCGACGCCTCGGCCTTCACCCAGTTGCGGAGCGTCTGCTCCGACATGCCCAGTTCCCGGGCCACCACGGCGAAGCCCTGGCCTTCCTTGACCCGCTGGACGGCGGCCACCTTGAACTCCGCCGTGTACGCTTGTTTCGGTACTTTAAACATCCCTGATTCCCTTCCTTTCCGTCGAGTTTATACACGACCGGTTGGAAGGCGAAATTTCTGGGGAAGCTCAGACCACGCGGGCGTCGAAATGTGTGAGCACAAGGGTGTCGGTCACCCCGATACTTTGTGCGACGGCGCTGTGGAGGCCGCGGCACGCGCGCTGGGTCGTGCCTACCTTGACGATTACAACGCCGTGCTGCACTTCAACCTGGACAAGGCGCTCCTGGTTGGCGGCCTGAGCGAGCCTCGTTTCGGCGGCGGCCGTATCACCCGGCGCATGAAGCTGTTTGTCTCGGGGCCAGTGACCACCCGCGTGTCTGGGTCACCGGAGACGGTGATCCGGCAGGCTGTGAGCGACCATGTTGCCGGGACGCTGAAGCTCGAAGATGGTCTGATCGACGTGGTTCCGATGCTGCGACCGGGCGCGCCCTGTCTGCAGCGGGTCAACGCTTGTACGGGCATGCCGCTGGCCAACGACACATCATTTGGAGTGGGCTATGCCCCGTTGTCGGACCTCGAACAACGGGTGCTGAAAGCGGCGGAATTACTCAAGTCCGATGTGCTGCGCACAACGTTTCCTGCGCTGGGCTTCGACTACAAGATCATGGGTCACCGCATCGGGGAGCTGATGCGTCTCACGATCGCACTGGCTTTCGTGGACCGTTATGTGGTCGATGCAGCCAGCTATTTTTCGCAGAAGTCGGCAGTGAAGACGTTTCTTGCCAGTCATCTCGGCGAAGCCTGCACCGTCCGGTGTAACGCGCTTGATGAGCCGCATGCCCGAGAGGAGAGCGGACTGTATCTGACGGTCACCGGCCTGAGTGCCGAGCAGGGCGACGACGGCGAAGTGGGGCGCGGCAATCGCATCAACGGGCTAATTACGCCTGGGCGGCCGATGTCGCTCGAAGCAGTTGCGGGCAAGAATCCGGCCTCTCACGTCGGAAAACTCTATAACGTGCTCGCGCATCGGCTCGCGCAATCCATCTTCGATGATCTGGACGGCGCGATGACGGTGACAGTCCGGTTGCTGTCGGCGATTGGCAGCCGGATCGACGAGCCACAGCTGGCTGCAGTCGACGTCTGCGCGTCCGATCGCCTGTCCGACGCACAGCGCCATCGCATACGGGAACGCGTTGCACATGGACTGGCCGGACCGTCCGCACTGACCCGGGAGCTGATCGACGGCAGCGTGCCGGTCTGCTGAGCGGCTGCCCGTTCGCGGCCGGCGGTCACAACGCTCATTGAGCGGGGGCCGGCGGATTTTGCTGCTGCATCATTTGCTCCATCATCATCTGCATCATGTCCATGCGGTTTTCCATCATGTTCATGCGCTCGTTCGCGCCCGAGCCGCGCTTGCCGCTCTGAGCGCGATTGGTGGTGCCTCCCATCCCTTGCTGTCCCATCATGCCCATCATCATCGGGCCGCCCATCCCGTGCATCGACTGCATCGCGTCCTGCATGGTACGCATGTGTTCGTCCAGCAGCCGCTGGCGCGCTGCGGGATCCTTTGTGTGGCGGATTTCATCCATCTGCGCGAGCATCTTCTGCATCTGCCGGCGTGCTTCTTCAAGTCGGTCGGCGGATTGCGCAGCCGGTGCCGGTGGCGCGCCGGCGGAACTCTTCGGTGCGGATGCACCCGATTGCGCCGCTGACGCCGGGTGATGCGAGTCGTCGGCCTGCACATTGGCTGCCATGGCCAGTGCCGTGCTCACCGCGAACAGGGACAAGGCGGTTCTCATTTTCATGATGTCTGCTCCAGTCAATGGGATTCCATTTTGCGAAATGCGTGCGGCGCACCAGTTGACCAGGATCAACCGCGACGCAACATGAATGCTCCCGGCAGCATGAAGTCCGCGCAACGCGGGCTGCAGGTCGCTGGCGACGATCGCGGAGGCGTTTCGGTTGCGCGCGGGTGCCGCATCGGGCCACCGTTATGTGACGTCGCTTCGTCTGATCAACGAAGTGCGCGGTGCGTCATCCGTTAGGCTTACTGCTGACGCTGTGCGTATTGATCGGCGCCGGAAGGCGCGACTGATGCGCCATCGGTGATGAAGCTGCTATCGTATGACGTCAACTAGTGCGATGTCGGGAGCCTCAACATGCAACGTCGTGAGTTCATTAAATGTGCTGCGGCATGGACGGCCGCGACCGCACTGCCCATCTGGCCTGCATATGCTTTCGCAGCGAACCAGCCACAACTGCCAATTCCTCCCATTGTGGAGCCCGACGCCCAGGGACAGATAAACCTGAACGTCCAGGCAGGAAAGTCCAGGATCAAGGGAGCGAATTTGACGGCGACGTGGGGATTCAACGGTGCATTATTGGGACCAGCTTTGCGTTTGAAGCGCGGCAGCGGCACTACCATTCTGGTGCACAACAGATTGCCTGAGGCTATCGCCGTACACTGGCATGGCGTCGAAGTTCCCGGTACCGCTGATGGGGGGCCGCAGGCGCCAATCGATCCGGGCAACACCGGCATGGCTCAGTTCGTCGTTGATCAGCCGGCTGCAACCTGCTGGTTTCATCCGCATACCCACCACGTGAGCGGACACCAGGTCGCGATGGGGCTGGCCGGACTGATCCTGATCGAAGACGCCGAAAGCCGTGCCCTGAACATGCCGAAGACGTGGGGAGTAGATGATATTCCGGTCGTCCTGCAGGACAAAAGAATTAACAGCAAAGGGCAGATCGATTACAAACTGGATGTCATGAGTGCGGCAGTTGGCTGGTTTGGAAACGTGATGCTATCCAATGGCGTTGTCTACCCAAAGCATGTTGCCCCCCGTGGCTGGTTGCGCTTGCGCTTTCTGAATGGATGTAACGCCCGCTCGCTCAGACTGGCCATCAGTGACAAACGGCCTATGTACGTTATTGCCAGTGACGGCGGATTTCTCGGCGAACCAGTCAAGGTGGCGGAACTCCCGATATTAATGGGGGAGCGGTTCGAGGTTCTGGTCGATGCAACCGATGGCAGGCCATTTGACATCATGACGCTTCCGGTGCGCCAGATGGGGATGGTTTTGGCACCATTCGACAAGGAACTACCTGTTCTAAGAATCGAGGCAGTAACAGAGTTGGGGGCAGGCAGGATGCCGGATAAGCTGGTAGCCATTCCCGGCATACCGTCAACCGAACCGATGCCGCAGCGGACACTTCAACTGTCAATGGACCCAAATCTTGATATGTTGGGCATGGACGCGTTAATGGAAAAATACGGTGAGCAAGCGATGGCCGGTATCGATATGGTGGGTCATGGCATGGCCATGCATGACATGGGCGATATGCCCTCCGCGAAAGATATCAACCTGCATTCCGCTAACTTCATCAATGGACAGTCATTTGACATGACGAAGCCCATGTTTGACGTCAAGAGGGGGCAGTATGAAAGGTGGACTATTTCTGCGGAAGGAGACGCGATGTTGCATCCATTTCATATCCACGGAACTCAATTTCGGATCATCTCTGAGAATGGAAAACCTCCTGCGGATCACCGTCGTGGCTGGAAGGACACCGTGAATGTTGAAGGCGCGAAGAGTGAAGTTCTGGTGCGGTTTAACCAGTTGGCTCCGCCGGAAAGAGCGTATATGGCTCATTGCCATCTGCTGGAGCATGAAGACACGGGGATGATGACTTCATTTACTGTCAGTGCGTAGGAGTGTCGGCACGCGACAGCTTCGGCGCATCAGGAACTATCCCGTCGGCCGAAAACAGAGGCCCATCGCCGTCGCCCGGATACGCTGCCGAAACTCCGCAATTGGCGAGCACTCGACGAGGCGGTCGCGGGTCTGCTGCAACGTCACGGCCAAAACGGCAAGAGCCGTCCGCAGCGTCAGGATGTCATGGCAGACCCTGGCACCATTGAATATCATAATTTCGCCTGCGGCGATTGGACGCACCGGCGCCGCAAATCGGGTTCGCTGCGCCGGTTCCGGCTTTTCACGCTCGTACCGATGCGCTGTAACCCGCCTCCCGGATCGCGGAAACAAAGTCGTTCGCCGGACGCGTGGATTCGATGTGCACGGTTCGGGCTGCGATATCGACGTCGACTTTCGCCTGGGCGTCCACGTCTTTCACTGCCCTCGTGATCACGCCAGAGCAGTGTCCGCATGTCATATTGGGTACTTGCAGTTCCATGCTAAAACTCCATTTGTTAGTAAGACACTTGGATTTTCGACATTCCAACCGTGGGAAGGTCAAGGGCTTTTCGACCGACGCGGCATGTTCCAAGCGACAGTCGACGTTTTGGGGATTGGCAAGTCGAGGAACGAACGACCGCGTGCGCGGGAATTTCGGGCGCAAAGGTCGTTCACTGGCCTGAAGTTCGCGTAGACTGCTGAGCCGTGTCTCTCGATCTTCCTATTCAACACGGTATGCGTATCAACCTGCAAAGCGCTTTCGCCGCCGCCGTCGTATTTGCGGCAACCCAGTCCGCCATGGCGCAGACACCCAGGACAGTGCAACTGGAAGAGTTGACCTGGACCGAACTGCGCGATCAGATTCACGCAGGCAAGACTACGATCATCGTCCCCATCGGCGGGACGGAGCAAAGCGGACCGTACGTCGCGCTCGGCAAGCACAATGCGCGCGTCAAGGTGTTGTCGCAGCGCATCGCGGAACAACTCGGTAACGCGCTCGTCGCCACCGTGATTGCCTACGTTCCCGAGGGTGGCTATGCGCCGCCCACATCGCACATGCGTTTCCCCGGCACGATTACGGTGCCCGACGACGTATTCGAAAAGACCCTCGAGTCTGCCGCGAATAGTTTTAAGGTTCACGGTTTCACGAACATCGTTTTTCTCGGCGATCATGGCAGTTACCAGAACGACATCAAGCACGCGGTCGCGTATCTGAACAAGACGTGGGCCGGGTCGGGCGCGCGCGCGTTCGTCCCGCCGGAATATTACGCATCGAGTTCCGACGGCTACGCACAGATTCTGCGTCAGCGCGGCGTGCGTGACGACGAGATCGGCACGCACGCAGGACTGGCCGATACGTCATTGCTGCTGGCGGTCGCTCCGCAAATGGTGCGTGTCGAACGCTTGCGCAACGCGCCGAAGCCCGGTGCGACCGATGGCGTCTATGGCGGCGATCCGCGCCGCTCGAGCGTCGAGCTCGGGCAGCTCGGCGTCGATGCGATTGTCTCGCGCACAGTCGGCGCGATCAGGGCGGAGGTCGGCAGCCGCTAACACCGCCGGTTAGTCGTCTTGATCACCCGTTCATTCAATAACGAAAACTGCCATGAAATTGAATTCCAGCCGTTTGTCGCGCATCGCAACGTCGCTTGCCGCCGGGATGGCGGGTTGCTGGGCTGCGAGCGCGGTATTTGCCGCATCCGCCGTTTCGACCGCACCGGGAATGCCGCCCGTCGTGAATCCTGCCAACCTGTATGGCGAAGCGGGTGCAGGTCATATGAGCCCGGCAGTCGCGGGTGCGCTGTCGCGCATCTATGTGCCGAATCTGCGTTCGAACGACGTGTACGTGATCGATCCGGCCACGTTCAAGGTCGTGGACAAGTTTCGTGTCGGCTATAGCCCGCAGCACATCGTTCCGTCCTGGGATCTACAGACGCTGTGGGTCACCAACAACGCCGAAGGGCGTTCCGACGGCAGCCTGACGCCGATCGATCCGAAAACCGGCAAGCCCGGAAAAGAGGTGATGGTCGACGATCCGTACAACATGTATTTCACGCCGGACGGCAAGGAAGCGATTGTCGTCGCGGAAGCGCACGAGCGTCTCGACTTTCGCGATCCGCACACGATGGCGCTTAAATCGAGCCTGTCCGTGCCGGAGTGCAAGGGGATCAACCATGCCGACTTCTCGATCGACGGAAAATATGTGCTGTTCACGTGCGAGTTCGGCGGCAGGATCGCGAAGATCGATCTCGTGAATCGTAAGGTCGTCGGTTACCTCGATCTGAGTAAAAAGGGTATGCCGCAGGACATCCGCATTTCGGCGGACGGCAAGCTGTTTTACGTCGCGGACATGAAGGCCGACGGCGTGTTCGTCGTGGACGGCGACAGCTTCACGAAGATCGACTTCCTGAAGACAGGCGTCGGCGCACATGGCCTCTATCCGAGCCGCGATGGGACGAAGCTGTATGTCGCGAACCGTGGCTCCAATTTTGTTCATGGGCCGCGGCATGGCAAGGGCAGCGTATCGGTGATCGACTTCGCGACGCGCAAGGTCGTCGCAACGTGGCCGATTCCCGGCGGCGGCAGCCCGGACATGGGTAACGTCAGCCCGGACGGCAAGACGTTATGGCTCTCTGGCCGGTTCGACGATGTCGTCTACGTGATCGACACGACGACCGGTGTCGGAAAATCCATCCCTGTCGGCATGGAGCCACACGGGATGACCGTCTGGCCGCAACCTGGGCGCTATTCGCTCGGTCATACCGGCAATATGCGCTGACCAGCGGCGTTTCGGGTTACCTCCTCGATATCCCGAAAGACACCGGACCGGCACAGCCATTGTCCTGACGCTGCTCCTTTTGCACGGCAAGGCGAGGCTGGCAGAGAGGACGTCGATTGCAAGGCTCTGTCGCCGGTGTTCGTCGCATCAGGGCGGCGACGTGCAGCGCATCCGGTCACTCGACTGTCGAGCGAGGGAATCGCAATGTGAACGTCGTGCCTTGATCGCTGCTCCGAACGTCGACGGCGCCCCGATGAAGCTCCATGATGGATTTCACAATGGCAAGTCCCAGCCCCGCGTTCTTCGAGGAGCCGTGTCGGGACGTGTCGATTCGATAGAACCGCTCGAAAATCCTGTCCATATGCTCGGGTGCGATGGGACGTCCTTGATTGGTGACTTCGACGGACGTGTGTCCGGACGAATCAAATGAGGCCAGCATGACAGTCGAGCCCACAGACGCATGGTCCAATGCGTTGGAGATGAGATTACTCACCGCACGTCGAAATAATGTGGCGTCGGCAGATATCCGGGTGTCTCCTTCGACCACGATCGTGACGTTCTTGTCGTCGGCGATGCCTTGAAAATAGGAGGCCAGCCGACCCAGTTCGGTCGCTGCGTCAAAGCTCGATAACCTGAGATGTTGCCGCGCGTTATCGGTGCGGGCGAGAAACAACATGTTCTCGATCATCCGCTGCAGGCGTTCGCACTCCTCGATATTGGAGTCGATGAGCGTTTCGTATTCCTCGCGGGTTCTGGGCCGCGACAACGTGATTTGGGATGAACTGATGACGTTCGCGAGCGGCGTGCGCATGTCGTGGGCCAGATCGGACGAAAACTGCGACAGTCGGACAAATGCCCGTTCGAGTCGATCCAGCATGCGATTAACGGATAGGGCGAGTTCCCGCAATTCCACAGGGCCGCCTGCTATGTCGAGTCGCTCGTTCAGGTTGTGCGCCTCAATGCTCGACGTTTGTCGCCCGAGGCATTCAACAGGTTGGAGCCCACGGCGTGCAACTGCGTAGCCAAGTGCCCCGACCAGGATGGAGCCTGCCACCGCAGCAAACCAGATGTCGATCCGGTAGCTGTCAAGAAGCGAATGCCGGTCTGTTGCCGCTCGTACGAGCGATACCCGAACGATCTCGCCGGACGGGAGTTTTTCCTCAGCGAAGATGCAGCGGGAGGGTCCGATTCCCTCGGGAGAGCAGGCGTAGGGCGTGCGACTTGGGTACTGGTCAGTGATGACCGCCTTCAGCGACACACCTGGTTTGTCGGAATGCTCGACAAGCGGACTGTTTTTGCCGTCATAGATGCCCAGGTACACCCCGGGATGCGACAGGAGAACCTCGTGAAAAGCGCCAGGGTTCGCGCGGACAGCCTGCGTAGAACCGCTCGTGCGGACGAGTTGCAGAAACTGGCTAAGTTTGCCAGCAATCTCGATGTCGTCGCGCCGTGTCAGTTCCGTAGACAGAGACCGATAGAGGTAGGCGCCCGTCAGCGCAAAGACCAGTGCTGCGACCACGGCGAACGCAAGCGTCAGCCGCCGGAGCAGCGAATACGAGTGGCCGTCACTCACGAGCGGTCCTCGAGCACATACCCCATCCCGCGAATCGTATGAATGAGCTTCTTCTCGAAGGCGTTATCGATTTTGCCGCGTAGCCGCTTGATGGCTGCGTCGACGACGTTCGTGTCGCTGTCGAAGTTCATGTCCCAAATCTGCGAGGTGATGAAAGTACGGGTAAGCACCTCGCCTTCACGCTCGGCGAGCAGCTGGAGCAGAGCGAATTCCTGAGCGGTCAGCTCGATACGGTTGTCGCCGCGTCGCACGCGCCGCTTGATGAGGTCGATCTCGAGGTCGGCGATGAGCAGGATGTCGCGAACATGCCGTGGAGCACGTCGCAGCAGCGACCGGATACGGGCGAGGAACTCGGCGTAAGCAAAGGGCTTCAGCAGATAGTCATCGGCTCCGAGTTCGAGCCCAGTGACCTTGTCCTCAATCGCCTCTCTGGCGGTCAGGAGGAGCACCGGAGTCTGCTTCTGGCCCCGAAGGCGCTTGAGTACCTCGAAGCCGTCCATCTCCGGCAGCATGACATCGAGGACAACGAGGTCGAAGTTTTCGTGCAGGGCGAGGAACAGGCCATCCCGACCGTTCTCGGCGACGTCAACCGTGTAGCTCGCCTCAATCAACCCTTTTCGGAGGTACGACGCCATTTTGGGTTCGTCTTCGACAATCAGTATCCGCATGGCAATTGGGGCTGGCTGCTGTTGGGGCTGGGCAGTTTAATTCCGGAGCATATGAGCGCCGGCATGCGCAAAATATGACCGCTGGATGACAATTTTTTCATGAAACGCTGGCGGCAGGATCATCTGTTTCGGAAAATTCAATGTCCACACGCATGGTGCCTTGCTGCGTGAAAATTCTGTCATTTTGTGGTCACGCCGTCGTCGCACTGGCGGCGATAAGCTCCAGCCGTCCATCGTAAAGGGGGAATTGACTCCGGTTACACCCTGACACGTTCTTGACCTTTCAGGCTTAATAGCTGCGTGCTAGACTCCGCTCCCATGTCATATTGGCGCAAGTTCTTCATCGTCGTGTTGTTGGCACTGAGCCTCCCGGTTCAGTCGTTCGCGGCTGTCTCGATGAAATGTATTGCGGCACGCGCCGATTTGAGCGAGCTGCCTTCCCTGCATGCCGAAAGGGACGCGCCCGCACATCATCACCATGACATGCAGGACATGGCGGTTGCCGACGACGGCCACCATCATCATCACCACGGCAGTACTGCTGATGCGCATTCGTGCTCCACGTGCGCGTCGTGCTGTCTCGGCATGGGTTTGCCCACTGTGCCAGCGCTTGCCGCTTCCACGCACGTTACGCGCGCTATCGTTGCCTTCCCGCCATCCGCCGGCGTCGTGTCATTCCTGACCGACGGTATCGAGCGGCCTCCACGCAGCCTTCCCGTCTAGTCCTTGCTCGCGGCGATCAGGCCGCAGCTTGAATCCGTACTGGCGGCCTCGCCTGGGCTCGCCGGATGACTTACGACGAGAAAACGTATGCGATTGATATCTGCAGCGCTGCTCGGCGCGGCGGCTTCCTTGCCGTCGCTCGCGCACGCCACGACAACAATTCCCGACCCAACGGACGCAGCAGCCTCGGTGCCGGCCATCACGGTGCCGGCCATCTTCGACGGATACCAACCCTATCGCGACGGCGATGGCCCGACGTGGCAACAACTCAATCGAGCCGTGATGGAGAAGCCCGTGAAGAAGGGGGGCGTGAAGTACGACGCCAAGCCCGTCGACGGCGGCGACAAGGGCCACTCGACACATGGGGAGTCCGTCAAGTGAAGAAGCAAGTCATTTCCACCCGGATGGGCGTGGGGATTGCCGTGATGGTTTTCCTCGCAGGCTGCACGACGTTCTCGAAAGATGGCGGATTCAATGCCGTCTCGTCCACTGCTTCGGAACGAATCGGGAAGGATGCCGTCATCGTCAAGACCGACGCGGACCGGGAATCCGCCGCAAGGCGGACGCAGGAGCTACTGGCAAAACCTTTGACCATGGACGATGCGGTGCAGGTCGCGCTGCTGAACAACCGCGGGCTCCAGGCTTCCTATGCAGAACTGGGGTTGTCGGAAGCAGACCTGGTGCAGGCCGGCCGACTTCCCAATCCGGGGTTCACCTTCAGCCGGACGCGCGCCAGCAATGGCGACCTGACTATCGGCCGAACGTTTTCGGCAGATGCTCTCAGCATTCTGACACTCCCGTTTGCCGCGCATATCGAGGGTCGCCGGTTCGAGCAGACCAAGCTTGAAACCGCCGATGCGATGCTCAAGGTGGCAGCGGATGCGCGCCGTGCATATGTCAATGCCGTTGCAGCCGAGCAGGCGGCAAAGTATGCAGAGCAGGTCCGGGACTCCGCGGACGCCGGCGCCGAGTTGGCGCTGCGCATGCGTCAGGCGGGCAATTTCAGCAAGCTCGACTACGCACGGGAGCAGGCCTTTTACGCCGATTCAGTCGCACAGTCTGCCAGGACGCGGCAGCAGGCCGTGGCTGCTCGCGAAAAGCTCACGCGCACGATGGGTTTGTGGGGCGCGGAAACCCAATATCAGCTTCCGGACCGCCTGCCCGACCTGCCGAAGGAGCGACCGGACCTCAAGGATCTGGAAAGCTATGCGATGCAGAACCGCCTGGACATTCAGGCGGCAAAACTGCAGACCCAGGGCGTTGCCTCGTCGCTGGGCCTCAGCAAGGCCACACGCTTCATTAACGCACTCGACGTTGGCTATCTGAACAACTACGAGACCGACAAGGGGCACGAGCGCGGCTACGAAATCAGCGTGGAAATACCCATTTTCGACTTCGGCAGCGTCAAGGTCGCCCGAGCGGAAGCCACCTACATGCGCTCGGTCAACCAACTGGCGCAGACGGCCATTGATGCGCGCTCGGAAGTTCGTGAGTCGTACCTGACATATGTGACCAGCTACGACGTTACCAAGCATTATCGAGACGAAGTCGTTCCGCTGCACAAGACCATCTCGGACGAGCTGCTCCTTCGGTACAACGGCATGCTCGCCAGCGTGTTCGAGTTGCTCGCCGATTCGCGCGAGCAGGTAAGCGCGGTCAACAGTTATATCGATGCGCTCAAGGATTACTGGCTGGCGGAAACGGACCTTCAGCAAGCGCTTGGCGGGCGTCTGCCTCCAGCGGGTGAGGCTCCGGCAGTGAAGGCGGGGCAAGCGGCCACCGCGGCGCAGCCCACAGTGCAATCTGCTTCGGCTCCTGCGGCGCAATCGGCGCCGGCAACGAATTCGGAAGGTAAATAACATGGTGTCCCGTCGACAATTTCTCAGCGGCTCGGGGGCCGCGCTTCTGGGTGCCGCGATGGTCAGCAAGGCGGGCGCCGCTTCGCTGCCTGAGGCGCCCACCATGGCCAAAGCGACCACCCAGCCGCCTCTCGTGCCTCCCAACGGCCGCCCGTACACGCCGGTTGCGACGCTCAATGGCTGGACATTGCCGTGGCGGATGAAGAACGGCTGGAAGGAATTCCATCTGACGGCCGAACCCGTCGTTCGCGAGATGGCGCCCGGGATGAACGCGAATCTCTGGGGTTACAACGGGCAAACGCCCGGTCCGACCATCGAGGCAGTCGAAGGGGACAAGGTCCGAATCTTCGTGACGAACAAGCTTCCCGAACACACGACCGTTCACTGGCACGGCATGCTGCTGCCCAACGGAATGGACGGAGTGGGGGGGCTCACCCAGCCGCATATCCCGCCAGGCAAGACGTTTGTGTATGAATTCCAGCTCGAGAAGCATGGCACGTTCATGTATCACCCGCATGCCGACGAGATGGTGCAGATGGCGATGGGGATGATGGGCACGTTCATCGTCCATCCGAGCGACCGCAGCGTGATGCCCGTTGATCGCGACTTCGTCTTTCTGCTGGCGGCCTACGACATTGATCCCGGCAGCTACACGCCGCGCGTCAATGAAATGACGGACTTCAACATGTGGACGTTCAACTCGCGCGTATTCCCCGGCATCGATCCGTTGCCGGTTCGAGCGGGTGACCGCGTGCGCATTCGGTTCGGCAATCTGACGATGACGAATCATCCGATTCACCTTCACGGCTACAGCTTCGAGGTGGCTGGTACCGACGGGGGATGGATCCCGCCCGGGGCCCGCTGGCCGGAGGTGACGACCGACGTGGCGGTGGGTCAGATGCGGGCGATCGAGTTCACGGCGAACCGTCCAGGCGATTGGGCATTTCATTGTCACAAGTCGCACCACACGATGAACGCGATGGGCCACCAGGTTCCCAACCTGATTGGCGTACCCCAGAAGGACCTGGCGAAACGCATCAACAAACTGGTGCCCGACTATATGGCGATGGGCAGCGCCGGCGGTGCGATGGGTGAGATGGAGATGCCGCTACCCGATAACACGTTGCCGATGATGACCGGTACCGGTCCGTTTGGACCGCTGGAGATGGGCGGCATGTTCACCGTCGTCAAGGTCCGGCAAGGGCTGGGCCGAAACGACTACCGCGACCCGGGCTGGTTCAGGCATCCGAAGGGAACCGTGGCCTATGAGTACACCGGCGAACTGCCGGACAGCTGAATCACAAGGCCGGGTTTGACCCGGCCGGCAATTTGATTACCTCAACTCTGGAGATAGCACGATGAAAAAAGCACTTGTTCTGATTGCGACGGGCTGCGCACTGGCGTTTTCCGCTGCGTCGTATG
Organism: Paraburkholderia sp. BR14320; assembly: GCF_040948665.1. Classification (NCBI taxonomy): domain Bacteria; kingdom Pseudomonadati; phylum Pseudomonadota; class Betaproteobacteria; order Burkholderiales; family Burkholderiaceae; genus Paraburkholderia; species Paraburkholderia sp. BR14320. Next base: position 180,157 of record NZ_JBFPKG010000002.1, read on the forward strand.
CAGCGGGCGACATGGGCAACATGGACATGAACGGTGGCGCGAAGCAAAGCGCTGATTCGAAGAACAGCATGTCGCATGGCGAAATCAAGAAGATCGATACTGCCAACGGCAAGCTGACCATCAAGCACGGTCCACTTGAGAACCTCGGCATGGAAGGGATGACGATGGTCTTCAAGGTCAAGGGTCCGGCAATGCTGTCGCAGGTGAAAGTTGGCGACAAGATCGATTTTGTGGCCGAGGAAGTGGACGGCGCACTCACCGTGGTGAAGCTGCAGAAGCAGTGACGGCATTCTGGGGTGACAGCGCTTTTTTTTTGCGCCCCATCTTAACCTTACGAGACGAAAGACAACATGCAGATACTGACTCTGAGGCATTTTGCAGGACTGGCCACCGCTGGCGTGATCGCGTTCGTGCCGCTCGCAGCGCTGGCACACGGAAAACTCGAAAGCGCGGCACCCGCATCGGACAGCACGGTCGACGTTGCGCCGGATGCGTTGCGCCTGACTTTCAACGAAGCCCTCGAACCGACATTCAGTTCGATAAAGGTATCCGACGCAAGCGGCGCTGCCGTCACGAAGGACAAGGCCAAGGTCGACGGGTCCGATCCGCGCATCATGACTGTCGCACTGCCGAAACTTGCATCGGGTAAGTACACCGTCCAGTGGGCCGTGATGACCGCCGATTCTCATAAGACTAAAGGCACATATGCCTTCCAAGTGAAGTGATGAACGACGGCTTCCTCGGCATCCTGCGCCTCGTTGCGGTAGCCATACAGAACGTCGGCTTCGCCGTCATCGTCGGGACGTTGCTCAGCAGCCAGTGGCTCGCCCGGGGCGAGTCTGACTGGCAAGTTGCGATTGGCAAACGTCTGCTCGGGACAGTGCGAATTGCATCCGTTGTCTCGCTGACCGCGAGCGCACTGTCATTCTGGGCGCACTGTGCATTGATGAGCGAGTCGACGCTATTCGAAGCTGGCCCCGCCGTATGGTCGATGGTCGTGGAAACCGGTTTTGGGCATGCGTGGCTGGTCGGCGCTGCCTTCACACTTTGTATCATCGGGTTGTCATTCCTCCGGTCAGGAAGCGAAACCCGCTTCCCGCTCCGGATGTGGATTGCTTTGGCGGGTGTCGCTCTTGCTCGCAGTAATGGCGGGCATCCAGTGGATTCAGGGCTTTTCGGCCTGCCGGTCTGGGTGGATTGGCTGCATTTGCTGGCTATCAGCGCGTGGGTCGGCCTCGTGCTCGTGACAACGTACGTGGTGATGCCCCAGCTGATTCGCGTACCCGGGAGCGAACGCCGGAACGGCGCCTCGTTCGTGCAGTCGCTCTCCGACGCGTCGACTTACGCATTGATTATCCTGTTCAGTACGGGCGCATACAACGGATGGCGTGGAGTCAACACGCCTTCAAATCTGCTCGAGTCGATATATGGACAGATTTTGTTGCTCAAGCTCGCACTGGTCCTGATTGCCGCTGCGCTCGGAGGACACAATCGCTTCTTCGAGATGCCCAAGTTGCTGTCCGCATTGAAGAATCCTTCTGCAGCCGCGCCTGCGAGGCCGCTGCGGCGTTTCGCTGCGGTGCTCCACATTGAGTCTATCGTGTTGGCCGGCGTGCTGATGGTGGCTGCCGTACTGGTCTCCAGTCCACTGCCAGGCACGACGTAAGCCATTAGGACTTGCATGTCTGCCCGAGGTTTGGAACCTTGGTGGTGGCTCGAAACAGGGTTGAAACTGGCTCCTCTTTCCCGGCGCGCAGCTCCAGGACTTGACCTTCCCACTATGGGAAGGTCAACACTGGTTGCAGTGTGGCGGATGAACCGCCTGGGAGAAAGTCATGAATATCGGCGAGGTCGCGAAATCTTCGGGCGTTTCGGCCAAGATGATTCGCCATTACGAGGAATCCGGGCTGATTCGTCCCGCGACGCGAACCGACTCGAACTATCGGATCTACTCGGCGCGGGATGTCGAGGTCCTGCGATTCGTACGCAGGGCACGGCATCTCGGCTTCTCCACCAGGCAAATTTCCACATTGCTGGCACTTTGGGAAGACCGCGAACGGCCCAGCGGCGAGGTCAAGCAAATGGTTACGCAGCACATCGGTGATCTGGACGAGCGCATCCGCGAACTCGTTGAGATGCGGGATACGCTCCAGTATCTGGCCGAGCACTGCAAGGGAGACTCGCGCCCGGACTGCCCGATTCTGGCGGAACTGGCTGGCCAACTGCGTTGCAGTTGATCCAGGACAGGGTATAGGTCACAGAAACCGTGTACGAATGAACCAACCGTAAATGGAGTTGGGAAATGGAACTCGAAATCAAGGATATGACGTGCGGCCACTGTACAGGCGTTGTGACGAAGGCCATCAAGGTTGTCGATGCAAACGCGCAGGTCCATATTGACCTGACCGCCAGGGTTGTCCGCGTTTTATCGGGGCATGCACCGGGCGATTTCATCTCGGCCATCCAGAAGGCCGGATATAGTCCTGCCGAACTTTGCTGATTTGCCGGGTCTCACCAACCCCGGTTACGGCGACGCAAATGCGTGCGTCTTCAATGCAAACCGGATCGGGCGGAGCCCTGCTGTGAGTCGAAGGCAGCCTCTGCGGGTATCAAGGGAGCCTCAAGATGGACAACAGTCAAGGCAGCAAAGACAGGTCTTATCACCAACGGAATTCCGGGCACTCATCGTCGGGCGCGCATCACTCGCACGGAGCAGATGAACACGATGGGTGCACCGAACACGAACACGAGCACGGCGCTCGTGCCCATCATGGTGACAGCAACCACGCGCATACGGGGGCCGTCGAATCACTTCGAGACCCGGTCTGCGGGATGAAAGTGACAAACGACTCCAGCTTTCATTGCGAGCACGGCGGCAAGGAATACTACTTCTGCAGCGACGCATGTTTGACCAAGTTTCAGTCTGTCCCGGAGAAGTACGTCGAGGCCCCATCAGCCGAGCCTGCGCGACCAGCACCTGTGGGCACAATCTATACGTGCCCGATGCACCCGGAAATACGCCAGGACCATCCAGGCCAGTGCCCCAAGTGCGGCATGACCCTGGAACCGATTCTGCCCAGCATCGACGAAGGCGAAAATCCAGAGCTGATCGATTTTCGGCGTCGCTTCTGGTGGACGCTGCCGCTGACTGCAGTCGTCTTCGTGCTGGCGATGTTCGGCCATCGGCTTGGATTGATGTCTGCGGTGACCGGAAGCTGGGTTGAGTTTATCCTTTCCACTCCTGTCGTCCTGTGGGCCGGTTTCCCGTTTTTTGAACGGTGCGTGCGCTCGTTCATCAACCGTAGTCCAAACATGTGGACACTCATCGGGCTCGGTACAGGTGCCGCCTACATTTACAGCGTCGTCGCCACCATCTTCCCGGGCGTATTTCCTGAGACGTACAGCGCACACGGCCGGGTCAGCGTCTATTTCGAAGCTGCAGCAGTCATCATTTCGCTGACGCTTCTCGGGCAACTCCTCGAACTGAAGGCTCGCTCCCAAACGTCTGCCGCCATCAAGGCGCTTCTCGGGCTTGCGCCAAAGACTGCCCGGCGCATCAACCCGGACGGCTCCGAAGAGGATGTCCCGTTGTCCGATGTGCACGTAGGAGACTTGCTTCGAGTGCGACCGGGCGAGAAAGTCCCGGTGGATGGCGTCGTGACTGAGGGGGCAAGTTCGCTCGATGAATCCATGATTACCGGGGAGCCCATTCCCGTGACGAAGCGCGTTGGCGACCATGTCATCGGGGCGACGATGAATGCGAGCGGAAGTCTGGTCATCCGGTCCGAAAAGGTCGGATCCCAGACCGTGCTGTCGCAAATCGTCCAGATGGTCGCGCAGGCACAACGGTCCAGGGCGCCCATGCAGCGGATGGCCGACAAGGTTGCCGGCGTTTTCGTCGTTGTGGTCGTCGGTATCGCGCTGCTGACGTTCCTGTTGTGGTGCCTGTTTGGGCCCGAGCCCAGTCTGGTATTTGGTCTCATCAACGCGGTCGCGGTGCTGATTATCGCGTGCCCCTGCGCGCTTGGCCTCGCCACGCCGATGTCCATCATGGTCGCCAGCGGCAAAGGAGCATCAAACGGGATTCTCTTTCGCGATGCAGCCGCCATTGAAAATCTGCGCAAAGTCGACGTGCTCATTGTCGACAAGACAGGAACACTGACTGAAGGTCGTCCAGCCTTCGAGCGAGCCGTGGGCACAAATGGCTACACGGCTGACGACGTGCTTCGACTGGCGGCGAGTGTTGATCAGGGTAGCGAGCATCCGCTTGCCGCTGCGATTGTCGCGGCTGCCCGCTCGAAGCAACTGGTTCTCGAACGTGCGGAGGACTTCGAATCAGCGACAGGCATAGGTGTGCGGGCAGTCGTTGCGGGCCGCAAGGTGGCATTGGGCAACACGACGCTTATGCAGACCGATTCCGTAGCGGTCGAGCCGCTAGCCACCGAAGCGGACAGCATGCGGGTAGAGGGGGCAAGCGTCATGTTCCTGGCTGTTGACGGTCGCCTGGCCGGTCTACTGTCCGTCGCCGACCCGATCAAGGCAACGACGCCGGAAGCACTCGCGACGTTGAAAGAGAACGGCATTCGTGTTGTGATGGCGACCGGCGACGGTGTGGTGACGGCAAAGGCCGTTGCCGGGAAGCTCGGTGTCGATGAATTCCACGGCGAGGTCAAGCCGGCCGACAAACTCGATCTGGTGACGAAACTTCAACATGAAGGGCATGTTGTGGCAATGGCTGGAGACGGTATTAATGATGCGCCGGCCCTTGCGAAGGCTGATGTGGGCGTTGCCATGGGAACAGGCACAGACGTGGCGATGAGTAGCGCGCAGGTGACTCTCGTGAAGGGTGACTTGCGCGGCATCGCGCGGGCTCGGGAATTGTCCGAAGCAACCGTTTCAAATATGAAGCAGAACCTTGGCTTCGCGTTCATTTATAACGCGCTTGGCGTTCCGCTCGCTGCCGGGGTGCTTTTCCCGTTTACCGGTTTGGTACTTTCGCCGATGATTGCAGCGCTTGCCATGAGCCTGAGTTCCGCTTCAGTGGTCTCCAACGCACTGAGGCTGCGTAACGCGCGCATTTAGAATTGATGTTGCCCGAGACGGTTTGCATCCTCAGGCGATGCGTGATTGCGCGACCATCACGCATCGCTGCTGCCCGGCCTGCGTGGGCGGTCGGTTTGTGCCGGTTTCAGCGTGATCTCGCGCGATGTGCGTCGACACCCGAGCACACCGCACGGCAGTCAGGCTCTGGTCTAGCTGGACTTCCCGGAACCCTGTAGCGGCCAGCCGATAAATGCGAGCACCCAGAGCCCCACCAGGTTCAGCAGCGGTATTACTGCCAGAACTGCCCACAACGGGGAGAGGCCGATCCGTGACAGAATCCTCGCGATTGGGTAGACCAAGACTAGCGCCAATATCAGACAGACGATCCAGTTTGCGGCGACGTATCCGGCTATGCCGGACCAGTGAGTCATCACGATGCACCTCCTCGGCTGTGATCGACGCCCATCTCCGTTGACGGAAGCCATCTCATTCGACAACCGGGCGTCTGTGAACCCTGCCCATCGGACAAGCGCCGTCCGCGACGGCGTTGCCCGATTATACCGGGCACTTGACGCGCTCACCGGCCACAAGCTGACGATTTCTACTGATGTGCGCATCTGTTCCATTATCACCGCGACTACCCATCACAAGTATCGCCAGGGCGAATGCAGGAGGTTATGCACTGGTCGAGCCACTCGTCAAAGTGCGGAAGTAGCGATTGATTGATTTGCCCGGTAGGGTGCAAAGAAGCAGCGAAGGCGCTGACCGCATGAGAAATCACTCACCTCCGTGCTTGGCCTCCCACCGTTGCATGAACGCAATTTCATCCTTCTGCGCCTTGATGATGTTTTTCGCCAGCTTCTTCAACTCGGGGTCCTTTCCATACTTCAGTTCTACCTCCGCCATGTCAATGGCACCCTGGTGGTGAGGAATCATGTGCGCAACGAAGTCTTTGTCGGCATTACCGGTATAAGGTGGCGACTGCATCTGCTGCATCATCTTCTGGTCGGCACTTTTGAAGGCCTCTGTGGAACCGGTTGACCCGGCATCTGAAGAGTTCCCCATGTTCATTCCCGGCATGGACGCTCCCTGTTGAGCCAATGCTGGACCGGCAGAAAGACCAAGTACGAACGCCGCGCACACCGCCGTCGACCAAGCTCGAGTTCGCGTTTGCATATTCACCTCCTTTGCAAAATCAATGTTGCTGGTGAGAGCCGGGGCCATGCCCCGGCGAATGATGTTCGTGGGAATCTGCCCGGTGCCCAGCACCGTGATGGTCATGTTCGCCGCGTTCCATCGTCCGCATCATTTCGGGACCACCTGTCCTGAAGAACACAAACGTCAATATCATGAACACGACACCGAAACCGATGTTGAGTATGGCGGTGTAGTTGAAGGAAATAGTCGCATCGACCATCGCTGTCCGATGTTCACGCGGAATCAAGCCGGCCAACTGGAACACCGCCTCCACGATAAGCGCTGCCACGACCATTGCGATATAAAAGGTTACGGCCATGAACACAGTCATCTTGCCGCCGTAGTACTTCCGGTAGATGTTCAGGATGGGAAGGATGATGAGGTCACCGAATATGAACGAGGCGACGCCACCAAAGCTGATGCCCCCTTTCCACAGAACCGCTGCCAACGGTACGTTTCCGACGGAACAGGTGAATGAGGCAACTGCGATGAGCGGGCCGATGAAAGCGCCCCAAATCATTGCGACGGTCGGACGATTTGCCAGGAAAAACTTCTGCCAGAAACTGTCCGGTACCCAGGCGGCTATGGCACCGGCAACAAGTAGCCCGATGCCAATGTCACGCCATAGCATGGCCCAGTTCATCACATAGCTATGACTGATTGCCCTCCAGCCGTCCCTTGATGTGAGCCGCTCTTTCCACGTTCCCTTCTGTTCGCCCATCGACATGGCAGCATGCCCTTCCATACTGCCGGCGACACCTTTGTTCGCCTGGTCGATAGCCTGGTTTCGCAGCGAATCGCGCAGGAAGAATCGAAACAGCAGGACGAGCACACCAATCATGATGGTGCCACCGACGAACTCCGCGGCGGCGAACTGCCAGGCAATCAGTATCCACATCAGCACGCCCAGCTCAAGCACCAGATTGGTCGCAGCGAACTGGAATGCCATGGCAGCGGTAAAGTCGGCTCCTTTGCGAACCATGGAGCGCGCCATGGCGACGGCTGCATAGGAGCACGATGACGACGCTGCGCCAAACAGGCTCGCGCGCACCAGCGAACGCAAGGAGGCGTCCGGAAGCAGCTTCGACATCTCGGACTTCGAGACCGTCACCTCAATCACGGCGGAAAACAGGAAGCCGAGGCTGAGCCCCCAGAAAATCTGCCAGAACATGGTGAAGGACATCCACAGGGCATGACCCAGTGCGCTGAGAATGTGCATCACGAACTCCGTGAATTGCGCTCCTACGACAATGGTGCGCGATCGCAAAAAATAGATATCGTGAGGTGACTTTCCTACCTTGATGGTGCTCACGAACGGGTAAAGCGGAAGGTATCCCTCAGGTATCGTCGGTCTGGGGCAGCTCCATTTCGTCCGGCCTCAGCAGCAAACCCGTGATGGTACCTACGTTCATCAGCGAATTCTGGTCAAGGGTGCTCATGGTATTGCCGCCGCGATTCGTGACGAGCACGTGCTGACCGTAAGCGAGCGAGCGAACAGAAATCGTGTGCCCCCTTCTCGGTGTGGATGGCCTTCACAATTTTCTGGGCGCGCCAGTCGATAACAGTGACGTAGTCAGCAATCGTCATGCCTTCCGGCAGATATTTGTCGCCGCGAGTCGGCCACAGCCATAGCCCCGCAGAAGCCTTGCCGACCGGCATCTCTTCCACAGCGCGGTCTGCGTCGCCAGGTCAATCGCCGCGTACTTGCCCGAGACCTGTAGCGTAGACTTGGTTGATTCTTGGGGGGCAGCCCAATTGAAAGTTCTGACCCCAAGATATGCGGATTGGCGTCTCTGGATCCCATTGAAAATCATGAGACGAGACAAGGTCCGTCTCTTGTTCACAAACCTGGGATTAGCGAGCACGTTACCCGGAATGCCAATCGCCGAGCTTTCGATCAAGCCTCGCATCATCTCGCGTCGCGTTCTGCTCCCCCAATGCAAACAAAAGTGGAGTGTGAGTCGCCTGAACTGTTCGTGCCCACTGCGTCTGTGGTTCAGGGTTGCCGCGCAAATCAACACCCACACGCAGGTCACCATTCGCGCTATGCGGAGCCGTTTTCGAATTTGAGCGGATGATTAACGTGACTTAAGACATGCAGGGCGGAGCATCTATAACGCTTATATCATTGCGCGTGCCGACAAAATAGATGGTGGCCAGCGCGTGGTCCGACCTTTCTCAAGGAAACGCGATGCTCCGCACGTCACTGAAGGTAATAAAGATAGGTGCATTGGTTGCTATCCTGCTGGCGATGGTCGCGCTCGGGTTGCGCGCATGGTACTCGCAACGTCGACCCGAACTGTCGGTCTGGCACACCTATGTGCCGCGCGAGATGAGCGTCGAAGATATAGACGCCGGTGACTGGCGCGCGTATATGAAGACGGAAGCACGGATCTTCGAGGACGTGCGCGTCAATGTAGTCGAAAAGCTGAAGCCATCCGAGCGCGTGCCAGCGAACCGGTACTACGAAGGGTCGCCGATCTATCCGGAACACTTTGCCGAGAACTGGAACCGCTCGTACATCCTTGAACCCTTGGGGCCGCCTGTTGGTGCGGTGGTACTGTTGCATGGAATGACGGATTCGCCCTTCAGTTTGCGGCATATTGCGCGCCATTATCGCGACCGCGGTTTTATTGCGATCGGGATCCGCTTGCCGGGTCACGGCACAGTGCCAGCCGGGCTGACCGACGCTCACTGGCAGGAATGGGCTGCGGCAACCCGGCTCGCAGTGCGCGAGGCGCGTCGGCGTGTGGGCCCGGAGAAGCCGCTCGAACTGGTCGGTTTCTCGAACGGTGGCGCGCTGGCGCTGCAATACGCGCTCGACGCGATCGAGAATCCCGCTCTGACGCGTCCAACGCGCGTCGTGCTGATTTCGCCGATGATCGGCGTTACGCGTTATGCGCGCTTCGCCGGCCTCGCCGGATTGCCCGCGGTATTGCCAGCGTTCGCGCGGGCTGCGTGGCTTGGCATCGTCCCGGAGTTCAATCCGTTCAAATACAACTCTTTTCCGGTGAACGGCGCACGTCAATCATGTCTGCTGACGAACGTCATTCAAACGCAGATCGCAAGGCTCGAGCGCGAGCACGGGCTCGATACGCTGCCGCCGATCCTTACGTTCCAGTCCGTGATCGATTTTACGGTCAGTACGCCCGCGGTCATGTCGTCGCTTTATGACAAGCTTCCCGAAAACGGCAGTGAAGTTGTGCTGTTCGACGTGAACCGCAGCGTGCGCTTCAGGACCTTTCTGCGAACGGCGTCCTATTCGGCGCTTTCCCGGCTGCTGCGTGTCGGCCCGCAGAACTATCGCACAACCGTGGTTGCCAACGCTTCTCCGAGTTCGGCACATACCGTCGAGTCCAAGGTCGATGCAGGTGAAGTGCGGACGCGTGTAAGTCCGCTGGATATCGACTATCCGGAGGATATTTTCTCGTTGTCGCACGTCGCGATTCCGATCCCGGTCACGGACGCGCTGTACGGCATCACGCCAGATGATTCGGAAAATTTCAATGAAAATCTCGGCGCACTTGCCCCTCGCGGCGAGCGCGGCACGCTGATTCTAACGCTCGACTCGTTGTTTCGGATTGCCTCGAATCCGTTCTTCCCTTATCTGCTACAACGCATCGACGAGGGGATCGGCAAAATGCCGTCGCCGGTCGTCAAGTCGCCGAAGCGCTCCCATGAAACCGACGGACACCCTGACGATTTCATTAAGGATCTGAACGAACTCGAACAGGTCGGCTCCGACTCACCTTAAGGCGTCGACGTTTCAGCGTGATCTGGCAGCTTTTGCGATATGGCCCGCATGTACTGGCGTGTGCGATCCGGCTTTAAGCGAAGACATTGCGTCCGCGCCTTCCGGCGAAGCGCGGTACCTTATCGCTGCAGACGTGCTGTCGAATCTCAGCATTCTGGCCGCCGGAGAATCGGTCATGGACCGCCTGCCTGCGATGTCGTTGATCGTTCTTCCGCTTCCTGCGAGGCGAGCGGCGGTAGCGGGCAGTCGAGCGTATCGCAGATGGCGCGGAGCAGCTCCGCTTCCCGCACGGTGACCTGCTGGTTCGCGAGGATGCAGCCCGCGCAGGCGGCGACGATCCTGCGCTTGATGGCGGGGACCGATTGATTGAGCGTTTGCAGGGCCGCGTCGAATCCGGCGAGGGAGCATTCTTCGCGAGGCCGCAAGCGGTGGGCGTGTTCGCCGCCGATGTAGCCGCGCATGCCCGTATCGAAAGCCCGGGCGGCCTGGTCGGTTTCCGGCTGGCCTTCCCAGGCCAATAGCGCCAACACCGTTGCCACCGGGTGCGCGAGGCTCTGCAGGGAGCCGCGCACTGCACGCGCCGGGCGCTGAGGGAGGAATTGGGCGTCGAGATGCCGATGCAGCACACAGCGAAGCGTGTACTCGAACAAGCTCAGCCGCTGGTCGGCGACCATCAGCATCTCGACCTGAGCGCGGAATGCACGATGCTGCCGCGGCGACATCTGCCGCAGTGCTGGCAGGCTCAGGTCCAGAAGGGGCAGCCGATGTGTGTCCGGCAGAGCCTGGACAGGGGCGATCAGCCGCAGGGTTTCGGCGAAGTCCTGAGGCTCAGCGCCGACTTTTAGCCGGGTCAGCTGGAGTTCCCGCAGGTCCGACCCCGGGTCCATGAGGAGGGCGTAGACCAGTGCGCGAGCACTGAACGGCTCCTGGGCGGCGACCAGGAGCACGTCTGGCATACCGTCGTGTAGCCCCTGCGCATAGCTAATCAGTTCCGGATCGATGTGGCCGACCCGCGATGTTGTTTCGTCGGCGAGCCCCAGGACCGGCACCGGCACCTGCGGAAGCCCCGGTAACGTCGGAGCGCCGCCGAACGGCGGGGCGTGGCGGAGCCGGGGGCCTTCAGGCTCTTCCCGATCGACGCCTACCGGCCGCACCTCCGGGAACCGGCCGTCAAACTGGGGATTGAGCCGGCGGATGCGCTCGACGAGGGGCGGGTGGGTAGCGAGCAGTCCGGCAAGTCCCGCGCCAGCGAAGGCGTTGGCGAAAAACATGTGACCGGCCTCTGCGGCCTGGGGGTTGCCGATGCGTGAGCCCTCAGCCAGCCCGCCGATCTTTTTTAGCGCCCCGCCGATTCCGTCGGGGTTGCGCGTGAACTGGACGGCACTGGCGTCGGCCAGATACTCGCGCTGCCGCGACACCGCCGCCATGATCAGCCGACCGAAGAACGCTCCCACGAGGCCGAGCACGAACACGCCCAGCCCCAGCAGCACCATGCCGCCCTGGGAATTCTGCCTTCCCGACGAGCGTCCTCTGGAAGCGAACATGAGGCTGCGGCCGATGATGGACAACGCCATGATCCCGAAGATCAGGCCGATCAGCCGGATGTTGAGCCGCATGTCGCCGTTGAGGATGTGGCTGAACTCGTGGGCCACCACGCCCTGGAGCTCGTCGCGGGTCAGGTAGTCGAGGCAGCCCTGCGAGACGGCGACCACGGCATCTCCCGGAGCATAGCCGGCCGCGAAGGCATTGATCCCTGGCTCGTCCAGAACATAAACGGGGGGTACCGGCACTCCTGCAGCGAGGGCTATCTCCTCGACGACGTTGAGCAGCCGTTTCTGCCGCGGGTCGGTGGTCGTGCCAGGCACTTCCACGCCGCCCAACATCAGGGCGACGGCCTGGCCGCCGGAAGCCAGCTGACTCACCTTGAATGCGCTGGCACCGCCGACCACAAGGCCCACCCCCAGCGCCGCGAACAGGAGCATCTCCGGCTGCCACCAGGACACGGGTGCGTGGGCGTCATACGTGCTGAACGCCACGAGCAGCCCGTAGACCAGGGCGATCAGTATCAGGATCGCCAGGACGAAATAGACCACCAGCTGAAAGGTCTTGCGTCGGGCCGAATCCTGCTGCTGAAAGAAATTGGTGGTCACGGTCAGAGCGGCCTGGGGAGCATGAGACGCACAGAGCGATCGCGGTCCCGGCCTACCGGAACGACACCTTGGGCGCCGCGCGCTCGGTCTCCGCGGTTTCCAGTAGCGTCGCCTGCCTGAAGCCGAACATGCCGGCCACCGTAACCGCCGGGAAGACCTCGCGCCGGATGTTGTACTCGGTGGCGGCGTCGTTGAACGCTTGCCGGGCGAAGCCGACCTTGTTCTCGGTCGAAGTCAGCTCTTCCTGCAAGGCGAGCATGTTCTGGTTGGCCTTGAGGTCCGGGTATGCCTCGGAGAGGGCAAAGAGCCGGCCTAGGACGCCGCCCAGCTGAGCCTCGGCCTGGTTAAACCCCTTGATGGCCTCCGGGTCGCTGGGGTTGGCGGCGACTTTCTGCTCGGCAGCCATCGCGCTGTTGCGGGCCTTGATGACGGCGTCGAGCGTCTCTCTTTCGTGGCCCATATAGCCCTTGACCGCTTCGACCAGGTTCGGAATCAGGTCATAGCGCCGCTTGAGCTGCACATCGATCTGCGCGAAGGCGTTCTCGAAGCGCTTCCGGGCAACCACCAGCCCGTTGTAGATGCCCATTAGCCAGAGCGCGAGCAGCAGCCCGATGCCCAGGAGCACGAGCAGGGTGATGATGACGGGATTCATTGGCCGTGACCTCCAACGAGAGGGCTGCTGGTTTGGACCATCGCTTGACTATGAAAACAGGATAAGTGAAATGGCGTTTAATTCAATCAATTCTGGATACCAATATAAGTAAAATGGCGCTGATTCAAGCGTACTGCGTCAATTCCTTTCCTGCCATGATTACCTCTTCGTTAGTTATCGTCGATAGGGCTAACTGGTAATGAACTCGACCTGACGATCTACGTTCATCGCGCCCTTCACGAAACCAGAAGCGACGACGAACGCCACCAACAGCATGAACGAGCCGCGCGGCACTCCGGATTCGGACTCTGCAAGTGCAGGAATCACGTTTCGCGTCATGCGAATGGTCATGCCGACCTGCAGCACCTGAAGCAGCTGCTGCAGGAACTGTGTCAGATTTCTTTGGATACCAAATTGCATGGCTTAACTCACGAATGCCGGGAGGCTTTGAACTTCAACTGGTGCCACAGGCGATTTGTGCGACTAAGCGGAACCGATGAAAACGACAAATCGACTGACGTTGCTCCCGGCTTGCCGCACGCGCAGGCGACACACCGGTCCGGTATCGCCGTCCATACCCGGTCACTCATCAGATGGCATTGAGCGGGATCTTGAGGTACCGCACTCCGTTCGCTTCCGGCGGGGGAAACTCCCCGGCCCGAATGTTGACCTGCACTGAAGGCAATATCAGGGTTGGCATCGCAAGCGTCGCATCCCGCGCCTGTCGCATCGCCACGAACTGGTCCTCGCTCACGCCGTTGTGCACGTGGATGTTGCCTTCGCGCTCAGCATGAACCGTCGTTTCCCACGCAGGTCCGCGCCCCTCGGGCGGATAGTCGTGGCACATGAACAGGCGCGTGTCCGCTGGCAGGTCCAGCAGCCTGTGAATGGAGCGATAGAGTTCGTGAGCATCGCCACCCGGGAAGTCGCAACGCGCGGTGCCGACATCCGGCATGAAGAGCGTGTCGCCGACAAAGACCGAATCCCCAATCTGGTACGCCATGTCGGCCGGCGTGTGCCCCGGCACATGAATCGCCTTTCCGGTGAGGCCGCCGATGGCGAACGTCTCGCCATCCTCGAACAGATGGTCGAACTGCGACCCGTCGAGCCGGAACTCCGGTTCGAGATTGAAGAGCTTCTTGAACGCGCCTTGCACACGACGAATGTTCTGGCCGATGGCGATACGGCCACCCAGCTGGTGCTTCAGATGTGGCGCGGCAGAGAGATGGTCTGCGTGGGCGTGCGTCTCCAGAATCCACTCGACGCGCAGCTCATGCTCGCGCACGAAAGCGATGACCTTATCGGCGCTCGTCGTCGACGTGCGCCCAGCCTTAGGGTCGTAGTCCAGCACTGAATCGATGATGGCGCACTCGGGACGCCCCGCCTCGTAGACCACATAGGTCACCGTCCAGGTTGTGGGGTCGAAAAACGGGTGAATGGTCGGTTGCATGGACGCCTCCTCAGATACAAACATTCTATTCACAAACATTTTATTATTAAATATAATGTCAGCGTATAAATTATGGGTAGCCTATGAAACCGTCCCATCCGACCATTGACCTAGCCGCGATGCAGGCAGCCGCATCGAACGCCTGTGCCTTGCTGAAAGTGCTCGCCAATCCGGACCGCCTGCTACTGATGTGCCAGCTTTCCCAGGGAGAACTGTCCGTTGGCGAACTGGAGGAACAACTCGGCATCCGGCAGCCAACCCTTTCGCAGCAGTTGGGCGTGCTACGTGAAAACGGTCTCGTGGCGACGCGTCGTGACGGCAAGAGCATTTTTTATTCGGTGGCAAGTCCGCAGGCGCTTGCCGTCATGGCCGTGCTTTATGAACAGTTCTGTGCCAATCCTTGAGGGGACGAATCATGCTGATTGACCTCGCCCATTTCACACCCGTTCTCTCGTTGACCGGCGGACTCATCATCGGCGCGGCGGCCGCCGTGCTCGTACTGTTCAACGGCCGTATTGCCGGCATCAGCGGCATCTTCGGCGGCCTGTTGAGCCTGCCGCGCAACGACATCAACTGGCGCCTCGCCTTCGTCGCAGGGCTCATCGGCGCTCCGGTCGTGGCAGGCCTTCTTGGCAAACCAGCAGTGGCGGATATCGAGGCGAGCTGGAGCGTCGTCCTCGTCGCAGGCTTCCTGGTGGGTCTCGGCACCCGCTACGCGAGCGGCTGCACCAGCGGCCACGGTGTATGCGGCCTCTCGCGCGGCTCCCTTCGCTCGCTCGTCGCCACACTGACCTTCATGGCGGCGGGATTTATGACTGTTTTTGTACAACGGCACCTGATAGGAGGCTGACATGGCAATCTTCACCGCCTTGCTTGCGGGCCTGCTTTTCGGCCTTGGCCTGATGGTCTCCGGCATGAGTAATCCGGCCAAGGTTCTCGGCTTCCTCGACATCGCTGGCCGTTGGGACCCCTCCCTCGCGTTCGTGATGGTCGGCGCCATCGTCGTGGCTTCTCTCGCCTTCTTCGTCGCGAGACGTCGCAAGCGCTCGCTCCTCGGCTTGCCGGTGCAGCTTCCGGCCAGCACGACGATTACTCCGAGGCTTGTCCTTGGCAGCGCCGTCTTCGGTATCGGCTGGGGCCTGGCGGGTTTCTGCCCAGGTCCTGCATTGGTCGCCTTGGGTGCGGGCTATCCGAAGGCCATTGGATTCGTGGCAGCCATGGTGGCGGGTATGGTCGTCTTTGAACTCGTCGAACGGACGAAATCGGGCGTGCAACGGGCGTAAGCAAGGTACACGGCAACGGGGTCGTCGCTGCTCGCAGCGAGCGGTATTGCGCGCGGGGTGTGTACGCTGTCCGTGAACCACTGCGTGAACGCATCGCGCTTTTGCGCCGACCGAACAGCCAGGTGGTGGTGTCGACGATGCCGTCTGTCTACGTTGCTTCAGGTCAACGACTGGAAGAGGGGTGCCTCCATAGTGAACCCGCGGTGCTAGTGTGAGGACACAGTCGGACCTAGTAGCCAACGGCGATCTGAACGAGGAGCATGGGTGTGCATCTATTCTGCAGTGCTTCGAAATAGCTGAACGTTGACTCCGTCTGCGTGAAGTGCGCGTCATCAGCCGTTCCGTCGCGTCGTCAATGAATACCAGCAGCGTGCAGGCGGGCGCCCGGTCCCCGAACCAGTGATGATTGCTGCCGTCGATCTGCACCAGCTCACCCAGACAGGCG
This sequence comes from Paraburkholderia sp. BR14320, assembly GCF_040948665.1. NCBI lineage: Bacteria > Pseudomonadati > Pseudomonadota > Betaproteobacteria > Burkholderiales > Burkholderiaceae > Paraburkholderia > Paraburkholderia sp. BR14320. The sequence continues at coordinate 196,131 of NZ_JBFPKG010000002.1, forward strand.
CGCCGGGCACGCGGCTGGTAGACCTTCGGCGGACGCTGTGTGCGCGGCACCCAGAGCCCCGCATCCGTCATCAGGTGCCGCACGGTTTCCTTCGATAGCGTGAGCCCATGGCATTCGCGCAGCTTCTCGCAGGCCAGCGTCGGCCCGAAATCGGCGGAGCGATCCCGGATGATCGGAAGCACCCGATCGGTCGTGTTCGCATCCACTCGGTTGTTGCTGGGCTTCGAGCGCCGACGCGATACGAGACCTTCCGGCCCATGTTCACGCAACCGGCCAACCGGCCGACGAATCTGCCGCGTCGTCAGCCCGAGCCGCTCGGCCGCACGCCAAGGCTTGAGCGTGCCGTCTGCCACGTTCTGAATGACCTTGAATCTGTCCAGCTCGCGCATTGTCATCGTTATCCGTTCTGTCGCAGCCATCGAAGCCTCCGGCGCCAGGAACACGGCGGCCGGATAGCTTACGCTTTAAGAAATCGGACATTACTTATATGGTCGCCTCCCATTTGCAAGGTGATTGCGTGGCGAGGAGGGTGGTTGCGGACTTATATCCGGACTCGATCGCGGGCATGCCCGCCGGCCCCGATGGATTTCGCCGCAAAGGTCCTAATCTAAAAGACGGACTCGAGGTCCGAGAAATGTCTCAGGCTTGCCTTTGCGCGGTCCAACCTGTCTTGCCATCACTCAGTACACCTGTGCAACCGTGAATGGGGTTACTGCCTTTGAAGCGTGATTACTGCGCGGGAGCTGTTTCATACGTTCGGCCGTACGCCAGCAGCGCCCAGATTGTTCGCGCCATCTTGTTTGCGAGTGCGACAGCAACGACGTTCGTTGGGCGCCTGGACAGCATCTGGCGCAAACGCTCCGGCAAGTGCCTTGCGCTCACGATGACCGATCGCGCACCGTGGATCAGCAGCGTTCGCAGATACACGTCGCCGCGTTTCCTGATGCTCCCGAGCTTTACCTTGCCGCCGGAGCTGTTCTGTCGCGGCACGAGCCCCAGATAGGCGGCAAATTCCCGTCCGGAGCGAAACGTCTTTGCCTGCCCGATGACCGATACTGCAGCGGTCGCCGTGAGCACGCCCACGCCGGGAATCTCCGAGATTCGGCGGCATGCATCGTCGTTGCGGCGCCAGTCGAGAATGCGCTGCTCGATCTGGGCGATCTGCTCGTCGAGCCCGCGAAGCCGCGAGAACTGGTCCTGCAGGCTATCTGCGAGCATGACTGGTAACTGGTCGGCCAGTGACGCCAACGCGGCTTTCGCGGCTTCGATCGATGCCCGGCGGCCTTGCGGCAGCACGACGCCGAATTCGTAGAGCAGCCCACGAAGCTGGTTGACCTGCATGACGCGAATCCGGACCAGTTGCTGGCGCATGCGGTGCATTGCAAGCATGGCCTGCTGGTCTTCGGTTTTGACGGCCACGAACCGCATGCCGGGACGCTGGGCAGCTTCCCAGATCGCCGCGGCGTCGGCTGCGTCATTCTTGTTCGACTTCACGAACGGCCGCACGAACTGGGCTGCGATGAGCCGCACGTCGTGGCCGAGCCCCGCCAGGACACGGGCCCAATGATGGGCGCTGCCGCAGGCCTCCATGACGACCCGGCTCGCAGGCCGGTTGGCAAAGAACGGCACGAGCTGAACGCGCTTCAGAACCTTGCTGTGGATCGCGCCGGTCGCAGGATCAACGTAGTGAATCTGGAAAACGCGCTTGGCCAGGTCGATTGCAATGGTCATGGGTTCCATCTGGTTCTCCTTGACGGCTGGACTGCCGAACCAGCAATGTCGCACGGACTGACTGCCAGACTCTTGAGCGTCGATCAGACCGCTAAGGCGGGAGGCGACCATTCCATCTAAAAAGCTCTTACAAACCAGTCCCGGTGATTAAAACAATTATGTCCATATGAACGGCAACCCCCAGCCGCGGGTCTGGCGCGATCAGATCGGCCTGCTTGAGAGCAGCCACGATTTACTCGATCGAATACTGTTTGCGTTTCATCGGCAAGCGCTCATTTCACCTCTACGGCCACGATCTGTCTGGCAAAGATGCATTCGAAAGAAGGTTTGCATTGGCAGCTAATCGAGTTCCTCAGTGAGCATTGGTCGCATGGGCGCCTAAAACCGGCGATAGCCTATCCTGCCGTCACCGATTTTCAAGTTGTTGTTGGTGTCGAGCGTGACTTCGGTGTGCACGAGATGCAAGCCGTGTACAACCGGAATGCGCTTCCGTGTAACTGCCGTGCGCTGCGACTTCGCGGTCGTGATGCAACGAAGCGCCCGGCGTGCGTCTGATCTGCGAGTGCTGCGCGCTCGAGATTTAATGCACGAAAAAAGAATGTCGACAACGGGGTGACGTCGAATGTGCGCCACCTGTCACGTGATGCAAGGCAGGTGGTGTTAAACGTTCGGGTTCCTCTCGCACGACAGTAACTACCGTACAAGTCGAGTGTGCAGGCGTGGCGACTGCGAAGTGAGGCAGAGGCGTGCCGAGTGCGTCTACCAGTGGCTTCAAATGCGCCGCGGTTGTCTTGCAGCGTGAATCCACGGGTGTACGGTGCTCGCCGCCGTTGAAGTCCGCGTGCATGCGTGATGCATGCGCGTAATTCCGTGTGCGTGGACGGGACGTCGAATAACAGCAGAAAAATATTTTTTGTTCCGTCCTGTTCCTCTGGATTCCGCTGTATTCCAGCCACGCCGGAAAGCACCAGCGGTGGGTGTTGACGACGTATTAACGCCTGTTCAAGATGCGATCAAGGTCGTGCGTCGGAGCCAGTCATGCCGGTTGTCAGGAGTTTCACGCGAGGGCAGTGGGAGGCGCTCGGACGCAGGCTCGATGCGCTGCCTGAAAAAGCGACAAGCGATCAGCCGCTCAAGGTAAGCGACGGCGTTAAATCCATCCAGAAACAGATCGGCACAGCGCGGGAGAGGGGATACACGCTCAGTGAGCTGATCGAGGAGGCTGCACAGGAAGGCATCGCTGTATCGGTCAATTCCCTGAGATACGCGATGCGCCGTGCGGAAGGAAAAGGACGAATCCGGCGGGGCGGGAATGAGCCGGCGCCCGCCAATGCATCGGTCGCCGTACGAGGCAGGAAACCCTCACAGGCAGATGCAACACACGATAAACCGCCACGCAGCGGGACACAGCAAAAAGGGGATGGGGGCGTAACCAGGCCGGGGCAACCGGTGAGGGGCTTCCTCGGATTTTCGATCAGCCCGGACACCGAAAATCTGTAGAGGTGTGGCATGGCAACATCAAATCCCCCCATCTATATGGTCGGCGGCAGCAAGGGTGGTGTCGGAAAGAGCGTCGTGACGCTGGCACTGATCGATTACCTGCGACGCACGGACGTCGACGTCGTGCTAGTCGAGACGGATACGTCCAACCCGGATGTCATGAAAGCGGTTCACGGTGAGATCGAATGCGGGGCATGCGATCTGGATGACGCGAGCGGCTGGATCGATTTCGTCAATTTCTGCGACCGGCACCGGAACGCGACCGTTGTCGTCAACACGGCAGCGCGGAGCCAGACCGGCGTCGCGCAATATGGAGGAACGCTAGCCAGTACTCTCGATGAACTGGCGCGACGACTTGTTGTGCTGTGGGTGATCAACCGGCAGCGGGACAGCCTCGAATTGCTGTTCAAGTTCGGGGCGACGTTTCCGGATGCGGTGACGCATGTCGTGCGTAACGGCTATTTCGGTTCACCGGAGAAATTCACGCTGTACCGGGATTCACAACTGAGGACGGCTGTCGAGAAGCAGGGCCAGTCGCTGGATTTTCCAGACCTTGCGGATCGCGTCGCTGACGAGTTGCGTAGCCAACGCCTGTCGATCTGCAGGGCAGCGGAGACAATGCATATCGGCGAACGGGCAGAACTGCTGCGCTGGTGCGCGCTATGCGGAACGATGTTTGCCAGGGTGACGGCCGGTGGGTAACAGACGCGGTGGATCGCTGGACGCGCTCGCCCGCCTGTTTCTCGACGTCACGGGTGAATTGCCCGACGATGCCAGTGTCCTGAGAATGCGGCGGGTGTCCGGCGCACTCAACCTGCGCGACAACGATGCACTGTGGTCCGTGCTGATCATGCTTGAACATTACGGGCGGCTCTATGAGGCCATGCCGGAACGGATCCGGCAGGCGGGCGCGGGCAGTCTCGATGCCGTGCGGGCCGAAGCACGCGCGGCGACGGATGCGCTGATGGAGCAGCATCGCGATGCGCTTGCCCGCTGCAAGGCCACGATCGAACTGGCGGAGCAAATGACCGCCGAGCACGAAGCGCGCTACCGGGCTGCGGTTGCCGCGCTGAACGACGAGGCGCTGGCTACACTCACGCAGCGGGCAGCGAACCACATTGCCCGCGTTGCTGGTAACCGGCTCGTGGGGGCGACGACTGTCGCCGTACGTGAGCAGCAGAAACGGATCGATGTCGCGCTCACGTCATTCGGGCACGTCGCCACGCGGCGACTCGTGCGGGCATGCTATGGGCTGGTCGTCGGTGGGCTCATTGTGATGCTGGCGGCGGCGGGTGCGGGCGCACTGGCCGGATGGTGGGCAGGCGTGCATTGGGGGCGGGCAGAGGGCTCGCCGTCTGCCCGCACGGATTACAAGTCGTTTGTGTCACCTTCCATGAAGTCAGCGGGGTGACGAAGCACGTTTGCTGCCGTGTCGTGCTGGTCGAAGGCAATCATCGGTGCCCGGTAGCCTTCATCTTCTGCGCGGGCAAGGGTCATGTCGTAGTGCTGGCCTTCGTCGTATTGCAGATCGGTGGCTTCAACGAAAGTCAGGTAGAGGTCGGGCGAGCCTTCGGCATTGGTGGCGAGCAAGGTCATGCGGATGCGGTTGGTCATGATGGGTTTCTCCAGTCCAGTCCGGCAGGCGGCGGATACGGGCTTGCCGCCTGCTTCGCCTCGTTGCCTGGGCGAGGGGTTGCATTACGTCGCGAGCGGGCGGGATTGCGTGCCATTCACGCTGTCCGAAGTCGGGAAGGGCCACGGCGTCAGCGGGCTACCGGCGGCAGGCGCAACTCCTGCGTCGGGAGGGTGTGTCGTTGACGTGTTCTGTGCCGTTACATGCATCCGGTTCCGCACCGGGGGTCTCGCCTTCCGGCGTTTCGTCCGCGCCGTCTCCGGTGTCCGCGTCGTCGCTGTCGGTCTCATCCTCGTCGTCACGGTTTTCCCATGTTGATATGGCCGGGAATTCACGATCGGTGAGGATTTCCGGGAGCCATGCTGCCTTTGCGAGCCGAAGCTCCGCTGCTGCTGCCGCGTCTGCTTTCTTCATCTTTTCGAGGTCGATTGCGGCCTTGGGTGACACGGCGGCGGACACGACTTCCGCGATACGCGCCTTGCTGACATGATCGAAATACGTCGCACGTGTCGCTGTCCAGTACCGGGTCATGTCGATGTTCAGCGCACTTGCGAGCGTGTTGATCGCAAGCGGCTTTTCTTCGGCCACGATTCCGTCGAGCAGGGTGCCGGTGCAGAACGCGAGCAGGTCGAGCAGCGTCGTGCCGGGATCCTGTTCGATTAGCCACGGCAGGAGGTCACCCCGCTTTGCGGGCAGTTCCGCAATCCAGCGGGCCCGCTGCGTTTCGATGGCATTCCATGCGGGGCTGGCGGACAGGTCGTCGGCGGCGCGCAGCAGGCTGTCGTGGTTGGTCTCGCCGGACAGTGCGAAATAGCTGCGTGAGGACGCGTGCCCGTAGTGCTCGGGCAGTGCCTTTGGGACCAGGTGGTGCAGCAGGGCGGCGAGCGCTACAGTGGGCTGCGCGACCAGTTCCGCGTGGACGGCAGCGGTGCGGTGTGCCGTGAGCCGCTGGCAGAGTTTCGCGCTGTGGACGGGTTTTACCTTCGGAGCCTTCGCGCATACGGTATCCGGGCCTTCGGCTGTGGCGGTGCCAGTGACGGTCGCGCCTGCCGCGTCGAGCGCGGCGCTATTCTCGCGTCGCACGAGGCCGCGCTCGATGACGAGTTCGCCCTGCGGCCCGACGATCACTAATGCACCCGCTTCGGCCATCTGCTGCGCGTCCCATACGAGCGTGCGGCTTTCGAGTGCGATGATCGCGGCATTGACCTGCTCCATTTCGTCGTTGAGCCGGTCGGCTTCCTCGTAGGCATCTTCGTCGCCCTCCGACAGTGCTTCGATCTTTTCAGCCAGTTCGTCCTGCTGCGCGGTGAAGACGTCCATTTCGCGCTGTTCGTCGTCGGTGTATTGGCGCTGCACCGGGCGCAGCCTGCCGTGGCGGTTCAGTTCGGCAAAATCGCGTTCGACTCGCGTTTCCGTCCAGCCCCATCCCTCGGCCTGGACTTCGGCTGCAGCAGCGTCGAGCTTTTGCGCGACGAGCTTCTGCAGCAGTTCCGCATCGACGATATAACCGGCGTTCTCGTCGTCGCTGAACAGGTCGCGACGCACGTAGCCGCCCGCTGCTTCATAGGCGGCGAGGCCAACAAAGCGTACGAGACGGCTACGGCTCGCGTTGATCTCGGCGCGCGTGATCGACTGCCGAAGGTAGTTCGGCTGACGTTGCCACTCGTTTGCGTCGAACCATATTTTTTCCTGCGTTTCGTGATCGTCTGCGAGGGCGAGCGCAGCAAGCTGATCAAGCGTGATTGCGTCGTCGCGCAGCAGCGTGAGCAGTTTGGGCGACACGTTAGCGAGCCTCATGCGACGCTTGACCGTGAGTGGCGAGGCAGAGAACAGCGCCGCGATGTAATCGACACTGCGGCCTTCCTCAGCGAGCATCCGGTACGCGCGCAGCACGTCGAACGGGTCGAGTCCTTCGCGTTCGCTGTTTTCGATCAGCGAAATGGCGAGGGCTTCGCCTTCGCTGACGATCCGCACCGGCACCGGATAGTCCGCCGCGATATGGTTCTGCTCGTAAAGCAGGTCGAGCGCGGCTTTGCGACGCTGGCCCGCGCAGACCCCATACCGGCGCTGTTTGCCCCGCGATCCCTTCATCTCATGGACGACGAGGTTTTGCAGCAGACCCTTTGCCCGGATGCTCGCGGCAAGCGCCGGAATATTCGAGAGCGGTTTCGTGCGGGCGTTGAGCGGCGAGGGCCGCAGGCTGGAATGCGCCACGGTGGCGACCAGCTGTTCGTTGCCGAAGTTGGTTTCGAGCGGCGAAACGGTTTCGTCAGTGGTTGCCGCAGGGGTTTCGACTTGAGATTGCATGACTGACTCCAGAAAGCTAAAAAGAAGGGTCCGGGTTGGGTGCTGCCTGATTCCATCAGGACATGCCCGGATAGGAATCCTGATGGAACGAGGTAGGACGGGGCGGAGGGACGTTGCCGCCCCGGCGGCGCTTATGTTTTCATCTGGCGCATGGCGTCAGCGAGCATCCACAGCGCGCGGTTGAGCTTCACGTTCTGGTCGATGCCGGTGATAGGGCGAGTCGACATGGCGCGTCCACTGCGCGAGCGTCCATGCAGCCCGCCATTCATGAGGTTTTCCTGCACGCGGTTGAATACGGTCCAGAGGTCGTCACGGCGATCCTCGAAACGGCGCGGCACCAGTAGCTCGCTTTCAGTGACGGGGGCCGGTGCCTCGGCGTCGGTCGGGTCGTAACGCAGCGCAAGGGCGGAGCGGGCGAATGCATGCTGCTCGTCGCGGTTCAGCTCGACGGCGCGCATGCCGTCCTTCTGCTCGCGGATCAGGTCGAAGCCGTCGAGCACGTCGAAAGCGCCATTGATTACGTTCTGGATGACGTTGCCTTTGTGTGGCACGCGGATATCGGCGATGTTCTCGCCCGCGACCATGCCGTTCTGGCAGACAAACCGGAATGTGCCCGCCAGCATCTGGTAACTGCTGGTGCCGTCGTGCGAGTTCAGCAGCACGATTTCGTCGGCTTCCTCGCCGGTGATCTGGTCGGCGTGGCGAAGCCGCAGCATGTGTTTTGTGAACTCGCGCTTGCCCTGATCGCGAACACGGGTCTGGCAGATCATGAACGGCTGAAACCCTTCGTTGCGCAGACCGCGCAGGACGTCGATGGTGGGAATGTAGGTGTAGCGTTCGGAACGGCTTTCGTGTTTGCCGTCCGCGAAGATGGAGGGAGCAACCTGGCGAATCTGGTCGTCTGAGAGAGGCGAGTCAGCGCGCAGCATCGGGGAGCCGTAATGGAAAGAGGAAGCGAGTTGCATGGCAATCTCCACAGTCAAGGATGAGGACCTGAACCGGGCGAGGGGAGGTGCCTTGCCATTGCGGCTGGACACTTCCCGGTGGAACTCGGGGTTGGCGTTGCTACCGCCTGGCTCCCGGGTTCCCGCCCGTGCGACTGGAGGAGCTGATAGCGGGCGGGTGTCAAGGAAAAAGGCGAGGGAGGGGTGCGGGCAACACGGTCCCTCGCCCCTTGATGCGCGCCCGCTATCGGCTACTGTCGCGGGTCAAGGGCGGGAAGCTGGGAGCCGGGTGCATGCCATGCCGTGAGTTGACCGGGCATTAAGGAGCGGTTCTAAGGGCATAGCCGTGAAGGCCGGCCCTCGATAGAAAGCGACGGGGTTGACTGTTGTGCCTTCAATTGCTGACCGACCATCGGCGCAATAGGGTGATTAACGATGGTGCGCGAGTGCAGGCCAAAATGCCCCCGTCCTCCTCGGACTGACCGCAGTTCTGCAGCCTTCCGCTTCCACGGCCTCGCGGCCGCCGGCCTCTCTTAGCGAAGGGATCGGGAACTTGCCGACATCGTGACGCGGGGCGGGTTTTCGGCCATAGGAGACGCTCGGAGATACGAGCGGTGCGTCGGCTGCCCCCTGACAACGGATCTTCTCGCTCTAATCATGGCGGGCGCGTCTTGGGCCGAAGCGGATATTCCCCAGTGTGCTTGCACTCAACTCTGGGTATCTGGCGCGCAACCTACGCAGGCGAATTCGACAGTGATGGGACCTGGCTGCCCGCCGGAAAATAACTTGACTACTACACGTTTCCACCTCGAGTCTGCGTCGTATTGAACTGCAAGAGGCGGTGCTAACCCAGTCGCTTCCGACTCGAAGCCAGCCTGATGCTCGGGTTGCTGGGGAAGAGACGCGACTCTCACCCTGGGATAGTTCCGTTTATCACCGCGATTCGCCGGCCGAGACCCGTGCAGACGCCCAGTCACCGCAGTCCGCCCGCAAGCAGTGTCAGCGCGACGCCAGCAAACACGGTGGCGTGATCGCTCGGAAATGACGAGTCCGGCGCGTGCACCAGGAACGTGTGGCCGAGCCCGAGCATGAACGGCCGGGGATGCTGCCAGACGAGGCCGATCAGCTGGTTCGCGCCCACGGCCAGCATTGCGACGAGGCATGCGCGCAGCGCCAGTTCGCGCTGGCGCGCCTTCCCTGTCAGCCATATGCCGACCAGCACAAGCGGAACCCGCCAGATCAAGTAGTCGGCAAGGACGGACGCGGTGCCGATCGTCCAGGCCGGAGTTGCCGGTGTGCCGTTGATCATCCGGAAAAATGCCTGGTTGAATGCCTCGATGGTTTCCATTGCAATGATTTTGTCGTGAAGGTGAAGAATGCGTCAGCGGCCATGGATCGACGGCCGCGGCGCCAGGCCGCACATGACCAGCGGCACAACGGCGAGTGACGCGCCCGTGAAGAATGTGATCGATGCGCCATGGTGATCCCACAGCCAGCCGGCGATGACGCTGGCGAACAGCATGCAGATACCACTGGCCAGATTGAACACGCCGAAGGCGGTGCCGCGCAGTGAGCCGGGCGCCGTTTCGGCCACCATCGCGGCGAGAATGCCCTGCGTGAAGCCCATGTGCAGGCCCCAGATGGCGACACCCGTGAACACCGTTGTCACCGACGTCCCCGCCCCGAGCAGCACATCGGCCGCGATCAGCAGGACGAGTCCACACGCGAGCAGGGTCCTGCGATCAAGTCGATCGGACAACATGCCAACGGGATACGCGGACAGCGAGTACGCCAGACTCATCACGACCATCACCCCGGGAATCCATGCCATTTCGAGGCCGGTCTGCTGGGCGCGCAGCACGAGGAACGCCTCGCTGAAGCGCGCGAGCGTGAAGGTGGCGCCGATGGCAACGACGAACCAGTACCGCGCCGGAAAGTCGCGCAGCCCCCGCCAGTGCAGTGGCGACCGGAAACTGCGTTGGGCCTGCGCGTGTTCGGGTTCGTGAATGCCGAGGAGGATCACGGCGATCGCGACGAACGCGGGCACAGCAGCGAACCAGAGCACCGTCCGGATGTGATCGGCAAATGCGAGCATCAGCGCGATCGCGAGGAGTGGCCCTGCAAATGCGCCAATCGTGTCCATCGACTGCCGCAGCCCAAAGCATGCGCCGCGGATTTCCGGTGGCGCCACGTCTGCGACCAGCGCGTCGCGCGGCGCGCCGCGGATGCCCTTGCCGACGCGATCCAGCAGCCGCGCGGTCGCCACGACCGCGGGGGTGCCTGCAAGCGGAAAGAGCGGCTTGGTGACGGCCGCGAGGCCGTAGCCGAGCAGGAGCAGCCCCTTGCGACGGCCCAGCCAGTCGGAGAGCGGTCCCGAGAAGATCTTCACGATCATGGCGGTTGCCTCGGCCGCGCCCTCGAGTGCGCCCAGCGCGGTGACGCTCATGCCCATCGTGGTGACGAGGAAGATCGGCAGCAGCGCGTGGATCAGCTCGGACGACAGGTCCATGAACAGGCTCACGAGGCCGAGTGCCCAGACCGTGCGCGGAACGATCATGCGGTTGGCGGTCGAGGTATCAGGGGTCATCGGTCGCAATGGGTAAAGTGAATTCGATCGTGATACGCCAGTGCCGGTTGACTTGCACGGCAGGCTTGCATCGGCCGGGCTCTGAACGGTTGGCGGTCCTGCAAGGCTGACGCGACCACCCGCAAGCATTGCCATGCCTACTTGCCTCGCTGGATATTGACGTCTACCGCGCAGACGGCCTTGGCTACCGCGTCAGCCTTCGTCGCCACGCGAATCGGCTGAAGCTCGCCGGTTGGCCCCGTGAACTGCCGGAGGACGTTCCCCGAGGCATCGAGGAACCTGCCGCCGGCGATGCCGTAGCGCGCACCGGCGCAGTCCAGTACGAAGAGCGTCATGTCCGCCGTATAACGGACGCCGACGTCTGCCTGTTCAGACGCATAGCGTGTTTTCGTCCACACGCTGCGAAGGCCATGCGCGTCCCTGGTCAGCGAACTTACATCGACAAACACCTGGACCTCGGGGCTTGCAGCCATGCGCACCCAGGCTTCCTCCGCGAGCACGCCGGCGGCGCTGGCCAGCACCGTGGCGGCCAGGATCACTCGCTGACCCGACTGCTTCATGAGTTCCGTCCGCCCGGGGATACGGGGACAGGCGCGCCATGCACCGTGCCGGGTTCATTGCGTTCCTCTCTCTCACAGAGATCCAGCGCAGGGTTCGCCGCCGCCCGTGGATCAGGTTCTTGCGCGCGTGCGTCAGCACACAGAAGCCACACGCGGCGGTCCCACTGCCGGAAAATCGCACCTGCTGCGTCATCGCGCGTCACGCTGCGTGCGCCGGGGAACTGTTGGCCAAACGCGCTGGCCGGTGACGTAAAATCGTCGTCGACCGACGGGGCGGAGAACGCCCATGACCAGGCTGCCGGCGCGCGCTCACGCGTAACGGTGCCGACCCAGACCGGGACATCGCCGCCATCGCCTGGCGGGCCACCGGGCCACTCAATGACGTAGTCGCCCGGCCACAGCCGCAGTACCGTCAGCGTGTCCGGCAAGGCCGCGTCACCCTGCACGAATGTCATCGTCGGCAAAGCGCCGTCGTGGAACCTGAGGGCAACCGCACCGGGCGCAGCCCACGGCAGCCAGGCCGGTCCATTGCGCGCCGTCTGCCACCCTGCAGCCTCCAGCGCGCTCCCGATCGCTGCGGAGGATCCCGCCCACTGAACGCTGAACGGCTCGTCGATCCGGCCCACCACCGCGACCCGCCCCACGGGGAGCGTACGCCATCCATCCGAGCGCCATTGCGCGGCCGTCATCCGCCCGACATGGCGAGCCGGTGCGTAGAGCGCCACGTCCGCTTCGTGCTGCCGGACGATGTGCAGCGTGGCGCCGGCCAGCAGCGTGATCACGACAATCCCCGTGAGGCGCGTCGACCCGATGGGCTGATTTTTCTGGAGCGAGTACGCGATGGCCAGCACCGCGATCCAGGCGAGGCCCAGGCTCAGGCCCGCGACGACGTCCGACACCCAGTGCACGCCCAGATAGAGACGTGAGACCGCGATCAGCGTCACGGCGATCGTTGCGGTGAGGAGAATCGCGACACGCGTCCGATGCCGCCGGCCTTCGCAAAGGAGAAACGCGAGGAACCCGTAAGCGACCATGGCCAGCGTCGCGTGAGCGCTTGGAAACGAGAAGCTCTCGATGCCTGCAGCAAACGGATTCGGCCGTGCGCGTTGCAGCACGAGCTTGAGCAGCTTGACGATGGCCTCTGCACCACCCACCGCGGCGAGCCAGTAAAGCGCGGTACGCCAGAGCCGATGCCAGATCAGCCAGGCGAGCACGACCAGCACGACGGGGACCACCACTGCGGCGTCGCCCAGCTCGGACAGCCCGGTCATCAAGCTCTCGGGCCACGACGGCCGGAGGTCCTGCAGCACGCGCCAGACTATCAGGTCGGCCTGCAGGAGCGGATCCCGCGAAATCACGTCTTCCAGCACGCCGAGGAAGAGCCACGTGCTGCCGGCGAGCAGCATCAGGGTCGCGGTGACGGAAATGACGTGCCGCCGCCACAGGGACAGCAACGCGGGCAGGAACGGCCCGGCGGGCGCCGTATCGCCGCGCGGCGGTGGTCGTTCACCCGCGCGGGATCGGGGTGTGAGCGCGTGCATGCCCGCACAGGCCAGGATTGCGATGCCGGCCGCGCCCAGCCATATCCGCACCGGTAGCACATCGATCGCAAAGAAGGTCCGCAACGGGGCAACGACGACGATGACAGCGAACGCGGCAGCCATCCCGGCGACGATTACGAGCCGCGAGGTGTTCAGGGGGCGTGCGAGCCGGGCGAGAATCCACAGGGAAATGGCGCACAGTGTTACCGTCGCCGCAGTGCGGGCCTGATCGAGCGTGCCGTGCAGATAGCTGAGCGAGATCGCGTAAGTCGCAAACGTTGCGATGGCAGCCAGCACGCCGGCGGGCACCGTGAAGCGCAGCACGCGCTCGACAAAGCCGCTTTTTGCGCGCTCGGCGCTGGCCTCGAGCGACAGGAAGAAGGCCGGGATGCCAATGGTCAGCGAACCGACCAGCGTCAGATGGCGAGGCAGAAACGGAAAGGCGAGATCGGCGATGCCTACTGCGAAAGCGAGCAGCATCGCATAGACCGTTTTCGTCACGAACAGGTTGGCCACGCGCTCGATGTTGCCGATGACCCGCCGGCCTTCGTCCACGATCGCGGGCAGGCTCGCGAAGCGGTTGTCGGTCAGCACAGCCTGGGCAACGGCCGCCGCGGCGCTGCTGCCCCCGCCCATGGCGATACCGATGTCGGCTTCCCTGAGCGCAAGCAGGTCATTGACGCCGTCGCCAACCATCGCGACCACATGGCTGCGGCTGCGCAACGCGGCCACCATTGCCGCCTTCTGTTGTGGAGAGACGCGGCCGAATACGCACTCCCGCTCCATCAGATCACCGGACAGGTCAGGGCCGTCGGGCAGGGTGCGCGCATCGACGCCCGCCTGTGCGGACGTTATGCCAACGCGTCGTGCGACCTCGGCCACCGTTTCCGGGTGATCGCCTGAGATCACTTTCAGCGACACGCCCTGTGCGGCAAATCAGGCCACGGTGCCGGGCGCATCGTCGCGGATGCGCTCCGCGAGCAGCACCAGCGCGACTGGCGTCAGCGTGCCCGGCAACGTGTCATCAGCGAGCGGCTGGTCCGAGCGGGCAAGCAGCAGCACCCTGCGACCTTCACGGACATGGCGGGAGACGGTGCTGCTCACGTCGTTGGCCATAGCGGTGCCTGCGAGCACGACATCGGGCGCGCCAAGCACCCAGGCGCCGTGTTCGCCGAACGATGCGCCCGCCCATTTCCGGGCAGAGGAAAATGGCACGGTGTTCGTAGCATGCCATCCCGGCGGCGCCGTGCAGTTCAGTGCGATGGCGCGCAGTGTCGCGTTCGGCGCGGGTTCGCCAAGTGCCAGCGCCGCGAGCGCATCGTGCGCGTCCCCGTCGCCAGCAAGCACTTCGATCCGTTCGAGAACCGGCTCGCCCTGTGTCAGGGTTCCCGTCTTGTCGATACACACCACGTCGACACGCGCCAGCGTCTCGATGGCCGGCAGCTCCTGCATCAGTGTGCCGCGCCGCGCGAGCCGCATCGCACCGACCGCGAGTGCCACGCTCGTGAGCAGCACGAGTCCTTCCGGCACCATGCCGACGACCCCGCCGGCGGAGAACAGCACCGCCTGGGCCAGGGGCATCGCCCGCAGCAGTTGCGTCGCCACAAGCAGCACCGATAGCGGCGCTATGGCCCACCCGACATAGCGCAGAATGCGGTTGATGCCGGCCGCGAGCTCCGAACGTGCAGGCGCGAATCGCCGCGCCTGCGCCGCGAGCCGGTGCGCCCACGCCTCCTGTCCGACTGCTGTTGCCCGATACCAGCCCTGTCCCGCGACGGCAAAGCTGCCAGACAGCAACGGTGCCTCACACGCCTTGTCCTGGGGATCGGATTCGCCGGTGAGCAGCGACTCGTCGACCTGCAGCCCGGACGAAGCAACAACGACCCCGTCGACCACGATCTGCTCGCCGCGCTCAACCCCGATCAGGTCGTCTTTCACGATGTCGGCGACGTCGATCCCGATGGTCTGCCCGTTGCGACGCACGCGCGCGCGTGGCTGGTGCAGCAGCGCGAGACGGTCGAGCGTGCGCTTCGCACGCCATTCCTGAACGATGCCGATGAGCGAGTTCGCGACGAGCACGCCACCGAACAGCGCGTCCTGCCATGGTCCGGTGATGAGTACCACCGCGCACAGCGAACCGAGCAGTGCGTTGAAGCGCGTGAACACATTGGCGCGCACGATGTCGGCGAGGCTGCGGCTGGTGCGGCGCCTGATCCGGTTGACGTCGCCGCGCTGCCTGCGCCCGGTCACCTCAGACGAAGTCAGGCCGTCGGGGAGTGCAGCGACAGGTTTCAGTTCGTCCACGGGGCGTCTCCTCTCCCGGCTTATGCGGCTGTCGGGCCCGGTTCGGCCAGCGCATCGCGCTCGAAGCGCCCGTAGCGCAGCGCGAGCGTAGGCAGCACGATGAGGTTGAGCGCTGTCGACGTGATGAGGCCGCCCAGGATCACGATCGCCATCGGCCGCTCGATCTCGTTACCCGCCGCGCCGCTCGTCACCGCAAGCGGCAGCAGCGCCAGCGCGGTCACGAGCGCGGTCATCAGGATCGGCACCAGCCGCTCCGATGCACCGCGCACGGCCGTGTCCGGCCCCCACGCCAGGCCGTCCACGTGCACGAGATGCTCATAATGGCTGATCAGCATGATCGAGTTGCGCAGCGAGATGCCAAAGAGCGTCACGAAGCCCACCATGCCGCCCAGCGACAGGTTGGCGCCCGTCAGCACCACGCTCAGTACGCCGCCCACCAGCGCGAACGGCAGGTTGACCATCACGAGGAGCACACCGCGGCGGCTTTTCATCGCAAGGAACAGCAGCAGCGCGATGCCGACGAGAGACATGGCGCCGTACGCGAGCAGGTCGCGCTGCGACTGAGCACGCGCTTCGCTTTCACCGGCAAACACGGCATACGTACCCTGCGGCATGACGACTTCGCGGTTCACGAGCGCCTGAGCTTCCCTGACGAAGCCGCTCACCGCGCGGCTGCCGAGATTGACGGACACCGTCTGCATCCGCCGGCCACCGTCGTGGGTGATCTGGTAGCGGCCCGAGACCTGGCCGATTGTCGCGAGTTCACGCAACGGCACGGCAAGGCCATCCGGGTTGCGCAACATCAGCGCGCCGAGGTCGGCAGGCGTGCCACGCGCCGCGGGGGCCAGCACCACCGTGACGTCATACGTGCGGCTGCCCTGGTAGATCTGGGAGACCGTCGTGCCCTGGTACGCCGCCTGGATCGCGTCGAGCACCTCCACCGGCCTGAAGCCCCAGCGGCTCAACTGGTCGGGCTTGAGCTTCACTTCGAGTTCGGGAATGCCGGGAGGCGATTCCACCCGCACGCTCGCTGCACCCCGGATCGTCCCAAGCAGCCGGGCGATCTCCTGCGCCTTGCGGTCAATCACATCGAGGTTGTCACCGAATACGTTGACAACCACCGGAGCCGTGACGCCCGAAATCGTCTCGTCGATACGCTCGACCAGAAACGTGTTGACCGAGGTGGTCAGTCCTGGAAAGCGCGCGAGCGCCTGCTGGATGCGATAGAGCGTCCAGCTTTGACCAGACGCGCTCATCGGCTCCAGATCGACCTCGAACTCGGAAAGCTGCACGCCGGCCGGGTCGACGACTTCATTGGCGCGGCCCGCGCGTTGTGCGACAAGGCGCACGCCGGGCACCTGCATCAGCGCCTGCGACACCTGGGTGCCGATGCGCATCGACTCGGCGAGCGACGTACCAGGCGTGAGGCCCATGTGCACGATGTAGTGTCCCTCGCGCAGCTCGGGAATGAAGTTGCCGCTCATGAACGGCAGCGCGGCCAGTGCAGCGGCGCACATCAGCGCGACCGCGATCATGACCGTCTTCAGACGCTGCTCAACCTTCATCAGCAGCGCGATGTACCGCGCCTTGAGACGCGCAATCAGTCGCGGCTCGTGCTCGGGCAACGGGCCCTTCGCCAGCAGTGCAAGCGCCATCGCGGGCGTAAGCGTGAGCGCGACGCCGAGCGAGGCCAGCACGGCGAGGATGTACGCGATGCCGAGCGGGGCGAACAGCTTGCCGGCCACGCCCGAGAGGGTGAGCACCGGCAGGAAGATCAGCATCACGATGAAGGTGGCGAACACCACGGCACTGCGCACCTCGAGCGAGGCGCGCAGCACGACGCGAAACGCGGGCAACGGTGCAGGCAGTTTCCGGTTCTGCCGCAGCCGCCGGTAGATGTTCTCGACATCGATGATCGCGTCGTCGACCACTTCGCCGAGCGCGATCGCAAGGCCACCGAGCGTCATCGTGTTCAGGCTCACCCCGAACGACGTCAGCACGATGATGGCGATGAGCAGCGACAGCGGGATCGCGACGGCGGAAATGACCGCTGTGCGCACATTGAGCAGGAACAGGAACAGCACCGCGACCACCAACGCCGCGCCCACGAGCAGAGCCGTGCGCAGGTGGCCGACCGATGCATCAATGAAACTGGCCGGCCGGAACACGTTCGCGTTGACGTCGACTCCCTGCTTCGCGAGGACTGGCCTGAGCGCGACAAGCGTCTTCTCGATGTCTTTCGTGACCGCGAGCGTGTTCGTGCCGTACTGGCTTTCGAGGACCAGCATCACGCCCGGCTGGCCCATCACCGAGGCCGCGCCCACCGCGGGCGCGCTGCCCCAGGCGACGGTTGCGACGTCCCCAAGACGGACGGCCGCGCTGTTGCTCCAGTGCAGCACGATACCGGCGAGCTTCTCTGGTGTGGCGATCTGGCCGTCGGCGTTGACGGCGATGCGCTGGTTGTCGTTCTCGATGAATCCGGCACCCCGCACGCCCGTGGACACGCGTGCCGCGGCAATCACGTCCTGGATCGAGAGCCCGTAACGCATCAGCTTCGCGGGGTCCACCTGGATCTGCAGCTGGCGCGCGTCGCCACCGAACACGATGACGTCCGCGACGCCCGGCACGCTCAGCAGCTGCGGCCTGACGGTCCACTGCGCGACGTCGTAGAGGTCCATCAGCGAGCGCGTCTTCGATGTGAGGCCGATGGTCCGCACGACACTGGTCGTGGTCGTGAGCGGCAGGAGTCGCGGCGGCATGACGCCGGCCGGCAGCGTTGCCGCGAGCGCATTGACCCGCTCGGAGACCAGCTGGCGGATCTGCATCACGTTCGCGTGCGCGTCGAATACCAGCGTGATGGCGGACAGCCCCTGCATCGACTTCGAGCGCATCGACTGCAGCCCGACCATGCCGCCGAGGCCATTCTCGAGCGGCTGGGTCACGAGTGTCTCGACCTGTTCGCTGGTCAGGCCCGGGGCTTCGGTCTGGACGATGCTCATCGGCGGGGCGAACTCCGGGAACACGTCGAGCCTGGCGCGCGTCAGCGTAAAAAGACCGTAGCCAGCCGTGATGACGGCCAGCGCGTAGATGACGCCGCGAAAACGCAGCGAAAACCGGATGATTGCGTTGAGCATGGGCAGTCGTTGGGTTCGTGTAGTGCGAAGCTGGAGGACGGGTCAGTCGTCGCACTCGGGCGGGTCCTTGCAGGCCGTCGCAATGCCCTGGGGCTTCAGTTCCTCTGACAGCAGCAATTGGGCGCCCTGCGTCACGATCCGGTCGCCGGCATGAAACCCGGAAGTCACGACGAAGCCCTGATCGCTCTCGTTGCCTGCAGCCACATAGCGTCGCGTGAAGCGATCGGGGGCGGTCTGCACGTAGGCCCAGGTCTCGCCGCCATACCAGATGACGGCGCGCTCCGGGATCGCGAGCGTCGACGTGACCGGATCAGCTGATGGCACGTCGACGCTGGTATGGGTGCCGACTGGCAGCGCACGGTCGGCGGCGTAGAACCAGGGATTGCCCTGCACGGATGGATCGGCAAGGGGCGAGGCCGAGAGCTTCTGCGCCGGCACTGGCTGGCCGTCCGGCGCATTCACCGTGATGCGCGCAGGCGCGGGGTCGCTGCCGTCCGCAGGCAGCGTCACGCGCAGCACGGCCCCCCGTCCCGACAGCAGGCGCTGGAACAGGCCAGAAGCCGGTGCCGTCGCGGCGTCGGTGAGTGCGTCGCCAAACTGCTGGCGCATCGTCGCGGTGAGGCCGCTGACCGTGGCTGCGGCCGACTGCAGCTTCGCCTGATCGCCCTGCATGGCCGCGCGCGCATCCTGCAGGCTTTTCTGGGAGACGTTGCGGTCGTCCTCGAACAGCACGCGGCTGCGCTCGTATTGCACACGCGAGTTGCCGGCCTGCGCAGTCAGGGTGTCGAGATCGGCCCGTGCGGCAGCCAGCCGGCTGCGCAGGTCAAGGAGCGGCTGCAGGTCGATGACCGTCGCATAGGCGCTGCGCGCAGGCCGCATGGCCGTCGCGACGAGCGGCGAGACCTCGATGTGGCTTGCGCGCTGCACCTCGGGGGCGAGGACGACCACGGTTTCGCCATTGACCGTCTGTACCGCTGGCTGGGGCGCTGTCTGTGCAGTCGCTGGCGATGCCGACGGGTTCGGGTAGAGCGTCTGATAGATGTACCAGCCCGCGCCGGCCGCCAGTGCGATCGTGACGGTGGAGAGGAGGAGCAACCGGTATTTCATCGGGATTCCTGTTGGGTCAGGGATTCATTGGCCGCACCGGAGGCAAGGGGCCGTTGCATGGCATCTTCAAGCGCACCGGCCGCCTGTTGCGCGGCCACCACTGCGTCCAGGTGTGCGATCGCATTTGCTTCATAGTCGGCGCTCGCCTGCGTGAAGGTCAGGCGGTCCGTGTTGCCTGCGGCGAAGCCTGCCGCCTGACTGTCGAGCTGACGCCGTGCGGTTGCGAGGTGGCGCGCCGAAAGCTGCACCGCGTCGAGACCGGAGCGGTAACGCGCGAGTGCATGATCCAGATCACCCAGGATCGTGTCCTGCAGTGCTGTCGTGCGTGCGGCGGCCTCCCTGCGCTTCGCCTCGGCCTGCGCGATGCCGCCCTGGTTCTGGTCGAAGATGGGCAGCATGATGCCGGCAAGTCCGAATCCGATCTTGTGCGTACCCGTGTCGTACGTGTAGCCGGGGCCGAGATGGATGTCCGGATACTGCTTTGCCACCTCGAGCTGGAGTGCCGATTCCGCCGCGGCGTAGTCGGCGAGCGACGCAAGCAGGTCGGCGCGATGCAGGATCGCGTCGCGCTGTGCGTCGGCCGCCGGCGGCGCAGGCGGCGCCGTGCCGAACCCGTCGAGATCGAGCTCGATGCCGAGCGCGGCTACCGGTACGCCAATCGCCGCTGCGAGCTGGGCCCGTGCGTCCTGCTCCGCGCTGCGGGATGCGGCCACATCGGCCTCCGCCTGCGTGGCTGCCAGCACCGCCGCATTGACGTCCGGTCCCGAGTTTTCGCCGACTGCGCGGCGCTTCATGACCATCTGGACGATCTGCTGCGCGGCGTCGGCCTTGCGGGACAGGAACGCGCTGCGCTCGCGCGCCGCATACAGCGCGAGCAGCGCGTCGCGAACCTGCGCGCGAACTTTCCACGCCTCGTTACCGATGGCAAGGCGTGCCGCTTCCGACAGGTGCGATGCCTGGTCGACGCGGTAGCCGCGCTTGTGCGCGGTCTCGATCGGGATATCGAGCGAAGGCCCCCAGGTGAAGGGTGCCCCAGGCCCCGGGTTAGGCGTGTTGTACTGGAACGGCACCTGCAGGACCGGGTTGGGAATCGCGTTGGCGACGTCGATGCCGGCCTTGGCCGTGCCCCATTGTGCACGGGCAAGGTCAAGCGCGGGGCTGTAGTAGAAGGCCGCCAGGGTGAGCAGCTCGCGGTTCCAGCGGACAGGCGGCCACAGCGCAGCGTCGTGGCCTGTCTCGCGCACCACGTAGGCATGCAGCTCGGCGCTCGTGAGCGAGCGCTGCTCGAATTCCTGGGCAAGCTGGGCGGCGGCAATCGGCACGGGGCGGTAGGTCGTACAGCCCGCCACCCCGGCGAAAGCAATGAAGGCTATCGATACCGTGCGGCGCATGTTGGCATCCCATCGGACGTTCTGCCGCCCATCGGGGCAGCTTCCGGGGCGGATGCTACGCCACCGGTTGTGAAGTTTTCGTCAAGAAGGCGCTGCCGGCCAACGCCGGGGCGGGCATGGGGCATTGACGCTTGTCCTGTCCATACGGTATGCGTGAGTCGCTCTTAATGGTGCCTGCACAGCGTCTGATCTGACGGCTGCCACACTGGCGCGCCTGCCTGCGCGCTCCTGTTCATGGACGGCTCGGAACTGGACCGTGTCCCAGACCGTTTCAGATATCGTTTTGGAAGACGGGTAGCTGTTCCCGGGTTGATGCATCTACGGATGTTGTTCGGCAGAGGTGAACTCGCCCTGGACCTCGGCACGCGTCGGGTCAGGTGTTGATTGGTCGTTGATTGGGCAAATGAAAGCGAGGGCAAAATGGCAGAGGATGCGACAAAGAGCATAGCGATTTCATCGCCGACTCCTTCATAAGGCGGTCGCGGATCCGTTGCGCAAACGCGCGGTACCTAGCCGATGAGTCCGTGCCATGCGGCGGCTTGTGAACGTTTCGTCAGGAACCCGTCCGGCTCCCGTGGATCCGGCTCAGGTCCGGCCCGCAGCTGGCAGACGAAGCGACACGCAGGTACCCCGGCCTGGCTCGCTGCTGATCTCGATTGACCACCCGTAGCGGTCGCAAAGCTTTTTGACAGTAGACAGGCCGATTCCGATGCCTGGCGCCGGGGTTCGTGGCGATCCTGCCTGGTAGAATCGGTCAAAGACGTGCGGGAGCGCATGCGCTGGAATGCCCGGCCCCGTGTCTTCGATGTACAACCAGCCGTTGGCGTAGCGAAACAGAAGGCGTCCGCGTTCGGTATGCCGGACGGCGTTGTCGATGAGGTTGGACAGCACGATCGCGAGCGCAGGCCGGCTTGCCACGACCCGAAGATCGCGATCCACGTCAATGACGGTATCGAGTCCCTTCTGCACGAGCCGGTCGGCGAAAGGTGTCAACGCGGTTTCGATCATGTTCGCGATCGCCACCGGCTCGACATCGCCTGCCGACTCTTCTCGCGCGAGCATGAGCAGCGCGTTGACGAGTTCGCGCATGTTGTCGGCCGCATGTTCGATCTGATTGAGCCGCGCGCGCGACTTGCCGCTGATCGCCATATCCTGCTCGAGAAGCTCACAGCTCGTCTTGATCGTCGTGAGCGGCGTGCGCAACTCGTGGCTGACATTGCCGGTGAACTCCTTCTCGCGTTCGATCATGTCAGCCATGCGCCGGTGGTAGTCGTTGAAAGCCTCCACGAGTCCGACGAGCTCTGTCTCGTCGTACTTCCCGGGCTGGACCGGCGCCGATTCGCCGGGCCGGAACGTCTTCACCTGCCGCGCAAGGCCCGCCACCTGCCGCACCAGCAGGCCCGACAGTCCGAAGGACAGCCAGATCGTGAGGAGCGCAAAGACGCCAGTGCCTGCCATCAGGGCATTGATGACCTCCTTGAAATGCTGTTCGTAACTGCTGAAGTTGTAAATGCGATACAGGCGCGCCGTGCCGAGTGGCGCGATCGCGACATGGATCTCGCGTCCGTCGATGATGATTTCGTGCGTGCCGAAGGGCAGGTCCCTGACCGTAGCGGGCAGGGCCATGGCCCGGTGGTCGGCGCCTGACACATAGCCATTCATCCGCATATCGAATGGTGGCAGTAGGGACGGGTTGGTTTCGTAGCTTTTGAGCACGCTGGCCATGTCGTCGCTGATGAGCGCCGCAATCAGCCTTTCTTCCTGTGCCTCGGCGAGTGTTCTTACGCCCAGCGCCTGGGCGAGCAACAGCGCAATGGTCAGCACCGAGAAGAAAAGCGCGACCTTGAAGCGTAGGCTACTTCGCATCATGACCGCTCGCCATGAGCCTGTAGCCGACACCATGGATGGTCTCGACAAGACCGGCCTCGCCCGGCTCGCCAAGTGCCCGGCGCAGAGTGTAAATGTGCGTGCGCAGCGTGTCGCTGTCGGGCAGCTCCTCGCCCCAGACTTCGGACTCGAGCTCGGCCCGACTGAACGTGCGCTGGGGCGACTGCATCAGGATACGCAGCAGCTGAAGGCATTTGGGGGGGAGCTTGACCGGACGCCCGGCGCGTTCGACCGTCATGGTCGACAGGTCGAGCCGCACATCCGCAAACCGGAGCTGCATGGTGGCGACCCGCCCGCGATAGCGTTTGATCAGCGCGCCAAGACGTGCATCGACTTCCTTCAGGGAGAACGGCTTGACCAGATAATCATCGGCACCGTGCACGAAGCCTTCAAGCTTGTCGTCAAGCGCGTCCCTCGCGGTCAGCATCAGCACGGGTGTGTCCCGGCCAGCCTCTTCGCGCAGCCTGCGACAGAGTGTGAGTCCGTCCATGCCCGGCAATGCCAGGTCGAGCAGGATGGCGTCCCAGGACCCGGCGAGCGCCATCTGCAGCCCTGCGTTGCCAGTGGTAGCCAAATCGACTTCATAGCCGCTGCCTTCGAGATAGTCGTAGAGGTTTGCAGCGATCGCGGAATCGTCTTCGACAATGAGCACTTTCATGGAGATCCGTTCATCACGCTGGGGGCTGCAAGAGGGCCGATGCTACCGCAAAATTTCAGGCGCCGCCGTTGTCGGGGATCTCCTCGTCGTTCTGCTGAACGATGTCAACGAGGGAGTGCCGGTTTCTCGCGCCTGGTTTGAGGTTGGCCCGGTGCAATCTCACATGCCCGTCGTCGGGAAAATCCAGCCAGAGCAGGCGCGTGGGGAAAAGCAACGGTGAGAGGACGTAGCAGCCGCTTTCCTGCTGCCGCAAGCGATCGCACACCATGCGTTCCAAGTTGGAGCCAGTGCGTGAACGAAATGGCGATGCAGCCAGCCCTGCGGGTCGGCTGTGGGCGGCAAATGGGCCGGCATGAACGCCAGCCATTCGAGCAGGCCGAAAGGCGGATAAGCTCCGTGTCAGCGCATGAGCGTCTGCATGCTGAAGCGCCGCTCCCAGGACAGGCGCCATCCCAGCAGGGCAATCGACTGGGCAGTGGTCTTGCCGTCGCACAGCAACAATCCGAATTCGGGCGAATGGCGAACGGAGCCGGCCCCTGGCTGTACGGGCCGCATTGAACGCGCCAGACGGCGCACACGATTTTTCCTGATCTTCCTGTAAGCGGCGCACAGCATGATGCATGTCTGGTCGACGTGTGGCCAGTCGGCCGTCCACGCGCAGCGGGCCGGTGGGCACACTGACGCACGGGAGCCACCCGTGCTTTGTGCACGGGCGTCGCCTACGGGATCGACGCCGGGCAACTCGTGCGGGCGGCGAAGGTGTCGTTCCAGCTCGCCAATAAACGTGAGACGACGGAGGAAATCCGAACATGCCCGGATTTCTTCGCCGAGAAGGTACTGCCCGGCCGCATCGCGCATCCGGCGCCTGCCCGGGCCGAGCAACTGCACATACCGGAAGAAGTAATCGTGCCATGCGCGCAGGCGATCCAGTCCCGTAGCGTCAATACCGGTCTTCGCGCGCAAGCGGCGAAGCGAGGCCGCAGCGAGCAGGGAGCGACCGCAGGCCGGACAAGCATACGAATGCCGTACGAGCCCAGCGTGGAGACGGTATGCGAGCGGTTGAAAGAGGCTGCGTTTCTCGTGCGCACACTGCTGACTGAACTTGGTCTACAGGCATGGCTCAAAACGAGCGGCGGCAAAGGGCTGCATGTTGTCGTCCCGTTGACGCCGACGATAGACTATGCGGACGTCAAGAAATTCTCGCGTGCCTTCGTGCAACGTATCGCCGCCGTCATCCCGGACCGCTTTTCGTCGAAGTGCGGCCCGGCCATCGTGTTGGGAAAGTCTACGTCGACTATCTGCGCAACGGGATGGCACAGACGACCGCGCCGGCCTTCTCGGCGAGAGCAAGGCATGGCCTCGGAGTGTCGATGCCCATCTCATGGGAGCAGCTTGATTCGCTCAAAAGTGCATCGCAATGGACCATTGCGAACGCCCGCGAATATCTCAGTTTTCTGGCGGCTGATCCATGGCGGGACTTCGCGCTGGCGAGCCAAACGCTCGACGTCGCTGGAAGGCTTCTTTCCAACTGATATTCGATGTGCTGATGATTCGGCGAGCATCCAGACGCAGCGCTAAGCGACTGTGAGTCGCAAACCGGCCACTTTCTGCCGCTCGCCTGGGTCATGCGGTGGTCGTTTGAACGGCCGGTCCACTCCGAAACCCGCCCGATACTCAATGTGCAGTCGTCGGCCACAGCTGACGGTCGGCGATCAGACGTTGTGCGGCTGCTGACGGCCGCATCACGGACATTCACCGATCCGGTCATTGCTGCCCAAACTTTAAACAAGATCCAGCCGCGCCCCCATCTCCACGACCCGGTTGGGAGGCAAGCCCAAATGAGCAGTCGCATCCAGTTCGTTCCTGCGCAGCAGAGTAAACAGGGCTAGCAGCACGTAACGTCCTAAGCTCTTTTTCCTCTGTATGGCGAACGATTCACGCCCGAGGTAAAAGGTGGTTGTCATCGGGTCATAAGGCGTACATCCCGCGTGCCGGAGTGCCTGTTCGAGAAGTTGCGGCACATCCAGCATTTCAAGATAGCCGTAGCGTCCCTCGATTCGCACGAAGCCTTGTTCAAGGCGTTCCACCTTGAACCGTTCTGTCTCTGCGACACGAGGAATCTCCTCCGTCAATAAGGTCAGCAGAATTACCTGCTCATGAAGCACCTGATTGTGCTTGAGGTGATGCAGCATGGTGGTCGGCACCGAGTCTCCTGCGGCCATCAGAAATACACCCGTACCATGCACGCGGTGCGGCGGAGCCATGGCAATACTTGAGACAAATGAGTTCAGCGGCAGCTGCGTATCCCTGCGAGCGCGTTGCAACGCTCGCAATCCGATAAGCCATGACGTCGACACAAGGAACGTCAATGTGCCGATGGTGAGCGGCAGCCAGCCGCCTTCGGCAAACTTCATCGCGTTCGCCGCGACGAACGCCACGTCCACTACCATGAAGATGCCGGCCACGAGCGCGACGCGCCAGATCGGCCAGTTCCACCGCACGCGCGCGAATGCGGCGAACAGCATGGTCGTGATCAACATTGTCGTGGATACGGCTATACCGAAAGCGGCCGCAAGACTGTCCGAGGTGCGGAAGCCGAGCACCACCGCGATGGTCGCGACCATCAGTACCCAGTTCAGGCCTGGCAGATAAATCTGCCCCTCTGCGCTCGACGACGTGTGCTTGACCTTCACGCGCGGCGACAGGCCAAGCTGCGCCGCCTGGCGCGTCAATGAGAACACTGCGGAAATCAGCGCCTGCGATGCGACGATGGTCGCCAACGTGGCCAGCACCACCATCGGATAGAGGCCCCAGGACGGCACCGTCGTGTAGAAGGGCCGGGCCGCCGCACTGGCATTGCGCAACAGTAATGCGCCCTGACCCAGATAGCTGACGGTCAGCGCGGGCAACGCGAGCCCGTACCACGCGAGACGGATCGGCCGCGCGCCGAAGTGGCCCATGTCCGCGTACAGCGCCTCTCCGCCGGTCAGGCACAACACGACGGCGCCCAGCGCGACGAAACCCTTGAAGCCGTTATGCGCGAAGAATTCGATACCGGTCAATGGGTTGAACGCGGCGAGGATGGCCGGAGTTTGCACGAGCGAGACCAGCCCCAAGCCGAAGATCACCACGAACCAGACCGTCAGTATCGGACCGAATGCGACCCCTACGCGTCCGGACCCCAGCGGCTGCACCGCAAATAGCGCCACCAGGATCACCACCGTGATCGGCACCGTGTAATGCGCAAAGGCGGGCGTCGCCACTTCGATCCCTTCGATCGCGCTCAGCACCGAGATCGCGGGCGTAATGACGCCGTCGCCGTACAGCATCGCGGTGCCGAACATGGCCATGAACACCCAGCGCAACGCGCCGGCCCGCGTCACGCGTCCGGTGCGCTCGCCGACCAGCAGCGCGAGAAGCGCGAGCAGTCCGCCTTCGCCACGGTTGTCGGCCTGCATCAGCACCAGCACGTACTTGACGCTGACCATCAGCAGCAGCGACCACAGGAACAGCGAAACGACGCCGATCACGTTCGCGTGCGTCGGCGCGACGCAGAGCGCGCCGCCGAAAGCGGCCTGCAATGCGTACAAGGGGCTCGTGCCGAGGTCACCGAACACGATACCGAGCGCGGAGAGTGCGAGGGCTGCCGTTCCTGTCGCGCGATGCGCAGACGGCGAAGCCTGCATGGTGGACATGTTGTTCATGGAACTTTCATTCCGAAAGATGCCGGATGAAATCTGACCCGGCGTTGTAGCGAGTCTCCATGTTGCCTGCGCGCGCCGGGTACGACTAGCACAGTCACAGAATGCCTGGTAGAACACCTGGTCCCGGAAAGTGCACGAACTGACCGCTGCCATGGCGAGCTACCGCAGATGGCTCTCTAATTCCAGGCGTCGTTAATTAAATGGTGTTCCGGATGGAAACGACCTTCGGAGCGAATGGAAAGGTAACGGTGCAGCGCCGATGAGCTGAAACGCCACTCCATGGGATCTCAACTTCATTACCTCGCCAAACATATTTACACTGATATGGATGCCAGCAAGAAATCGGCCGTTTCCCCGGTGGCCGAACGGAAGTCGTCATCCAACGTAGCCATGACGCAGCTCTCTTTCTTTCTTTATTGGAGCCGTTCGGATGGACTTTAACGTTGGGCTTTTCGAACTGCTGTTGCTGGTTTCGGCGTTGGTGGCGATGCTTGTGCGGCGCTTGCATATGCCGTATAGCGTTGGTTTGGTCATAGCAGGCATCAGCTTCTCCTTTCTGGCATCTTCCAGATTTCCCGATATTCCCCTCAACAAGGATTTCATTTACAACGTACTCTTGCCACCGCTGATCTTTGAGGCGGCGTTTCACATGCGGTGGGACGAAGTACGCAGAGATTTCGCCGTCGTCCAGACCTTGGCCATCATCGGGGTTCTCCTATCGGCTG
This sequence comes from Paraburkholderia sp. BR14320, assembly GCF_040948665.1. NCBI lineage: Bacteria > Pseudomonadati > Pseudomonadota > Betaproteobacteria > Burkholderiales > Burkholderiaceae > Paraburkholderia > Paraburkholderia sp. BR14320. The sequence goes on from NZ_JBFPKG010000002.1 coordinate 223,844, forward strand.
GCGTGACCGCGATAGGCATGCACTACCTCTTGCATTGGGAATGGATTAGCGGGTGGCTTTTCGGCACGTTGATTTCCGCCACGGATCCGGTATCCGTCCTTGCACTGTTCAAAGACACCGGCGTAGCGGGCCGCTTCAGGCATCTGATGGAAGCGGAGAGTCTCTTCAACGACGGGACTGCAGCCGCCGCTTTCCGGGTCACACTCACATTTGTTGCCGGCGCGCACGTCGATCTGGTCGCCGTGCTCAAGATTTCCGGCGTGGTCATTCTTGGGTCGGTCTTGTGCGGACTGCTGATCGGCAATATAGCGCTATCGCTGCTTCACCGCGCCGACGATCACCTCGTCGAGATTACGTTTGCAATGATCGCGGCCTATGGCTCGTTTCTGCTGGCTGAGAGCCTTCACTTGTCCGGCGTGATGGCGACGCTGATCGCGGGCCTTGTGATGGGCAGCCGTAACGCGGTTGATCCGATGACAGAGCGAGGACGGCAAGCCGTTGAGACCGTGTTGGAGTACGCGGTCTTTGCCGCGAATTCCTTCATTTTTCTCTTTATCGGAATTCAGCAGGTGCATCGGAAGTACGACACTGTATGGGTATCGATAGCCATCGCCGTGGTGGTCGTAATGCTGGCACGCGCTGTAGCCGTGTACCTGTGTTGTGTTCTTTTCTCGCGTTCGACGCTTCAAATAGAAATGCGACACCAACATATACTGTTCTGGGGAGGACTGCGCGGCGCTCTGGCATTGGCTCTCGCTATGAGTCTATCGTCCGGCGTTCCTCGTCGTGAGGAAATCGTGACGGTGTGCTTTGCGGTGGTGGCCTTTTCAATCTTCGTTCAGGGCACGACGATGACAGCATTTCTCCGGCGATTGGGGATCATATAGCGCCCCAGCAGCGCGTATCGAATCAGTGCAGCATCGTGACGGGTATCGAAGACCAGCGCCACAACCTCGCGAGTACAGTCCATCTGTGAAAAAAACCAAGGTGGCTTGCGTCCAGCACCACGATGTCGGCATGATCTTTGGCCGCGTACTGAGCGATGGTTCGCTCAGGTGGCCCGAAAACGCGCTTCCAGGTGTAGGGCACACCGGCATCGTCGAGGACCGCACAGGTTTGCATCAGTGCATCACGTGCTCGCTCCTTCTCGGATCGATGCAACTCCGAGCGCGAATGAAACGCTCCTGAGCGACCTTGCGCCAGGTCATCGAGCACTTCGATCACTTCCACCTCGGACACGCACTTCTCGGCAAACAGGAACGCTCCATGACGAGCCGCTTCGGTTGCCTCCTTGTCACCTAGCACGGGAATAAGCAATTTCAGCAAAGCAGGCCTCCAGTCCAAGTATCGAGCGAGATACCCTGATTGAAGCACGGCCGTTCCCGGAATGCTGTAAAAGCACGGGTGCAACGCATAAAAATGTCGTCAAAACAGGTAGCATTGCAAGCCGGTAGCGCTCAAACGATCAGCCGGTATCCAATCCCCGTCTCGGTCACGAGGTGCTCGGGCTTTGCGGGGTCACGCTCGAGCTTTTGCCGAAGATGAGCCATGTAGATCCTCAGATAGTGCAGACTTTGCGCATGAGCCGGTCCCCAGACCTCCTGCAGCAGTTCGCAATGCGTCATCACGAGACCTGCATGACGAACGAGCGCAACGAGGAGCCGGTACTCGACTGGCGTCAAATGGACGTGCTCACGGCCGCAACGCACCATTCGGGCCGACAGGTCGACCGTGACCGAGCCGAACGAGACGCTGGCGGATTGCGCGACCACGCACCGGTTATATCTGCGCAGCAGGGCACGAATGCGAGCCTCCAGCTCGGCAATACTGAACGGTTTCGTCAGATAATCGTCCGCCCCGGCGTCTAGCGCCGTAACCTTTTCCTGATCCCCAGCCTGATCCGACAGCACGATGATCGGCACGTCGGACCAGCCGCGCAGTTGACGGACTACGTCGATCCCGCCGAGACTCTCCAGTCCGGGATCGACGATGACCAGATCCGGTCGCACACTCGCCGTGATGGCTATACCCTGCGGTCCTGTGTCGGCATTCAGGACGCGCATCGCCTCGCTTTCCAGCGAGGTTCGCACATAGCGGCGCAAATGCCTGTCGCCCTCGATCAGCAGCACTGTGGCGATTGGATCGCTCATGACGCTGGGACGTCATTGATGGCATCCCCGGAGACGGTCCGCGACGTCTCCTGTGACGTGCCTTCACTGAGAGCATCGGCAGCCCCGGGTTCCGGCGGGGGTGTCTCATCGGCCGGCAACATGAACCAGAAACAGGCGCCCAGCACGCTCCCGTTCGGATCTGTGCGGTTCGCCGCGCCAATCTTTCCTCCGTGCGCATCGACGATCGCGCGGCAAATGGCAAGACCCAGTCCTATGCCGGGCAACGCCGACTCTTTCTCGCCGCGGGTGAACTTGTCGAATACGCGAGACTCCATGCCCGGGGACAGACCCGGTCCGCTGTCTTCGACATTGACTTTCACATAGCGGTGCTCGTGCTCCTCGACGACCGCGGCACTGACGGCGAGCGGTGAACCGGCGGGTGTGTACTTCGCGGCATTGTCGAACAGATTGGCGAGGAGCCGTTCCACCAGTACGGCATCGAGCCGGACCAGCGGCAAATCGTGCGGCACATGGGTAGTCACCTGACGGCCGGAGAGCAGACGGCGCGAAGCGGCCAGCGCAGCGCCGATCAACTCTTCCAGCGATGACCATTGTCGGTTCAGGCGCATGCTGCCTTCCTGCAGACGGACCATGTCGAGCAGGTTGGTCACAATGCCCGTCATCCGCATCGCCTCATCATAGATCCCTTCGGCGAGTTCATTGGTATCCGGATGCCTCGCCTTCTCACCGCGGCCCGGTTCCGCCAGTAAAGAGGCGAAGCCCACGATCGCGGTCAACGGCGTACGCAAATCGTGCGAGATCGCCGACAGCAACGAATTCCGCAGTCGTTCTGATTCCATGCTGATCAGCGCGTCCTGGGCAATCTCGACATAGTGAACGCGCTCGAGCGCCAGCGCGATCTGGGCCGCAAACGTATCGAGCATGCGGCGCTGTTCCGGGATTGCAAACTCTCCCATTCCCGCGGAGAGCAGCGCGAGGACGCCCCGTGTACGCATCGGTGCGCGCAGCGGCAGATAGAGTGCCGCAGCTGCAGGTAACGTCTCTGTTCCGTGGCCGGCAGGCTTTTGCTGGTCATAAACCCATTGCGCGATATCACAATCGAGATCGGCGCCGGTCAGCGTGACCGCCGGGTCCGGGTTTTCGACCTTCTGTCGCACCTTTTCGGCGCTATCGGGCAACAGGATGGCGACGCGCACCTGGAATACCTCGACGACATGCCGCGTACCGATTTCGAGGATCTGGTCGGTCGTGAGGGCGGTGCCCAGCTCGCGCGTCATCGCGAACATGGCATCAGTCCGGCGCTCACGCATCGTCGCCATACGGGCCTGTCTGCGCAGACTCGAGGTCAGATGGCTGATCGTCAGCGACGTGACGAGCATGACTGCGAACGTCAGCAGATACTGTGTGTCCGATACGGAAAACGACAGCCGGGGCGGTACGAAAAAGAAGTCGAATGCCGCGACGCCGAGAAAAGAAAGCAGCACGCCAGGTCCGCGCCCTAAACGCACAGCCGCGAAGACGGTCCCGAGCAGATACAGCATGACGAGATTGGCAAGCGCGATGCGGTCCGCGAACACGCTGGCGAGAGCCGTAATCACCGCGCAGATCGCTACCGAGTACAGGTAGGAATAAAGCGGGACGCCGTGCCGGTCCTCACCCGGCGCGGCAAAGCTGGCTGCCACACCGCGAGGCGCGGCGGATTCGCGCGCCGCACCGGAATTGATCAGCGTGACATCAATGTCCCGAGCGGCGCGGATTACACGCGCAGCCGTGGACCATCCGAGCCAGCCGCGCCAGCCACGCAACTCGACCGTTCCCACGACAAGCTTCGACACATTGCGCATGCGCGCATAGGCAATCAGCGTTTGGGCGACCTGCTCGCCCTGCAACGTCACGGTTTCTGCGCCCAGTTCGGCGGCAAGCTTGAGCGCGTCGAGCGTACGTCCACGTATCGCGTCGGGCAGTCGCTGAAGTTTGGGCGTCTCGACATAGACGGCCAGCCAGTCGGCCCTCAGGTTCGATGCGAGTCGAGCCGCCGCGCGCACGAGATTGCTGCTCTCTGGACCGGCACCGACGCACACGATGATGCGCTCGCGCGCCTGCCAGATCCGCTCGATCGACTGATCCGCACGATACTCGCGCATCTGCGCATCGACGCGGTCGGCGGTGCGGCGCAACGCCAGCTCGCGCAGCGCGATCAGATTGCCCTTGCGGAAGAAATTGCGCACGGCCTGCTCGGCCTGCTGGGCCATATACACCTTGCCTTCACGCAGGCGATCGAGCAGTTCCTCCGGCGGCAGGTCGACCAGCGTCACTTCGTCGGCGAGATCGAACACGCGGTCGGGTACCGTTTCCCACACGCGGATGCCTGTGATCTGCCCGACCACGTCGTTCAGGCGCTCGAGATGCTGAACGTTGACGGTCGTGTATACATCGATGCCGGCGTCGAGCAGCTCCTGCACATCCTGCCAGCGCTTCGGATGCCGGCTGCCCTGGACATTCGAATGCGCCAGTTCGTCGACGAGAATCAGCCGCGGCTTGCGTGCGAGTGCGGCATCGAGATCGAACTCGGCAAGCAGCCGTCCGCGATATTCGATCCGCGCGGGCGTAATGACCTCCACCCCGTCCATCAGCGCGAGCGTCTCCTTGCGTCCATGCGTCTCGACGACCCCGACGACGACATCGACGCCTTCTTCCTTGCGATATCTGGCGGCCTGCAACATTGCAAAGGTCTTGCCGACTCCGGCCGATGCACCGAAGAACACCTTGAGCCGGCCGCGCTGGCTCTTTTCTTCATCGCGCTGGATGCGGTCCAGCAGTTCGTCGGGATCGGGCCGGTTCATCGCACCCCCTGCGGGTCATCCCGTCATCATGTCTTCGAGGCCGTGCCCGCTGAACCTCAATGCATCGGCTTGAGCTGGTCGAGCGCGAGATTGAGTTTCAGCACGTTCACGCGACGCTCGCCCAATACGCCGAGCTGCCGCCCCGACGTGTTCTGCGCGATCAGCGCATTGACCTGCTGCTCGGACAGCGCCCGCGCCTTCGCGACTCGAGCCGCCTGATAGGCGGCGGCAGCCGGTGAAATCTCCGGATCGAGGCCGCTGCCCGATGACGTGACCAGATCGACAGGCACGGGCGCTGTATTCGACGGATCGGCGTCGTGAAGCGCCGTGAGGCGCCCCTTCACTTCATCGGCGAGCGCCGGGTTGGTGGCGCTGAGGTTCGAGCCGCCCGAGTTCTGCGCGTTGTACGGATTCGGCGTCGTGGCCGACAGCCGTCCCCAGAAGTAATACGGCGCGTCGAACTGCTGGCCGATGATTTCCGAGCCGACCGGCTTGCCGTCCTTGTCCATGAAACTGCCGTTGGCCTGATGCGGAAACAGCGCCTGCCCAATAGCGGTGACGACAAGCGGATAGACGATGCCCGTGATCACCGTCAGGAACAACAAAAGAACCAGCACGGGGCGCAATGAATTCTTCATGATCGTGCACTCAGTTTTTCCTCAAACCCATCCGAACGCAGCCAGCACCATGTCGATCAGCTTGATGAACGGAAACGGCAGAATAATGCCGCCTAGGCCATAGATCAGCAGGTTGCGCCGAAGCAGCGCCGCTGCACCCAGCGCACGATATCTGACGCCCTTCAGCGCAAGCGGGATCAGGAATACGATGATCAGCGCATTGAAAATCACCGCCGACAGAATCGCCGACGCCGGGGACGCAAGATGCATGACGTCCAGTACACGCAGTTGGGGGTAGGTCGAAGCGAATGCGGCCGGAATGATCGCGAAGTATTTCGCAACGTCATTGGCGATCGAGAACGTCGTCAGCGATCCACGCGTCATCAGCATCTGCTTGCCGATCTCGACGATCTCGATCAGCTTGGTCGGATTCGAGTCGAGGTCGACCATGTTGCCGGCTTCCTTGGCGGCCTGGGTGCCGGAGTTCATCGCCACGGCAACGTCGGCCTGCGCGAGCGCGGGAGCATCATTGGTGCCATCGCCTGTCATCGCGACCAGCCGTCCGTCGGACTGATGCCCTCGAATCATCTTCAGTTTGGCCTCGGGCGTCGCCTCGGCCAGGAAGTCATCGACGCCGGCTTCCGCTGCAATCGCCGCAGCCGTCAGCCGGTTGTCGCCGGTGATCATCACGGTCTTGATGCCCATCTTGCGCAGTTCCGCAAAGCGCTCCTTGATACCACCCTTGACGATATCCTTCAGTTCGATCACACCCAGTACGCGGGCTGGACCACTATCCGCGCTGTCGTGACCACCCGGCTTCTCGGCGACAACCAGCGGTGTACCGCCGCGCCGCGCGATATCCGTTACCGCGTTGTTAACTTCCGCCAGATAACGGCCGCCGTGCGCCTCGACATACTGCTTCACTGCTTCGGATGCACCCTTGCGGATTTCCCGGTTGGGCAAATCCACGCCGCTCATCCGCGTTTGTGCGGTAAACCCGAGGAAGGTCGCGTGCAGCGACGCCATGTCGCGCTCGCGGATATTGAAGCGCTGCTTCGCCAGCACCGCGATGCTACGGCCTTCAGGCGTTTCGTCGGCAAGCGACGCGAGTTGCGCCGCATCAGCCAGATCGTGCTCCGACACACCGGGTGCCGGTACGAAGGCAGACGCCTGGCGATTGCCGAGCGTGATCGTTCCCGTCTTGTCAAGCAGCAGCACGTCGACGTCGCCAGCCGCCTCGACGGCACGGCCCGACGTCGCGATCACGTTCGCCTGCATCATCCGGCTCATCCCCGCGACCCCGATCGCCGACAACAGACCGCCAATGGTGGTGGGGATCAGACAGACCAGAAGAGCGACAAGTGCGGTGATCGTCACCACCTGACCCGCTTTCGCGACTTCGACGGAGAACATCGAAAACGGCAGTAGCGTCGCGGTGGCGAACAGAAGCACGAGCGTCAGCGCCACCAGCAGGATCGTCAGCGCGATCTCGTTCGGGGTCTTCTGCCGCTTGGCTCCTTCGACCATCGCGATCATCCGGTCGAGGAAGGCTTCACCGGGATTGACCGACACCCTCACGACGATCCAGTCCGACAGCACGCGCGTGCCGCCCGTCACCGAAGAAAAGTCGCCGCCGGACTCACGGATGACCGGCGCGGACTCGCCCGTGATCGCCGACTCGTCGACGGACGCAACGCCCTCGATCACATCGCCGTCAGCCGGAATCGTGTCTCCTGCCTCGATAAGCACGACATCGCCCTTGCGCAGATCGGTCGATGCCATGATGCGCACGGGTGCTTTCGGGTGCGGTTCGTTGAGCTTCTTGGCCATCACGTTGTGCTTCGCGCTGCGCAGCGACGCCGCCTGCGCTTTGGAGCGTCCTTCCGCAAGCGCCTCGGCGAAGTTTGCGAACAGCACCGTGAACCATAGCCACAACGTAATGGCGAGGATGAATCCGGCAGGCGCCTCGGCCTGCCCGGCGAGCGCCGCGAACCAGAGGATGGTCGTAAGAATGCTGCCCACGTATACGCAGAACATCACCGGATTGCGCAACTGCGTGCGTGGCGTCAGCTTCCTGAACGAATCGACGATCGCCGGTTTCACGAGCACCGGGTCGAACATCGAGCGTGCCGCGGTACGTGCCTGGCCAAGATTATCGGGACGATGGGCAGGCGGTTGAACGGAAGTGGTCATGCTTTCCTCGAATTCAGTGACCTGAAATCATCGACAGATGTTCGACAACCGGGCCCAGTGCAAGCGCGGGTACGAAGGTGAGCGCCCCGATCAGCAACACGGAGCCGAGCAACAGCACGACGAACAAGGGTCCATGCGTGGGCAGCGTACCCTCGGTGGTCGCGATACGCTTCTTTTGAGCGAGGGATCCGGCGATCGCCAGCACCGCAACAACCGGAACGAACCGGCCAAGCCACATCGCGATAGCGAGCAGCACGTTATAGAAAGGCGTATTGACAGACAGTCCAGCAAACGCGCTACCGTTGTTGTTGGTAGCTGACGTAAACGCGTAGAGGATCTGCGAGAACCCGTGTGCACCCGGGTTGCTGATGCCGGTAGTCCCGAGCGGAGACAGCACGCCGATGGAGGCACCAACCAGCACGATCATCGGCATGACGAGTACCGCGATCGATACCATCTTCATCTCATAGGACTCGATCTTCTTGCCGATGTATTCGGGCGTTCTGCCGATCATCAGTCCCGCGATGAATACGCCGAGCAATGCAAACACGAGCATCCCGTAGAGGCCCGATCCCACCCCGCCGAACACCACTTCGCCCAACTGCATCATCAGGAGCGGCACGAAGCCGCCCATTGGCGTCAGTGAGTCGTGCATGTTATTGACCGCGCCGCACGATGCGGAGGTGGTGGCCACGGTGAAAATGCCCGAATCGGCAATGCCAAAGCGCGTTTCCTTGCCCTCCATGTTTCCGCCCGGTTGCAGCGTCGAGTGGACCTGATCGACGTGCAGCGGCGTGAGCAACGGATTACCGGCCTGTTCAAAGGCAATCTCACCCCAGCACGCGATTGCGAACGCGATCGTCATCGCGGCGAGTACCGCAAAACCCTGTCGCTGGTCACCGACCGTTCTGCCAAAAACGATGCATAAGGCCGCGCCGATGCACAGCATCGCCACCATCTGAACAAAGTTGGCCAGCGGCGTCGGGTTCTCGTACGGATGAGCGGAATTTGCATTGAAGAACCCGCCCCCATTGGTGCCCAGCATCTTGATCGCTTCCTGCGACGCGAGCGGACCCATGGCAATGGTCTGTTTATCGGCCTTTATGTCCTGCATGACGGGATTGCCCTTCGCGTCCTTGACAGCATTGCCCTGGGCGTCGGTCTTCGGCACCTGATACGTCGTGACCTGAACCGTCGGCACCTCGACATACGCCCCGAGGTTCTGGATTGCTCCCTGACTGATGAACACCAGCGCTATCACAAATGAGATGGGTATGAGGATAAACAGCGTGGTGCGCGTCACATCGACCCAGAAATTGCCGATCGTCTTCGCAGTGTGACGGGCAAAACCCCGTATCATCGCGATGGCCACGGCAATACCCGTCGCTGCCGAGAGGAAGTTCTGCACGGTCAGCGCCGCCATCTGGGTCAGGTAGCTGACCGTCGTTTCCGGCGTGTAGTTCTGCCAGTTCGTATTCGTCGTGAAGCTCACTGCCGTGTTGAAAGCGGCGTCTGGCGTCATTGGGCCAAAACCCTGCGGGTTGGCGGGCAGCCATTGCTGTAGCCTCAGAAAGCCATATACGGCGAAAGCGCCCAGTGCATTGAAAATCAACACTGCGAACGCGTACTCTTTCCACGACATTTCGGCGTCGGGATCGACCCCGGCAAGCCGGTAAAGAAGCCGTTCAACCGGTTGCCCTAGCTTGCGCACAACGACCGATGAGCCGTCAAGGACGGCGGTCATGTAGCGGCCAAGCGGAATTGCGACCGCGATCAGCACCACGATGAACAGCGTCAGGTGAAAAAGGTTATAGGAGTTCATTCGAGATCCTCCGCACGCAGCAGCGCATACACGAGGTAGACCAGCAGCAGTAGCGTCGCAGCGGAGGCCAGCCAGATCATCCATGCGTTCATGGCCGGCCTCCTGAGACGCGGCGGTGCAATTTCTCGCAGCCGTTGGCAAGCGCGAGGCAGAGTGCGCAAAAAATTGCAATGCCGGCGATATAAATCACGTCCATCTTCGTCCTCCGTCGCTGACCCAGCACAGCCGGAACGCAGCGAGAGTTGCCAATCAAAAGCTAGGCGATGCGAAGTAAAAATTGTGCAAATTTGGAAGGATTACCCAGTTCTGGGTCTGGATCCGGAAACCCGGCCGGTTGGAAACTGCCGAGGGCACGAGTAAATGAACCTTTTAACGAGTAATGGGCAACGCCACCACACGTTACCTAATCGAAGCGCTCAGCAATCGGCACCGCTTATCGTCTTGCGGTGAACCCTGTCGTTTGATGCTAGGTCGCCCGTACTGGCTGCCATCGACCAAGGTCAATCCCGCACCATTGCGAGTGGGTCTGTGACTCCCGACGCCGGACAACCCGTTCTGTACTCGCTGCGCCGACCCGTGGCGGAACCTGCCCAAGGAGCGAACAAAAATGAGCGTGACCATTCGACGGCGCATGCCCTGAGATGGGTCACGTGCTGGACGCGGCTAAACTGATACAGGAACCAACTGTTGCTCTGGTCGACGCCGACAACGTCGGCAACCCGCCGCATTGCTGAAGCAGATCCCAGTCCGATCCAATGTCGGTTTTGGCCGACGACTTGCCGGCCGATACGCCGCGCGAATGGCCGTTCCAGTTTTCAACCGGCCATAGGGCTCGTGTTGGGTCAAAAGGCAGTTGTGGGTCGCGTGCTGCCGATCGACGCCTTCCGACGTTCAGGCTGCGTATGCAGATCGTATCAGGCAATGACCGGCCATAAGCGGCCGCCCGCGAGCACTGAGACGTAGACATCCGAATGTCTCCTGCGCACATCCAGGCTGGCATTTCATTCGAACGCCCCCCGGCAGGTTGAAACTTTCTGGTGCGATGCGCCGCGCTGGCAGCGCCCTCTTCAAACGTCGTTCGGTAGAAACGTATACCCCCGCACCCTATATGAGGTAAGATAGTCCCCTACACTATTTTGGGGCTAGCCGTGAGCCATACGATTCGCGAAAAACAGAAGCTGCTCAACCGGGTTCGCCGCATCAAGGGTCAGGTCGAGGCCATTGAGCGCGCACTTGAAGAAGAGCGCGGATGCATGGATGTGCTCCAGCTCATCACCAGCAGCCGTGGCGCGATGAACGGGCTGCTCGCGGTGGTTCTCGAAGACCACATCCGCACGCATCTCGTCGACGCAGAACCGCACGACGATGCGCACGGCAGCGGCACCGAGCAACTGATTGAAGTGGTGCACAGCTACTTCAAGTGAGAGAAATATGAGCCAATTTGAGGACACCGCTTTCGGGGCGGGACACGATCACATTTTTCTGGGCGCAGCCCACGAAGACAACGAGCGCAGAACCTGGATGGTGATTGCGCTGTGCAGTGCGATGATGGTGGCTGAAATTGTCGGCGGGAGTCTCTTTGGCTCGCTGGCACTCGTCGCCGACGGTCTGCACATGTCGACACACGCTGGAGCGATGCTCATTGCCGCTTTGGCTTATACGTACGCCCGCAAGCATGCCGGCGATTCCCGCTTCGTGTTTGGCACCGGCAAGCTGGGAGATCTCGCGGGCTTTACCAGCGCCATCGTACTCGCGATGATCGCGCTGCTGATCGCGTACGAAGCTGTTTCGCGCTTTCTCTCGCCCGTGCCCATCCACTTTGGTCAGGCGATCCCCATCGCCGTGCTTGGACTGCTGGTCAATCTTGCGAGCGTCTGGTTGCTAAGCGGCGATCACCACGGCCACAGCCATGGACATAGCCACGGGCATGGCCATGGTCACGAGGACGAACACAGTCACGAGGAAGAGGTGCATCGCATCTCCGGTAGCGCTGGCGTACTCGCCGTATCGATCTTCGAAGACGGTGTACCGCCTGTCTTCCGCATTACAGCCGAAACGGGTTCCTCGAAACTAAACGCCGATGCTGTTTCCGTTACGACGATCCGCCCCGACGGCGCGCGCCAGACCTTCGCGTTTGCCGATCGCGGAGGCTATCTGGAGTCAAAGGACGACATTCCTGAACCGCATGCATTCAGGGCCGTTGTCCGCCTGCCCGATGGTGAACATCAGGTCGAGTTCGAAGAACACGAGCACGAACACGACGATGCACAAGCTGCCGCACACCGTGACCACAACATCCGCTCGGCCTATATTCACGTCATTGCCGACGCTGCGGTCTCCGTGCTGGCGATCATCGGCCTGCTGCTCGCACGTGCGTTCGGCTGGGTCTGGATGGACCCGCTGGCGGGTGTAATCGGCGCACTGGTGATTGCGAACTGGTCGTGGGGCTTGATGCGCGATACGGGCGGCATTCTGCTCGACATGAATGTGGATAAACGTATGTCCGAGAGCGTCCGTCATGTCATCGAGGACAACGGCGACACCGTGCTCGACCTCCATGTCTGGCGCGTCGGTCCGGGGCACATGAGCGCGATAGTGTCGGTAGCCACCGGTGAGGCGCGGCGCAACCCGGGCTTCTACCGCGCGGCACTCAAGCGTTTCAAGGGACTGTCGCATGTGACGGTCGAAGTGAATCCAGCGCCCGCGGCCTGACCGATGGCAATCAAATCGCCATGCATCGATGTCTGTGCGTTCGATGGCAAGTCCGGGCTCTGCATCGGCTGCTTTCGGACGTTGGACGAAATCCGCTGCTGGAAGAAGATGACGGACCACCGTCGTCATCAGATACTCAATGAGAAGACCCGGCGACAGGCGAAAGTAGCACGCGAGGTGCAGGACGCTGAGGTGAAAAGCTGAAGGAATAGACACGTTCACTGCTCGGGATGTCCGCAGTACAGCATCGTGGGCCGATGGCCGCGAAGGCGAAAGCGGGCCGATCGACTCCAGCTCCACCACACACACTCTCAAGCCCTCGGACGGTGGAGCATTTGCGGCCGCATTTGATTAGCGGCCATTTTTTATTTCTCGGACGGTGCCTTCATGAGGGCCGATACGGCTGCGATCAGTCCGACCGCGTTCACCGGTTTTTGTACGAAGAGATTGTGCAAGGTCGTCTCAGGACCGCCGGTAAAAACTTCAGACGAGGTGAGGATAATCGGGACGGCGGCAAAGCTCGGGTCAGCACGGAACGCGACGCACAACCCGAGTCCGTCTAGACCTGGCATGGACCAGTCCGTGACCAGTAAATCCGGCGTGGCCAACTGCGCCAGCGCGAGCGCGGCTGCGCCGTCCGGTGCCCAAACGACTTCGAAGCCGTTCTGTCGCAGCACCGCCATCCACGCGGCTGCGGATTGGGCATCGTCTTCAGCTAGAAGAACGACCTTGGGCCGCTGTTCAATTGCTCGGGCCTCCGTCGAATCTGACGGCTGGCAGCAGGTAACGTGCCCGAGAGGGCGGATCGGCCCTGTCCGTCAAACGGTCGTCTGCCGGCTCGTGCGTAAGTTGTCCGCAAACCGTCATTGCAGATGGGATTGCGGACCTGTGACTTTGTTGCCATTTGGCACCGGATATCGGCGCTATATGGCACCTTTTTGGAGGCGCACGCGACGGGCGGCAGTCGGCCGATGCTGTTGAAAAAGTCACTGTCCGTCCTTTTCGCTAGGTTTTCAGGGGTCGTCTTACCCTTGACCGGTGTGCGCGAGCGGTTTGCGGGCCGATCTGAGAGGTCGATTTTCTCGCGACAGAACTGAGAAAACCACGCAGCGACTTTTTCAACAGCATCGGCCACTTTCTGCCGCTCGCCAAGGCCACGCAGTCGACACTCGAATGGCTGGTCCACTCGGAAAACCGCCCGATGCTCAGAGCGCGCTTGTCGGCCAAAGCTGACGTTGGTGTGACGACGCTGATTCGCCTGCTTACGTTTGCGGATTCAACCGGTCGATCGCCGATGATTGACTACGAACGACCCTTGCCAAGATGCGTGCTGCCGACCCGGTTTAACTATCCAATACGCCAACGACGAGACGTCGCCTAATGGTTTTGTAAGCGACCTTCACAAGCCACGGTCGCAAGGATAGTTCAACAGAATCAAACTCCCATATGGCCTACGTCAACCAATTACGCTGCGGTGGACGCGTAGGGCCATACTGACACACCCTCTGGCGCAATGGAGAACTGACATATCTGCCCCTCCCAGAGAGGGCTGTTACCGATCGCGGCATCGAAATGAACGGTCTCGATACTTATCTTGGCGAAGCGCTCGCCGTTGCGCAATTCGATCGACTCGATGACAGCATCAAACCCGCTCGATTCCTGCATCGGTCGAATTGCCTGCGAGGCCACGCGCCACATCACGCGGTGGCCGACCTCGATCGACCGCGCCGAAGTTTCGACCAGCAACCGGTCGTTGATTGCAATCAAGCCGGGCGCGTGAACTACGCCGACGCCAACATTGCGCAAGCCCAGTAACTCCGCGACACGCATGCTCGCCGGTTCCTCGAACACACGCTCGATCGCCCCGGACTGCAGCGTCCGTCCCTGATCGATGACGAGCACTTCGTCGGCGAGAAGCGCCGCTTCGTCGGGATCGTGTGTGACGATGACGGTGACCGCATCGATCTCGCGTTGCAATTCGCGCAGTGAGCGCTGAAGCCGTCGGCGTCGCGGCGTATCGAGCGCCGAGAAGGGTTCGTCGAACAGCAACAGTTGACTGTGGCGCGTGAGCGCCCGGGCGAGTGCTACCCGCTGGCGCTGCCCGAACGAAAGTTGGTGCGGCAGACGGTTTTCGAGCGCGGCAAGTCCAAGGTGGCTGACCCAGTAACGGGCGGCCGTCGCGTCCGCATGGATGGGAAACGCCAGTTGCTCTGCCACTGTCATATGCGGGAAAAGCCCATAATCCTGCGGCATGTAGCCAATCTGACGCTGTTCGGGCGGCAGGGTCCCGAGGTCCGCCGTGCCGAGCGTAACCGAGCCGGCCTCATTGGCATCGAGACCGGCGATCAGGCGCAAGCAAAGCGACTTGCCTGAGCCCGATGGCCCGATGATCGCGAGCCGACGCGTCGACGGGGCCCAGTCGATGTCGAGATCGAAGGCACCGAGGCGCCGTGCAAGCCGGAAAGTGAGGCGCAGGTCATTGCTGGCCGCTCCGGAAGCGGGGCGAGCCGCGATGACGTGCGGTTCATCGCCCGACTCGGTCGTGCTGGCGCTCGCCGGCTCCGGTTCGCCGCGGCGATAGGCCGACGAAGCGGCGCAGGCCACGGCGATCGCAAGCGTGGGCAGCAGCAGCGGCATCATCGCGGGTAGCCCTTGTCCGCCAAACACCACATAGGTGTAGACCGGCAACGAGTACGGGTGGTAGGCCACCATCACGGTCGCGCCGAATTCGCCGAACGCGCGGAGCCACGAGAGCACCAGTCCGGCGCGAATCGCGGGCCAGGCGGCAGGCAGCGCGACCCGGAAAAAGCGACTGGCAGCGTGGTGACCGAGCGTTGCCGCGACGTCTTCGAAGACTGGATCGACCGCGACGAATGCCGAGCGCGCCGCGACCACGAGGAAAGGCGAGGCAACGAAAGTCCCGGCGAGCACGATGCCCGTGAAGGTATCGGTGAGGCCGCCTACAACGCGGCCGATCGCGCTGTACGGCCCGACGAGGAACAGAAGCAGCACACCGCTCGTGAGCGGGGGCAATGCCAGTGGCAACTGCACGACGAAGCCGACTATCGAGAGCAAGCGCGACGAGGAGCGTGCCAGCCAGTAACCGAGCGGCACGCCGCCCACCAGAATGATGAGCGAGGCGACGCTCGCGCTGCCGACGGAAACGGCCACTGCGGACAATGCCGCATGCCAGTCGACGCCCACCCAGTCGGCCCTCCCGATCTGCGGGATACTCGCCACGAATGGCGCGCACAGATAGATGGCGAGGAGCAGTGCGAGTCCGGTCAGCGGCCGGGCCGCCTCACGCTTCATTGCGCGGCGTCGAGCACGGCCTGCACCGAGGGCGGTACGGCCTGCCGATGACCGGTGACCGTCGGCTTCACGATGTCCACGCCATGTTCCTGCAGCAATGCGCGTCCCCTGGCGCTCAGCAGAAAGTCAACGAAGCGCACGGCGCCGCTCGCATTCTGCGCATCCTGAAGGATCGTGAGCGTGTAACTCGCCTTCGCCTGCAGTTTGGGCGCGGGACGCACGGACGGAATCTTCAGATCGGAAGTTTCGGTCGAGTAAAAGAAGCCGGCGTCGAGCTGGCCCGATTGCAGCCTGCCTACGAGCGTCTCCTCCGGTAGCACCTGAGCCGGGTTGTCCGGGGCGCCGATTGTCTTTTCGACGAGATCCGGTTGCTGATAGAGCGTCGCGGCTCTGGTCATCATTTCAACCGTGAACGCGCCCTTCGGATCGAGCTTTGGATCCGTACGGCCGACCCGGATGCCGGGTTCCTGTAACACCTGATCCCAGCGTTTCGTCCTGAAGTCCTTGGCGAAGTGGCTTTGCGGGTTATAGCCGATCATCAGCGGCGACTCGGCAAAGTTGACGTACCACGTGACATGATCGCCATTGGCCGAACCCATCAGACCGGTGTTGACCTTCGGGCTCGCGCTGATGAACACGTCGCCGCGCCGCAGATTGCCCTTGATCTCGTTGGCGATCTTGGTCGAACCGGCGGCGTAGCCCTGGAAGTGCAAACCGGTTTCCATCTCGAACGCGGGGCCTACACTGCGCTCCATCAGGTTGACGAGGGAACCGGCATAAAGCACGTTGACTGTGTTTTCGTCCGCAGCGCAGACCTGCGCGGTGAGCGCACCCACCATGACTGCACTGGAAACCAGGAGTTTGCGAAACATTGGACGGTCCTCGCAGCACTATAAAGATCGATATATTACGGTCGTCGGATCGACTTATGGTTGCAGAAATGCGAGTTTCTCCTGGGAGAAAGAAAGGAAAATCGAGGTGGCCTGAAGCGGATGGCGGGGTAAACTGCGCTATGGCTATTCATGCAGGTCGGCGACTCGGACATCGCGGTCACTGCCAACCCGCAGCGCTGACGGATGCCCATATCGGCTCGACAAGCTGTAAAAGACGCGAACGATTCTGTCAGCAGCAGACCGAGCCGAACGATTCTCCCGTCTGCGCTCCGGGGCACTCGAGCGCTTCTACATCCGTGCCTGATCCGGCGCGGCTCCACGGTCGCCTGCGCGCCGGCCTGCGACCATCTGCACCAGCCAGTTCACGACAAGCGCTGTATACGCCCGCTGGCTCGGATCGTCCGATAGCCCATGGTCGGCGCCTTCGATGATCCGGTACGTGAGCGAATGCGCCTGTAAAAAGGCCTGAAGATAGCTGGCGATTACGGTGTGCGGCACGATCTCGTCATGTTCCGATTCGACGAGCAGAACATCGCCGCCAAAGCGGGCTGCCGCGCGCAACGCGCGATTGTCCGACGATGGCACGATGCGTTTGCGATACGCGACGAGATCATGTTCGACGTGCAGGGCGCGCTTCGGCGTGTTCCATCCTTCGTCGAGGTAAAGCGCCGGTACGCGCAGACCCAGCCAGCGCACGGGGCGCAGTTCCGTCAGGATCGCCGCGAGATAGCCCCCGTAGCTGCTGCCGATCACGGCAACCGCATCGCGATCAATCAACGGATGGTCAACGAGCGCGTCGTAGGCTGCAAGCAGGTCCTTCAGATTGGTTTCCCGGGTCACGTTTTGCTGTTCGTCCAGCGTGCGCCCATGTCCCGTCAGATCGAAGGTCAGGCAGACGCAGCCGAATGCGGAAGCCTGCCGGGCGCGCTCGAGATATTGCTCCTGATTGCCGCCCCAGCCGTGCACGAAAAGAACTCCTGGCACCGTTGTCTTCGGCGCGAGCAGGGTCCCGTCGAGGTAGCCGCGTTCGACCTTGATCTGCACACCATAACGCTCAGCTGTCATATGCCACTGCTCCGTTTGAAGGTATGGCGATCCACCGTGTAGTACTTCGTGATGGCTCCCACTCGCGCATCAACGCCCTGATAGATGAGGCAGGCGCCGTCAGGCAGCTGCACGTCTTCTCCGTAAAGCTCCCGTGTCGAGGCGCGCACCGCATATACCTGAGGGTTCTCCCTGAACATGCGCAACGCGCCAATCTCTGCGCCCGTTGCGCCGCCGATCCGCCACGACTGCTCGAGCACGCCGCAATGGCGCACGCCCCGCGCATCGATGCCCCAGGCGACGTCATAGTTGCGTCTCGATGCGAAAAAGCCGGCGTAGTCTTTTTGCACGGCGGCGTCGAATGCACGCGCCTTGATGATCGCCTCATGGATATCGCTCGTGACGTCGAGCTGCGCAAGCATATCGAAGCCACCATGCATGACAACCAGGTCTGTGCCGCCATAGACGTGATGGCCATGGTTGTTGACGGTCAGATGCTGCACACCATAGTAACTCGCTACCAGATCGTCGAGCGTCACCTGGCCGACGCTCAACGTTTCAATGCTGTCCAGATGCCGTTCCACGACGATGCCTTCGGCTCCCAGCGCCGCGTCCCCGAGCGCATCGAGTTCCGCTTCCAGTTCATCCATATCGGCCACCAGTGCCTGTCCCGCTCCGCCGATCCCATAAGGGCGCTTGATCCGCACACGCCCCCCCGGCCAGAGCATGCGCGCCGCGTTGAAGGCATCGTCGCGCGAAAACGCGGAATAGCCCGGCAGCACCAGCGAAGCGGTGTGCTCGCCGAAGACGCGCGACCAGCCAGGGGGCGAAGCCTCTGCGTCGTCGGGCAGCGCGTGTGCGATCACCTTCGTCGCGACGAACGGAAATGGCACGACGCCGCCGAACAGATCGCGCACGGATCGCACGCCGAGCTTGCGCGCTTCGGTCAGCGTCAGCGTGTCGTCGGGGACCAGGTAGCGATGCGCGGGATATGCTTCACCCGTGTTGAACTCGCCAGCAAGCGTCGTGCCTTTGAGTTCAGCGATCTGCCTGGCGAGCGCCCAAAGCGTGTCGACCTCGTGGCCGGTTTGAACGGCCTTGCGTTGCCCACGATATACGAGGACAACGGGCAGCGCTGGCTTCGCCGGAGATAAACACACCTTCAAGTTGTCCTCCCCGCGCCGGGGCGCAATAGTCGCGGTATTCGTGGTCATGCGCGGGCATCATCGGTCGACGGGATTTTTGCGAGTCAGCCACGCCTGTCTCTTGCATCTCCAAAAGACATCATCCGGATGCCATTACGCGCAGCACCGGGTGTCCGTCTACGTTCTTCAGCGGGAAATACGAGTGATGGGTGGCAGGGTCGATGGCGACCACGTGCGCGTTTGGCCCGAGCCGACCCTCGCCGATTTTGGCAACGTTCGGGCCTTTGACACCGAAGATCGAGACAACGCCATCTTCGCCCGCGACAAAGACCCTCCCCAGGCCGGGATCGAACGCGAGCACATCCGGGTCTTTACCGATGGGGAATGACCGGACGACTCGCCGTGCTTGCATATCGAAGACGAGCAGCTTGTCATTACCCTGACAGGCGACAAAGGCAAGCCGGTCTGTCGAATCGATCAACAGTCCATGGTTGTGGTCGGCCCCCGGGAGGGGAAACCGGGCGACGATCCTGTCGACTGTCGGGTCAATTTCAACGAGTTCATTGCGCGTCTGCACGTTGACAAAGATGTGATGCGATTGCGCATCGTATTGCGTGTTGCCAACCTCTCCACCAAGCGGAATGGTCGTGATGCGCTGGTTGGTCCGGACGTCAACGACTGTCTCCGTGCCCCCGGTCTCGTCCGACGCGTAGAGCTTATGCACATCCGGCGCATAAGCCATCCCGTCCGGGTAATGTCCGCCCGGCATGCGCGCGACGATCCTGAGTGTTGCTTCATCGATGGCCACGATCTCGTCCGTTCCCGTCGCTGAGGCATACACGCGCGACATCCCGGGAATGGCGAGCACGCCATGCACCGATGAAACATCAGGAATCCGTGCGACCACGCGCGAAGCATTCACATCAACGACAATCACCTCTCCGTCGCCGAGGTGCGCGATGAACAGCAGATGGCGATCGGGATCGTAGCTTTCGTAGTCAAGCCGGGTGGCGCGACCCGGCAGCGGAATATCGGCGACGTGTGTCAGTGGGAGATTGCTGATCTCCTGCCCGGCAGCGGGCGGAATCAAGTGCACCAGAACGCCCAGGGCTGTACACAGTCCGAGCAGGACGAGGTACAGGAGCACCGCCGGGCGCAAACTCCAAGGTTGCAAGATTTTCATAAAACCCTCCTGCGGCACGACGGCCACCGCTACGCGCGAATGGCGGCTGCGGTGGCATCGCGCAGAATATGGCCGCGCAGCGTTAGCGCGTGATTGCGGCCTGCGCATCCAGAGCCGCCTTGACACCCCTGGCCAGGTCGGCGGCCTTACCCTTGCCCCAGTAATGCAGGAACATGATGCGGGGCGACTCGCCCGTCATATGCTGATGGATGGCCACGATATTGATCCCCGATGCGCGCATGCTCTTGAGTACCGCCTGCAGCTCGCTTTCACGCATCGCGAAATCGCCATCGACAACCGCTTCGTCGTCTGTGCCGGCGAAGGCGGCCCACGTGTTAACTCCCATCTCGTTGCCGACGGTGACGCCGTGCATGCTCGCTGTTCTGCCGACGACGACCTTGAACATGCCGTTGTTCGTCTGGCCCTTCGCGCCGAACACCGCTTCCAGCGGCGCCGGACTGATATTGCTCGGATCCGCAATGTGGCCGGGAAAGACGTTTTCCGGATTCAGGTGCGCAGCCCGATATTCTGCGATGGTGTCGTAGACCTTCTTGACGCCCTCCGCGAGCTTTCCAGCATCGCCCGTGCCGCCGATATGCATGAAGTACACCTTGGGCTGGTCAAAGAAGAAATGATTGTGAAGTGCCGTCACTTCCAGGCCGGCGTCGAGCGCTGCACTCATGGCCGGATTGACCTCATCTTCGAACAGTACGGTGTCGCCCATCATCATGACCTGCGAACCGTGTGCCGGCTTGAATGCTGCATAGGACGTGAGTCCCATGAACGGTGGCATCGTCCAGCCGTCTACCTGGACCTTTACGTCGTTGCGCGGTTTCGAGATCTTGAACACGTCCTCCTGTTTGGAAAATGTGCCCTTCAGGCCGGTGATCTGTTCAATGCGAGCCGTGTCTATTGACGCAGGCTGCTGTGCATTGGCTGGGCTGGTGAACGCACAGACACTGGTGGCGATGATCAATGCGTGCGAGAGGCGTCTTAACGATGACATCAGAAATTCCTCCTTGAACTGGGTGCATCAGCTACGCAGCATTTTTTGTGATCTTCGGGAACTGCGCTCTGTCTGGTTTCCTCCCGCCTGCGTGGTGGAACTGGTCCGGGCCGTTTCGTTCAGCGATCCGGTTTGACGTGACGGAAGACGAAAAGTAGCGAAAGGTCATAGGCGATCTTCAGCGCGCCGCAGGCGACAAGCGGCGCGCCAAGCCACCCGATGCCAATCAGGCCGCCCGCCAGAGACGGTGCGAGCGATGCAGCGAGGCTCCGTGGTACCGAAGTGAAGCTTGCCGCGGCGGACCGCTCGGCCGGCGTAACGACGGCCATCACGTAGGCGGTGCGCGTGGGAACGTCCATCTGGGACAACGCGCTGCGCGCGAGCAGCAGCGCCAAAGTCACTGGCAACGAAGCAGCAAAGGCCGCGGCGATGAGGCACAGGCTTGCTGGGATGTGCGTGAACACCATCGTATTGAGCAGCCCGATCTTGCTGGCGAGTCGCGGTGCAGCCAGCTGGGAGAGAGCGGTAAGCAGCCCTGCCCAGAAAAAGAACTGGCCCGCCGCGCCCGCGGACAGGCCGAAGCGTTGCATGAGCCACAGCGACATCAGAGAATTGACGACCAGACCGCCGGCAAACGCATCGATGCTGAACAGCAACGCCAGACGTGTCACGATGTGCCGTGACTTGCCGAGCGGTGCGCTCAGGCCAGAAGTGTGTGCGCCAGCAGGCGGCAAGCGACGATAGAGCAACCAGATCGCACCGCCCGTCGCCGCATACACGATGAACATCGTGCGCATGGCCGTGAGTTCCGCCATGTGTGCATGTGCTACCAGCCACGCGGGCACGCCCGCTGCGAGCGAACCGACTGCGGCTGAAACGGCACCGACCAGGCTGTAGCGGGCGAATAGCGCCGTTCGTGCATCGCCCGTCGCCATCCCGGCAAGCTGGGATTGTTCGAGGGGGAGAAAAAGGCTGACGTCGCCAGAGCTTGGGTTGAGCGTACCAACAAAGGCGACGATGAGCAGAGGCAGCAACGACGATAGCCCCGCAAAGCCAAGGCCAGTCGCGACCATCAGTACAGCGGCGAAAATAAACATCCGGCGTGCCGCGAAGCGATTGGCCAGCACGCCGACCGCGATCGTGGCCACCGCGGAGCCGACCAGCGTCGCGGTGCTGATCAGCCCGACGTCGACCTTGGCGAACCCAAGCGCGAGCAGATATGCGGGTAACAGCACCGCGATGAAACCGTCACAGAGGCCCCGCAGTCCACGGCTTACCAGCAGCAGTTGCGCCGCGCGGTCGGCTCCTGCTGGCAATACCCGTCTTGACATCCGCGCTGCCAGCGAAACAGTGTGACCTTCCTCACGTGTGTTCATTGCTGCTCTTGCACCAGGCATACAGCGCGTCGTAGACGATCATGCCTTGTCGCAACTGCTCATGATCGTCTGTGAAATTGCGTGACAGGCCGATAGAGATGGCATAGAGCCCGGCCGCCTCAGGAGCCAGATCGAGCCGGCTGGTGTCGGCGCCTCGCACGATGCGCGCGAGCCTGATCAGCGCGGGTTCGTCCAGTTGATATTTCTGCAGGAAGGCATCGAAACTGCAGAGTTCGCCGTGATGACCGAGTTCGACGTCCGGCACATCGAAGGGAATCGCCCTTGTTTGCTGAGCGAGGCGCATGACCTCGTCGCGAGGCACGTAGAGGAACTCCGGTTCCTTGTCGATGAAACGGGCAATCAGCCACGGGCAGGCGATACGGTCGACTTTGGGTCGTTCGCGCGTAATCCATTTCATAACGCTGCTCCTCCTTGAACACAGCTGTGACAAAACGCTTGATCAGTCGTCGTCTTCCTCGTCGCCCCCCGTCGCGACGACCTTTCCCGTCTCGTCGAGAATCAGAGTCTGTTTCTGGTCGCCAGACCCGAGGGTGACGTCGTATTGGGTCGCGCCCCGGGCAGTGTGTTTTTCGATTTCACTTACCGGGCGACCCTGTGCCTGCTGGTCGATGGTCGCTTTGACAGGGGCCGGCACCTGTGAGAGCTCGATGGTCTGTCCACCCGCCTTTTCGCCAGGCCGCTGCTTGCATCCGGTAGTCGCAAACATACACGCCAGCAACAGACTGGCGATCACATATCGTCCGTTGGGAATCAACATCACGTTCTCCCTCTTCGCGCTGAATCGATCATCTGGACCGTCAGATGAGCAGCGCCTCGAATCGTGTCTTTAGCATTTGCGGGCGGGCGCATTCCCTCATGGATTTGTGAGCAGCGCTTCCATTAGCCGTGCGCATGGATGAGCGGGTACACAGCCAGACCGATGAGGGCCGCGGCGATGACGATGATTGGCTCCTGCAGCTTCTTGAAACGCCACAGCAGCAGCACGGTTGCGAGAGCGAGCAGAACCGTGGGCCAATCGATGATCGAACGCCGCGCAATCACAATCACTGAGCCGGTAATAGCGCCAACGGCAGCTGCTGTGATGCCGTCGACGAATGCCTTGATGGCGGGCAGCTTGCCGTACTTCTTGAAGTACGGCGCCGGCAGCACCGTGAAGAGATAACAAGGCAGGAAGGTGCCGAGGGCCGCCACGCAGGCGCCCGCGAGTCCCGCGACCAGATAGCCGATGAAACCAACCGTGATCACGACCGGTCCGGGCGTAATCATCGCGACGGCCACAGCATCGACAAACTGTTTGTCGTTGAGCCAGTGATGCTCGGTGACCACACCGCCGTAAAGGAACGGGACGATTGCGAGGCCGGAGCCAAAAACGAAAGCGCCTGCCTTCGTGAAGAACAGTCCGATCTGGCCGAGCAAAGGCCAGTCGAGGCCGCTGAGCACGCCGCTCGCAGCCGGCAGCTGGGCCGCTGCTGCAGCATTCAGTCCGCCCCTGATCAACCATTTCGGCGGAGAGACGACGAACCAGTTGATGAGGCCGCCCGCAATAAACAGCCACGCGATCTCGGATTCGGTGATGACGGTCACCACCGCGAGTGTCAGGAAGATTGCCCACAGGAGCCTGTTCCTGCCGATGGTCTTCGTGGTGAGCTTGTACGCGCTCATCGCGATGATCCCCACGACTGCGGCACCGACCCCGTAGAAGGCAGCCTGCATCCATGAGAGCCCGCCAAAGTGGGAGTAGGCCCAGCCAAGGCCAACCACCATCAGGAAGGACGGCAGCACGAAGGCGATACCGGCAAGCGTCGCACCGACGATGCGGTAGTGCACATAGCCCATATAGATGCCGAGCTGCGCTGCCAGTGGTCCCGGCATCATCTGTGCGAGCGCCAGTCCCTCACGGTAATCCGAGTCGCTGATCCATTTACGCTGTTCGACGAGATCGCGATGCATATAGCCGACGAGCGCGACAGGTCCGCCAAACCCGAACGTGCCAAGGCGCAGCATGTACAGGACCAGCTGGCCGAGCGTGTAGCCTGGTGCCGTCGCCGTCGTCGTGCTCACGATCGTCCTCCGGCGTCCCGGCCTTTTGCTGCGGAGAGGAAGTGCGTGTAGAGCGAATCGAGCACGCGACTCATTTCATCGAGCAACTGATCGTCGTCCGACGCGCGCTCCCTGGCACCTGCCATCACGGCTTCGAAACCAATGGCTTCGGGCACTGGGGCACCGCCCACGTCGAGTGCGTGGACCATTTCGCCAAGCCGCAGGAGAGCGGGATCCTTGTCGAGACCGAAACTGACGACCAGCACTTGGAACGTCACGCGCTCGCCGACGTGGGTGAAAGCGGCGCCGTCGAAGTCGAAACCAAGCAAGTTGGATGGGCAGGCACTGGGCGATGTGAGCCAGATGAAGTGCGCATCGCGATCGATGAAGCGCCGGATCAGCCAGGCGCTTGCGACGCGGTCGACCCACATGTGTTGCCGTGTGGCCCAGGTGCGCCCCTGATAGTCGCTGACTGACAGGCTCCGGATGGGCCGCTCGGCGGAATGCGGTTCACCCGGCGAAAGGACGGTATCGACCAGTCCGATGAAGTCCTGCCACGCAGCCTCGGCACGAGTTGCGGCGTCGCCCGGGAAGAAGTCAATGGCGACGATGGTTTCGAAATCCTTGCGCAGACGGCGGAGCAGCTTAGAGAGATCAGCCGCTGACTGGCCGGAAACCGTCTTGCGTGCGTCCTTCAGCGCGCGCATGAACTCCGCATGGTCATCACTACGGTCGAAAAGTGCCCGGAATTCCGCTTCCTGCGCGGCATCGAGGCTCGCCGCACGCAGCAGGTGCGCGGTGCCACCACTATCAGCGATAGCACCCGCCAGTTCGCGCAGCATCTGTTCGCGCTCTTCCGTGCGGGGCAACAGATAGATGCCATCGCGCAGTACCGCGCAGCCTTTGGCCTTCAGCGCGCGCCAGAAGCGCATCCGTGCAGTCGCGTTCTCTGTTGGCAGTGTCAGAACAAGGAGGGACCAAGTGGTGATATTGTCCATGTAGATTATGTTACGTACCTGTAGCTCAATCTACAAGTTAACTTTTGGTGGGATCGTGCTTGCCACGACGGAATGCGGGCAAGGCCGGCAGACGACTCACACAAAGACGATCCTTAAGTTGGGTAAACTGTTGCTCAAATCCACCATGTGCGGGGCTTCCCGCACCCCGACCTGGCATGACATCAAGAATTGGCGCGCAGTTTTAACCGCCCTCAGCGCTGCGGCGTTGTTCGGCGCCGCGACGCCTCTCGCCAAAGCCTTACTCGGCTCGATGTCCCCGTTCATGGTCGCAGGCCTGATCTATCTCGGGCGTGGTGTGGGACTCGGTGTCGGGATCATCGCCCGCCGGTTTCGACGGCCGGCTGCCCAAGCCGCGACCAGCCATCACTTTCGGAAAGCTGAAGTGCCGTGGCTGGCTGGTGCGATCGTCGCCGGAGGTGTCGCCGGGCCGGCCCTGCTTATGCTGGGTCTGTCGAGCGCGCCGGCCGCATCGAGTTCGCTTCTGCTGAACCTGGAGGGCGTGGCGACCGCCGTGATTGCGTGGGTGGTTTTCCGTGAGAACGTTGATCTGCAGGTGTTTCTTGGCATGGTTGCGATCGTCGCCGGCGTCGTGATGCTGTCCTGGACGCCGGGCGAGACGGGTCTGTCGGCCGGTGCCCTGCTGATCCGTCGGAGCGTGCCTGTGCTGGGCAGTTGACAACAACCTCACGCGCAAGGTGTCCGCGAATGACGCGATGGTGATCGCCTGCCTCAAAGGTCTGATTTGCGGGGCCCGTGAATCTTGCGATAGCGATCGCGACTGGCGCATCAGTGCCATCAGCAATCACCGTGGGCGCTGCCATGCTCACGGGGCTCGCCGGGTACGGGGTGAGTCTTGTTCTTTTTGTCGTCGCGCTTCGTCATCTTGGAACGGCCCGCACGGGCGCCTACTTCTCGGTTGCACCTTTGTTTGGTGTTGCCATTTCGCTGCTCATCTGGCCAGAACTTCCGTCGATCACCTTCTAGATCGCCGCAGCACTGATGGCGCTTGGCATCTGGCTTCATCTACGCGAGCGGCACGAACACGAGCATACGCACCAACTGATGGAGCACGTACACCGGCACCGCCACGACGAACATCATCAGCACGAGCACGACTTTCCCTATGCCGGTGACGAGCCCCACGCCCATCCGCATGTCCACCTGCCCATCACGCATTCGCACGCGCACTTCCCGGATATCCACCATCGTCACCAGCACTAGGCTTGGCAAAAACACGAAGTTATTGCGCTGCGCGAGTTCAGTGAGTTAGATGTCTCGTTTTTTTGCTTCGTGCGCAGATACCTGAAGGTCTGGGCGCAAACCGACCCGTGCATAGAATCTGATTTCATCCTGTTCGATGAAGCACAGGACAGCGACGGAGTGATGCTGTGGCTCCTTGATCGACAACGGCACGCGCAGATTGTCTTCGTTGGCGATCCATATCAACAGATATACGAATGGCGTCGTGCAGTTAACACAATGGCGCAGATACATGCACCCGAATGCGCCCTGACGGAGTCGTTCCATTTCGGCCCCGCGATTGCCTCGCTGGCCAGTCGGCTGCTCGCTTTGATGGGCGAGGAAACACCCATTCGCGGACAGGAAGCGATCGGCCCGATCGGCGTTGAAGACCCGTCTGTTTCACCACCCGTTGATGCCATCCTGTGTCGCAAGAATGTGTCAGCGATCTGGCATCTTGCCGCGGGGGTATCCTTGCGCGGACCGCGCCGATTCGCGCGCCACCCACGCGCCGGGGCGCGACATGGGTGCTCCTGTTCCAGGACAAGCAACCCGACCGTCGGCTCCGCGGCAACGCGGCCTGCGAGCGGACGTTTGCGACTTTCGCTCCCGCCACTCCCTCACACGTCCGATCCGCCACCGCGATTGCGCCACTGCACCGCTTCGTCATCGCCTCACGGTCCATCTGCCAGATGGTCCGAGCGCTCATCGGGCAACGTCCCTGAACATTGCGGGCTATCAATCACCATAGCCTTCGCGACCTCGACCGCATCGGAGCACTCCGCGGTTTCCTCCCTTCAGGTTTGTCCAACACCTGCCCGCATGCGCTGTCTCGCGCTTGCGAGCCCACGGACATGGGCAGGCGTCGAACAAACCTCAAGACCAGCCGCCGGTCGGCTCAGTTAGGCAGTTGTGACCTGACGGTATCGCAGACGGTATCAACCTCCGAAGTGAACTGGAGATGCATGGTTTAGACGATCTTTGTTAAGCAGGCGGTGCTGATTTTCCGATGCGGCCCCCCCGAGGCCGTTGAGTGCCGGGCGGGAATGTCGGTATCGCTGACGGTATCGCCGGGCGCCATGGGACCCGTGTCAGGCCCAGCGTTGGGTTTGCGGTGGGTAGTTGCTAATCGAGTGGGAATTGTCGGCCAGCTCGACTCAGAAACGCATCGCACTGCTTCGTCGGTACCGCGAGACTGCTTGTAGTGTGCGTGCGACGAGGGACGCAGACTGAAGACTAATCGCTCAGCCTCTGCACATAGTCTCCCCAATCCTGCATCATCTTCTGTCTCTCAGAAAGAAACTCGGCCTTGTTATACGCGCGGCTCACCCGATTTTTTTCGACGTGGGCCAACTGACGTTCGATCGCGAGCGGCGTGAACCCCTGTTCATGTGCCCATGTGCTGAACGTACCGCGTGCGCCGTGTGCCCTGAAAAGGCGTTCGTGATTGAATCCACTTCGGACCAAGGCTGCATTAATGGTGGTGGCTGCCATCGGCCGCGATTCATCTCTGACGTTTGGAAAGAGGTAGTCGTCAGCGCTCTTAGGTCGATTAATTTCCCGGATCTTTTCCAAAATCTCAATTGCCTGCCTGCTGAGCGGCACCACATGCGGACGCTCCATCTTCATGCGCTCTTCGGGGATAGCCCATATCGCAGATTGCAAGTCTATCTCCCGCCACCTTGCACCTCGCAGCTCGACGCTGCGCAGCGAGGTTAGTAGCAGTAAGCGCATCGCTAGGTGTGTGCGCTGAGTTCCGGTGACCGAAAAAGTAGCCAGTAGGTGCTTGAGTTCATGAGCCTCGAGCGCCCGGTTGTGGCGCGTAGGCGGGAGCGTCACCACATCGGATGCCTTAAGCGCTGCAACGGGGTTCGCGTCCACGCGCCCGCTGATGATCGCGCGTCTGAATATAGCGTCGAGGTGTTGGCGAACCCGTATGGCGATATGTGGTGCGCCTTCTGCCTTGCGTTCATCGTCTGCAAGAGCTTTGCGTTTTGCAATCGACTGCAGCAGATCGTACACATGCGACACCTTGATGTCGCGGACCGGCATAGTGCCGAGAGGTGAACCTTTCACGTAGCGCGCAAGGAAACGCGTGGCTTGAGCGTGATAGTAGGGGGTCCATTTTCCCCGATGGTCCTCCAGCCATTCCTCGCACACGGGCCAGAGCGTGTTCTTCTGATGGGCAACAGTCTGCTGTTGTAGTTGCTTCTCGTATGCCTTCGGATGGATGCCAGATGCGACCAGCTTGGCTGCAGCGCTGCGACGTTGACGAGCGTCCGTTATCGAAAGATCGGGGAATCGGCCGAGAGTGTAACTGCAGTCCTTGCCATCCAACCGGTAGTCAAATTTCCAGACTTTCGAGCCCGAGACCGAGACCCGCAAATACATGGAGTCTCGATCACGAAGTTTATAGGGCTTGCTCTGCGGTTTGGCGTTCTGCAGGAGTGGGAAGGTGAGCTTCATGGAGTTCTCCTTGGCGGACAACTACCATAAATTTTACCCGCAATTTACCCGCAAAACCGGCGGAAGCAGGCGGATTTCGTCGGCCTGAGTCGGACGTGCCGGTCGCCACCGGATGCGCCACCGCAGCGAATCCATAGCGTCTGACCCATTCGCTGTAGCCCCCGACCAGAAAGGCTCCGGAGCGTTCGATGTACTGCTGGCGGGACGTTTGATAGACCGTCCGAAGCGCAAACCACGGCACCTGCGGCAAGTCATGATGAACCAGATGATAGTTATTGTTCAGAAACAGCAACCGCCACAGCCATCCCGCTTCATTGATGACCGTGCGATGCGCGGGCTCCTGCGCAATCCGATGCTCATGAAACGAACGCACCGATGCAAGCGCGAGCGAGCCATACCCCGCACCGACGATGAACACCCACGCCGGTATCCCGCACCGCTGCTGCAACCACACAGTGAGTGCAACCAGCGCGGCGAGATGCGCGAGCCATGCGGGCAGGTCGCGCCAATCGCCGTCGCGAATCTTGTCGAGTGCCTGCGCACCGGTCGCGGCAATCGCAAACGCCGGCCCGACCAGCAAGCGACCTATCAACGTATTGCGGAAAACCAGCAACGCACGCATCGCGGTGCCCGCGCGTTGCCAGTCCGCTGCGCTAACGAAATAGCTTTCCGGATCGCTGCCGGGCTCGGTCAAATACGCATCGTCGTGATGGCGCAGATGCGACTCGCGATACACGTGATAAGGGAACCACACCGCGAGGGGCGCGAAGCCGAGCAGCGCGTTGACGAATCGCGAGCGCGTCGGATGGCCATGCAGCAGCTCGTGCTGCAACGACATGTACCATGCGCCGAAGATGGCCAGCAGCGCGGCCGTCAGCGGCAGACCCAGCAGACGCGCGTGCGCGGCGACGCCGAACCAGCCACCGTAGATCGCGACGATCAGCGCCCATGTCGGCCACTGCGTGCGCCAGGCCCGGCCAGCGGCCAGACGGTCGATATCGTTGCGCTGGGAGTCGTCGAGATAGATCGCCATCGTTGCATCGGTCCGCATGTATGTTCGAACCCGCGATGTTGACTCGCAGGTCCAGACCGATCCTACGGGGCGACGCTGTGCGCCCGAACCATTTTATTGAGCAATGCATCCACGCAATCGTGGAAAAGCGGGCGCGGATAGTGCGTATCCGGTAAGCGTTCAATGATCGTCCGCCACGCGGCAGGCGTGATCGAGCAGCCCTTCGGCCGTGCCGCTGCCGCCATCGATGTCGATACCGCTGTTGACGATCAGCCAGCCATCCCGAGCCGCGGACGGTCCCGCGCCGGTGACCAGGATGGTTTGCGTGGCCATCGTCGCCGGATCGGGATTGTCGCGCGCGACGATCCTGAACGGGTCGTCGGCGCCGCTTAGCGAGCTCACGCGCATGATCCTGTAGCGCTTGCCATCGAGCGTCGCCCAGCGCCATTCGCCGGGCGCGTCGTGAGCGTGACTGGCGAGCGCGGCGCTGACTTCACGCCGCATGCAATCGATGTGGATATGCAGCTGGTTCTGCGAGCGACGATATTCGGAGTTGATTTCGAGGCCGAGCTGATCGTCGGGCAATTCGCGTTTGACCGCTTGCTGCACGTAATGGCGCGAATCCCACGCGTCGCTCCAGTAGTCCTTCGCATCGGCCGCGAGGATCAGCGGACTTTCGATGCCGGTGATGCGATCGGTCGGCATCAGCAGAAACTGCGAGCGGCCGAGAATGTCCTTCAGGATGACATAGCGCTTGTCGAGATCGACGACCGTGCATTGCCCCGGCGTGCCGGTGGCCAGCTGCGAAGGCACGCAGCGAATGTCGACGATCTTCCACAGCGCGTTGGAATCGACCGTATCGAGGCGCGCGCAGGCGCTGGCGGCGAGAGCGGCCGCGAGCACGGCGGTCAAGTGAACGATGCGGCGCGCGAGGCCGCGAGATGAGAGGGCGGTGGCGAGGTCCGTCATCGTCGCTTGGGTGGGGTTCGGGCAGGGAAAGCGCCGCAATGCGGGCTGCAATGCGCAGGCATTAGAGCACAAACCGGATGGCGCCGACGTGAAACTCGGGCTTCACAGCACCGGCGCCGGCAACTCTCCCAGTACCTGTTCAATTGCGACACCGATGGCCAGCAGCCGCCTGTCCGAGCCGAGCGGTCCATCGAGTTCGAGGCCGACCGGCAGCCCGCTCGCGCTGATACCCGCCGGCAGCGACAGCCCCGGAATGCCGGATGTGCTGGCCGGATCGGTATTACGCAGGAACGCTTCCATCGTATCGATCGGCGGACCGCCATCGATCGTGACAGTCGACGAACCGTTCAGATCGTCGATCGGCACCGCGACGAGCCGCGTCGTCGGAAACAGCAACGCATCGAGACCGGCATTCGCGAACGTCGCGGCGACGTAGTTCTGCAGCCGCGGCCGCCAGTAATTGAGCGCCGCCGAATAGTGCGAGCCGAGCACGTCGGCGAGCACGTCGTCGTAAATCGCGCGCACGTCCGGGCTCGCGATGCGCACGGCCAGATCGGCGACGGTCTGCACCGGCGCCTGATTCGCGACGAGCCACGCGAGCACGTCGTCGCGCGCTTCGTGAATGGCGAGCGGACCGCCGACCATGCCGTTCAGATGCTCCAACTCGGTCATCGCGACCGGCACGAAGGTGACACCCGCCGCTTCGAGCTTTTGCAGCGCGGCGCGCGCGACGTCTTCGACCTGTCGCTCGAGAGCGTCCCACAGCGGCGCGGGCAAGCCGATGCGCAAGCCGTCGAGCGCAATCGCAGGCAACGCGCCGTCGCCGGTGATCACGCCGTCGAGCAGCGCCAGATCGGCGACGCTGCGCGCCATCGGGCCCACGGTGTCGCGCGTATGGCTGATCGGCACGACCGCGTTGGGGTCGTGATAGCGCCGCTCGGCGCCGCCATTGCCGACCGATGGACGAAAGCCCGCGGTGCCGGTCAGCGCGGCCGGGATGCGGGTCGAGCCGCCGGTGTCGGTGCCGAGCCCGGCGGGCGCGATGCGTGCGGCGATCGCCACCGCGGTGCCGCCCGACGAACCGCCCGGTATCAGCGACGGATCGTACGGGTTGCGCACCGGCCCCGCGTGCGCGGACAGGTTGGTACTCGTGATGCCGAACGCAAGCTCGTGCATATTGGCCTTGCCGAGCACGATCGCACCCGCGTCGACGAGTCGTTGCACCGATGGTGCATTGGTGTTCGGCACGAAGCCGGCGAGCGCGGGCGTGCCGGCCGTCGTCGGCAGGCCCGCGGTGTTGATGTTGTCTTTGACGACTATGGCCAGGCCGCAAAGCGGCAGTCGCGCCCGCTCCGCTGGCGTCAATGCGTCGATGCGCTGCGCGGCGGCGAGCGCGCCGTGGAAGTCGAGCGTGGTGAGTGCGTTCAACTGCGTGAGGGCGGCGGCGCGCGCGAGCAGGGTGGCGACGTAGTCGGCGGCTTTGAGCCGGCCCGCTTGCAGCGCCTCGACCGCTTGTGCCGCGCTGAGCGCGAGTTGTGCATCGACGGTCCATGTCATTACCGGCGTCTCCGTATCGATGGATGCGTCGCGGGCGGCGCGAGGTTCGACTGCATCCGTCGAAGTAGCGGACAGGTCACGCGGGCAGACAGCGAACGCAAGGGTTCAGCTATTCTGGCACATCCGCCTGAGGGCCGATGCCGGGCGATGCACAACGCGCGTCGCGCTCGCTTTCATCGATATCGATGCGCTTACCGGTGATTATCGATCCACATGCGCCCCCAGTCCGACGCATAGGCGAGCGCATGCTCTTCGTCGAAGAAGTAGTCGAGCGCGTCGAACGAATAAGCTTTACGCGTATTCTCGTCGCGCTGCTCGATCGTCAGATTGGCGGCGAATAATCCGTTGGGGAGCAGTTGCGTTGCCGCTTCGACCTCGTAGCCCTTGTAGCGGATGTGTGAGTTCATGATCCTGACTTGTCTGTGTGTCCGCGGGTGTCGTGCGGAATACCAATGCGTGCGGCGCGGCCCCGTCGTTGCCGAAGGTGGGTGAAGCGGCGGGCAGGGTCAAGCGTAGGGCGCGCTGCGCAGCGGGTGAACCAATCTTTCGTCGGAAGCAAATCAGCGCGGCGCGGGAGTGGTAATCAGAAGCCCGGATTGGATCGAAGTCGCTGTGTTCGGGACTCTATTCGAGCGGGGTCGCGATGTCTGTTATGTGGCGCACGGTCGCTCGGCGCAAAGCGTGACGCCACGCGCAATTGCGGCGGCGTCACGGGTGCCGGGGGAGTATTTCAGACCGCGTGCAGGACGCGCGCGGAACGGCCGTCCGCGGCGATCGAGGTGGTGTTTTGTGCGGAGGTCCGGCTCGTGGTCGAATGGCTCGACGTGGCGGGTGCGCCGTGCGCACGCTGTGCATTGAACGCGAGCGCGAACTGCGCGGCTTGCTGGCCGACGGTCGCGAGTTGCTCGATGACTTTCGGATCGGAGCAGCTGTCGACGCTATCGAAACGCGTCTCCAGCGTGTTGATGCCGGCACCGAACGGCGTCGGCCAGCCACGCAGCGCATGCACGATCGAGCGCAGCGACGTCAGCACGGAGCCCGCCGCCTGCCAGCCGTAGGCGGTGACGATGCATCCCACCGCGCGGCCATCCAGATACGGGCGCTCGTCGGCGCGCAATTCCTCGAGCGTGTCGAGCGCGTTTTTCACGAGCCCGGATACGCCGCCGTGATAGCCGGGTGTCGCGATGATCACCGCGTCCGCGCGACGCACCGCGTCGAGCAACTCGAGTTGTTCGTCGGTGCGGGCCGGCTGTTCCGGCGCGTAGTGCGGCAGGCTATGCAGAAAAGTGCCGCCGAACAGGCGGGTTTGCGCGCCGGCGGCTTCGGCGCCGCGCAACGCGAAGGCCAGCGCGCGCTCGGTCGACGAGGCCGCGCGCGTCGTACCGCCAATACCGATGATGAGCGGCGGGCGGGAGTGATCGGATCTGCTCAACGAAATGCTCCTTCGATTGCGGTTCACGCTGCGGTTGACGGCGCGGTCGATGCGGGACTCATGCAGCGTCAGCAACGCATGTGCACGGCCGTGAACGGACCGACCGGAGTGAACCGGACTTTGAAGTGTCATCTTAATGAGCGAGCGCCGCGCCGCTAAGCGACTTTTTGTTCTAACGATATAACCATGCGGCCACGACGCGAAGAGTCGCATCTGCGATGCACGTGAGCAAGCGGGCGATAAGCATATGGCGAATCGTTGGTTGGGCGGGTGCGGGCAAGACCCTAAGATGGACTCGTCTCCTCCATAGATCGCGTTAGACATGGGACTCGGCCTCGCTACGCAAGTGGTGGGGCCTTTTTTTCGTGGGTCGCTGGCGGACGTTGCGCCATGGCGGCAATGCCGGTTGCATATACGTGCGTGGTAGCCGCTTCACGATGACGCCGCTTTTTGCATGCTACGATGCCCGCAGTGATTTTCCGCGAGATCGAGCCCAGCATGGCAACCCTGTATGACACGCTCGGCGTGCCCGCGCACGCCACCGACGACGAAATCAAGCGGGCCTACCGGAAAGCCGCGATGAAGTGGCATCCGGATCGTAATCACGGTGCCGAGGACGTGGCGCGCGCGGCGTTCCAGGAAATCAAGGACGCATACGCGATCCTGTCCGATGCCGAGCAGCGCAAGGTCTACGACACGGTCTACGCCGAACAGATGCGCGAGTGGGAGGCGCAGCACACGCGTCGGCAACGCGCGCAGGCCAAGCGTGAGGCGGCGGCGCGAGCGGCGGACGAAGCCGCGTATGCGGAGATGGTGTCGATCGCGATCCGCTTCGCCGACCAGGGCCACAATCGCGACGTGCTGTTCGGCGTGCTGCTTGGCCGGCAATGCGAACCACAGCGCGCCGCGCAGATCGCCGACAGCGTCGCGGCGTTGCAGGCGGCGCGCCGCGACGAGGCGGACGCCGCGCAAGATGCCCAGCGCGCGGGTAAGGCGGCGAAGGGCGCGGCAGCGGCGCAAGCTGAGGCGGCCGAGGCCGAACCGGCGAAAACCGCGCACGAAACCAGCACGGCTTCAGAAGCCGCCCTTCACGACACACCGCATGTCAAACGCGCGAACCACGCGAAGCGCGATGAGACCGCCAGCGACATCCATCCGGCCGGTGCGCTCGGCAGCCTGTGGTTCCAGTTCCTCAACAGCCTGAAATTCTGACGCGTCGCGACGATCCGGGTTGCCTGCGGCAATCTCATTCGAGGCGACGCTTCCCGCGTACCGCGTATACCCCTACGCGCAGGTCCGCGCGCTGCGATCACGACCCGGCCACGCCGATCGCGCCGAATCGCCGCACCGGCGGCAGCGTCGCCTGATCTGACAAATATTGAAAAAGGGTGCTGAAACTGGGGGCAGGACACTGGTACACTGCCCATTCGCAAAGTTGTGCTCTGTGCCCCGGACTCGAGATAGCTGGCGTGAATCCCGTGGCGCAAATAAAAAAAACGCCGTAGTGTCACGGGGGCGCAAGACTGGAGCGGCACAATTCCGCCCAGAGGTTAAATAAAAAAACATCGGTACGGGGTAAGCGTGTCCAGAAAATATAAGGTGCTGTTTCTCTGCCGCGATAATTCGATCCGCAGCATCATTGCAGAAGCTTTACTTCGCGAACTGGCGGGGCACCGGTTCGAGGCGTTCAGCGCGGGCCCTGAACCGGCCGCGCGCCTTCATCCACTCGCGGTCGCGCAATTGCAGCCCGGCATTTCGGGGCGCGCGGTGCTGAGCCCTAAAAGCTGGCTGGAATTCACCGGCGAATGGGCGCCGCGCATGGATATCGTGATCGCGCTCGACGAATTCGTCGGCGGGCTGCATGCGCCGGTATTTCCCGGCGCGCCGGCATTCGTCTATTGGACCATTGCCGATCCGCTCGCGGGCGGCCACGGGTCCGCTGACGAGCAGGCCCGTCTTTTCGACAAGACCTTCTGGCAGATCGTGCGTCAGGTCAGCGCGTTTATCGAGTTGCCGCAATATGCGCAGCCTGCCTCGAATCGCGCGAATCACGCGAATATCGTCGATGCGGCGAATGCCATCAATGCGGGGAATACGGTGAATGCCGCGAATACCGCGAATATGCCAGGCGGTGGCACAAAACCGGTGCGTGGCACGGCGGTTCGTTTCGAATCCGCAGCCATGGTGTCCGCGCCTTCGAGCGCGGCGGCCTGCACCTAGCGACTATTCGGGCGCGCGAGCCGCGTTCCGGCGAACGGGTCATTCGACCAGTCCACCTGTTTTTTCGGTTGGGCTTTCGGTTGGGGTGCGGGCGCCGGTTTGGCGGCCAATTCAAAATGCTCAATGCTCTGGCCGGCACTAATGGCCTGCTTCAACCATTGCGGCATTTCGCCATTGCCATCCCAGCTGTCTCCGGTCGCATTGCGATAGCGCTCAGCGTTTTTGGCCAATGATTCGTTAGCCAGCGCCGCGGCAAGGTCTTCTGGCCTGATACCAAACTCTTCCATGCGATGGCGGAGATACGCAATCATGCTATCTCGCTTCCGTTCGTCCATAGGATATTTGTCCTTCTAAAACGTGCAGCGTACTGTCGAAGACAGATTGCGGGGAAAAAGCTGCGAAGCGTCGAGCCCGACTGAGTGGGGCCGCCCCGCGGTGGAGTTGTCGATTGACGGAAATGCCATGTGCCGGGTAAAAAACGTTGCTCCCGAATTTGCAATACGGCCTCGGACAAAGACGGC
Source organism: Paraburkholderia sp. BR14320 (assembly GCF_040948665.1). Classification (NCBI taxonomy): domain Bacteria; kingdom Pseudomonadati; phylum Pseudomonadota; class Betaproteobacteria; order Burkholderiales; family Burkholderiaceae; genus Paraburkholderia; species Paraburkholderia sp. BR14320. The sequence goes on from NZ_JBFPKG010000002.1 coordinate 260,618, forward strand.
CGCTGGAACAACCGACCCTCAAACTGAGAGCCCCAATCAGCAAATATTTCAGCATGTCGCAGCGCGGCGAACGAGGCCGGTAAGCCTGACGTTCGCTATGAAAAACTCTGAGTCTCGATGCAATGATTGCGAATGGATGGAGTCACTCCACGCTGTCCGTCTTTCACCGGACTTTCGTCGATGTGCGGGTTCGCTTTTTGTGCTTTGTAGCAACATCATAACGCAATGCGCGAGCAAAGCACGCTTAGTTCACATTGAATTTGTCAGTGAATGCGGTTTATCGAACGGTGTGGACAATCGGCCACTCTGCTGGAAGCTCCTGGATTGAATTCCGGGGGGCGCGACCTATAAAAGAAAGACGAAAAGCTGCGCAACGCAGACTTACAACCGCCTTATGTCCGCCGATTCCGCCGACGCTCCAGGAACGCGTCGAGGCATCGGTTGCAAGCGCGGTAATTCTTCATCTGTTTAGTTCGGTGACCCGTCGCAGCAGTAGCGCATTGGCATCGACCCGTTCCTCGGCCCCATTGGGCAGGCTGGCTGTTCGCGGATCAATTCTTGTGGAGGACGAACACTGCTGCGCCGGATCGAGGAGTCCGGAAATGAGAGCACGTATATTGATGATTGCCGCGACCGCCGTCCTGTTTCTGGTACCGAGAACAGCCACCGCGGAGGAACTGAGCGGCCAGGCGGACCCCGGCATGTCAGGTCGCGCGATGATGCAGTTCAATGCGAACGAATCGGCGCAGGCGACGACCGATATGTCCTACGGTCGCAGTTGGGACCCGCGCGAGCAGGGCGTGCGCAACGCGTCGTATGGCGGTGTTCCGGCGGGCGAGTCACAAGCCGGTGGCCGACACAGCCAGTCCTGCTCGTTCAGCACGGAGTGCAAAACCTATTTCGGTCAATGACCGATCGGTGAGCGGCAGCAGGGCGCGCCTAACGAGGCGCGCCCGAATGACTCTGGGTTTCCAGGCAAAGGGCAGGCGTCGCGCGCCGCCGCGGCGGTGCATGCGCTTGACCGCAAGCGCATGCCATTTCACGAGAATGTCAGTTCCCGCGGAACATCAGCGCTGCGCTCGCCGAGGCGCGCGACGATATCGTCGACGCCGCGTACCGTATCGTTGTTTTCCGCCGGATCGTAGTAACCGCGGAACACTTCCAGCAGTGCGCGCCAGGACCCATGCCAGCGCGTTTCCCTTAGACAGACGCCGGTCGGATCGGCAATACGCAATACGCCGTTGTCCGGATAGAAAGTGAGCGTGACGAGACGGCCGTCGATGACGCAGGCGGCGGTGCAGGGGCGAGTCGTGACCATGTGTGTGGTGTCCTTTCGATAATTCCAATGTTTGTGCGTTAAACGCCGACGCGAGCTGGAGCAAACGCTGTGCCTGCGATGCCAGATGACTGTGATCTCGATGGCAAAATTCGCTCGATCAATCCGGCCGTGTGCGCAGTATTCCAATGATTGACGACAATTTTTTGTATTCGTCGCGAAGTGATGCGCAATAGCGTCAGTATCATCCATTAAGGGTTTATGCTGAGTCGTTCGCTGATTGCCAATTCGTCCACAGTCGAAACGACGCGCATCATATTTTTATCGCAAATGAATCGCCACTCGTCATAAAAGTTTTGACGCAGCAAGCCCGATTAATCCGCAATAGCGATGCGCGATCCCTTGTCTTGCTATTCCTTTACCCGTTTGCTAGCATCCCCGAGACAGTTTGAAATAGTCATAACGTACGGCAATTTCCGGACCCGCTTACATTGGGTCACCCGGTAGTCCATCTCCTTGCGAGGTATATGTTATGGCTAGCTCTCAACCCCTCCGCTGACGCTCCGGGAACGCGTGCGCAAAGCCGCGCCGCTCCTTGCGCGCACTCACCCGCTGCCACGCGCTTTTCACGATCAGTTCTGCGAGACAAATCGGCGCATCAGAAAAGAACCGTTACCGGTTTCAAAAATGCGTACCCGTCTGCTAAAAGCGATTAATAGTCCGTTTTCCTTTTTATTCGAAGCGACCGCAGTTGCCGCTGCTGCGCATAGTACGCGATCTGCGACAAAACATTTGCCGTAACAACGACGCAATCAAAAGGAGCATTTCATGGCTTGCAATACAACGGGCTCCAGGCTCATGCGAGTGAAGGCGATCACGGTTGCGTTCGCGGTTTTGGTCGCGCCGGCGGGTTCGGCGTTCGCGCAGGACAACGCGGCGTCCGCGCCGGAACGGCGGGCAATCGGCGCTGCCGCGCTGCTGCACGTTCAGGCGCGCGTCGTCGCGATCGATCCTGCGACGAACAGCGTGACGCTGCGCGGCCCACACGGCGGCGACGAAACCTTCGACGTGAATCCGCAAGCCGCCGACGTCAGCAAGCTGCATATCGGCGACATCGTGACGATTGCGTACAAAAACGCGCTGCTCGTCGGCGTCGACAAACTCGCGCCGAGCGGAATTCGCCAGCGCATCGATACCGAAGTCACGCAGCCCGCGGCCAACGGTGTGGTTGCATCGGCGCGCCGCGTCGAAGTCGTGGCGACGGTGCGCAAGATCGATCGCAAGAGGCGCACGATCACGCTGCGCGGGCCGTCGCGCACCGAAACGCTCGACGTGGCGCCGGACATTCCGCTCGAAAAACTGAAGGTTGGCGATTCGGTGCGCGCGGTGTTCGTGTCGGCCATCGCGGCGGCGGTGTCGCGCAATGGCGCGGACGTCAAATAACGGCGCTCGGGAAGGCTTAAATAAACTACGCTGAAGCGTATCGAGGCGTGCGGCGTCGAACCGCAACCGGGGGTTCGCCGTCGCGCGCCGGCCATCGCAGCTCAGGTTTCACAAGATCATCGCGTCGCGCGCGAAGGAGCGGGGAATGGAACAGAGCGAAACGGAAACCACTGCCGAATCGGAGCGCAAAAGGCTGGTCCGCAGCAAGATCCACGTGGGCCTCGCGGCGGTCGGCACGTTGTCGTCGGTGTTCGGCATCGGCATAGCGATCATCGGCGGCATCAACTTCGACCGGACCAAGGTGCTGGTCGGCGTCGGCATCATCGTCGTGTCGACCATTCTGTATGTGTCGATGCTTTTCGTCGCTGCCGATGACTAGCATCTTCGCTTCCCATTAGCGCTCGATCCCGCCGCCGATTCACTTTTGCTATCGCCCCCTCCGATAGTCGAATTGTTGGTGCATCGCACCGCCCGTATATTGACTGCAGCGATATACAACAACTCGACGGCACGCCACACGGCGGCCTACAGGAGCACAGCAATGAATCGGATCGATCTGGGGGGGCGCGCGGTCGTCATCACCGGCGGCGCGCGCGGTATCGGCTACGCGGTCGCGCAGCGGGCGTTGAAGTCGGGCGCGTCGGTGGCGTTGTGGGATGTCGATAGCGAACGCCTCGCGCGCAGCCAGCGCGAGCTGAGCGAGCTCGGCAAGGTCAGCGCCGTCACGGTCGAGCTGACCGACGAAGCCGCGGTCGAGCAGGCCACCGCGCAAACGCTCGCCGAGCACCGCTCGATCGACGTGCTGATCAACTGCGCGGGCATCACCGGCGGCAACGGCACGACGTGGGAGCTCGAGCCGGACATGTGGCGCCGCGTGATCGACGTCAATCTGATCGGCCCGTACCTGACCTGCCGCGCGGTCGTGCCGCAGATGCTGAAGCAGGGCTATGGCCGCATCGTCAATATCGCGTCGGTGGCGGGCAAGGAGGGCAATCCGAATGCTTCGCACTACAGCGCGTCGAAGGCGGGCTTGATCGGGCTCACCAAGTCGCTCGGCAAGGAACTCGCAACCAGAAACATCCTCGTCAATGCGGTCACGCCGGCCGCGGCCAAGACCGAGATCTTCGATTCCATGTCGCAGCAGCACATCGACTACATGCTGTCGAAGATCCCGATGAACCGTTTCCTGCTGCCGGAAGAAGCGGCGTCGCTGATCCTGTGGCTGTCTTCCGAAGACTGCGCGTTCAGCACCGGCTCGGTGTTCGATCTTTCCGGCGGCCGCGCCACTTATTAATCGCGCTGCTCGAGCATTGCGCACGCGTCGAACGCGCGTTGTCGAGCCGCTTCGACGCCTCTCTCTCACGGAGCCCTTTCATGGCCATGCCTACCATCCGGCACGTGCGTGCCTTCATCGTTCGCGGCGGCGGCGCGGACTATCACGACCAGGCCGGCGGGCACTGGATCGACGATCACATCGCGACGCCGATGGCGCGTTATCCCGAGTACCGCCAGAGCCGCCAGTCATTCGGCATCAATGTGCTCGGCACGCTGGTCGTCGAGATCGAGGCGAGCGACGGTACCGTGGGCTTCGCGGTGACGACCGGCGGCGAGATCGGCGCGTTCATCGTCGAAAAGCATCTCGCGCGTTTTCTCGAAGGGCAGCTCGTGACCGACATCGAGAAGATGTGGGATCAGATGTACTTCGCGACGCTGTACTACGGGCGCAAGGGCGTCGTCCTCAATACGATTTCCGGCGTCGATCTCGCGCTGTGGGATCTGCTCGCGAAGGTTCGCAAGGAGCCCGTATATCAACTATTGGGCGGCCCGGTGCGCGACGAGCTGGTGTTCTATGCGACTGGCGCGCGGCCCGATCTCGCGAAGGAGATGGGCTTCATCGGCGGCAAGCTGCCTTTGCAGCACGGTCCCGCGGAAGGCGAAGACGGACTCAGGCAGAACCTCGAGAAGCTCGCCCACATGCGTTCGCGTGTCGGCGACGACTTCTGGCTGATGTACGACTGCTGGATGAGTCTCGACGTGCGCTATGCGACGCGGCTCGCGCAAGGCGCGCACGGATACGGCCTCAAATGGCTCGAAGAATGTCTTCCTCCCGACGATTACTGGGGTTACGCCGAACTGCGCCGCAACGTGCCACGCGGCATGATGGTGTCGACAGGCGAGCACGAGGCGACGCGCTGGGGCTTCCGGATGCTGCTGGAGATGCAGTGCTGCGATCTGATCCAGCCCGACGTCGGCTGGTGCGGCGGCATCACCGAGCTGATCAAGATTTCCGCGCTCGCCGATGCGCACAATGTGATGGTGGTGCCGCACGGTTCGTCGGTGTACAGCTATCACTTCGTCGTCACGCGCCATAACTCGCCGTTCTCCGAGTTTCTGATGATGGCGCCGAAAGCCGACGAAGTCGTGCCGATGTTCAACCCGCTGCTGCTCGATGAGCCGGTGCCGGTGAACGGGCGCATGAAGGTGCCGGACACGCCGGGCTTCGGCGTGCGGCTCAATCCGGAATGCGCGCTGGTGCGGCCTTACCAGCATTGAACGATTTGAACGCTTTGAACGCGTGCCGAACGGCGAACCCTGGCAAAGGAGACTAAGGTGCTGCTCAAGGACAAAATCGTGATCGTCACCGGCGGCTCGCGCGGCATCGGACGCGCGATCGCGGTGGCCTGCGCCCGCGAAGGCGCGGACGTGGCGATCAACTACTGGGGTGACAACGACGCATCGTATGGCCGCCGCTCGGCGGTCGAGGAAGTGGTCGGCGAAATCGAGGCGTTGGGGCGGCGCGTGATCGCGGTGGAAGGCAACGTCGCCGCGCGCGATACCGGTCGGGAGCTGGTGCGCCGTACGGTCGACGCGTTCGGCAAGGTCGACGTGCTCGCGAGCAATGCCGGCATCTGTCCGTTCCACGCGTTTCTCGACATGCCGGCCGACGTGCTCGAATCGACGGTTGCGGTCAATCTGAACGGCGCGTTCTTCGTCACGCAAGCGGCCGCGCAGCAAATGAAAAAGCAGGGCACCGGCGGCGCGATCGTCGCGACGAGTTCAATCAGCGCGCTGGTGGGCGGCGGCATGCAGACGCATTACACGCCGACCAAGGCCGGCGTGCATTCGCTGATGCAGTCGTGCGCGATTGCGTTGGGGCCGTACGGCATCCGCTGCAACTCGGTGATGCCGGGCACGATCGCAACCGATCTGAACGCGGAAGATCTCGCCGATGAAGCGAAGAAGGCCTACTTCGAGAAGCGCATTCCGCTCGGCCGCCTCGGGCATCCCGACGACGTCGCCGATTGCGTCGTGTTTCTCGCGTCGGACCGCGCGCGCTATGTGACGGGCGCCGCGCTGCTCGTCGACGGCGGCCTGTTCGTGAACCTGCAATAAGCGACGCGAAATGCGGGCGTCAATTGACCGTGGCGGGCGTAGTCAGCGCGCCAGGTGCGATGGCAGGATTGTCGCGCGCAAGGTTGCGCGAGAAGCCGCGCAGCAACTCGATCAAGCGCAGCGCCGGCTCGGCGAGCGGCTCTTCCTTGCGCGTCAGAATGCCGAAACCCGCGAGACTCTTGCCGATTTCCAGCGGCAGCGCGACGAGCAGCCCGCCGCGCACATGATCGCGCACGACCGACTCCGGCAGCATCGCGACCGCATCGTAGTTTTCGAGCAATTGCAGCGTCGCGAAGATCGACGCGCATTCGGTCAGATTGACTGGCGTGGCGAGCCCCGCGCGCGCGAGTTCTTCCTCGAACAGCACGCGCGCCGGACTCGTGATCGGCTGCGCCACCCACGGCCACGCGACCAGTTCGCGCAATGTGACGCGCGGGTGCCGCGCGAGCGGATGCACGGCACGCACGACGAGCAGCAGCGTTTCGCGCGCGAGCGGCTCGAAACTGAAGTCGTTGTGCTGCAAAGGATTGGTCAGGCGCCCCAGCGCGAGATCGACCTCGCGGCGATGCAGCAATTGCACGACCTGGTCGCTCGTTTCGCCGAGGATGCGCACGTTGAGCAGCGGGCTTTCGGTCTTCAGCACGGCGACCGACATCGCCAGCAGATCGGGCGCGGCGCCCATGATCGCGCCGACGGTCAACTGCCCGTGACCGCCGCGGCGTTTGACGTCGAGGTCTTTGGCGAAGCGTGTGAGTTCGGCAAGCGCGCGGCGCGCGTAAGCGAGCGTGACGACGCCGAGCGGCGTCGGCGTCATGCCGCGGGCGTTGCGTTCGAACAGCAGAAAGCCGAACGCTTCCTCGATATCGCCGAGCATGCGGCTCGCGCTCGGTTGCGCGACGTTGACGGCCTCGGCGGCCTGGTGCAGGTTGCGGGTGTCGTCGAGCGCGACGAGCAGGGCGAGATGCTTGAACTTGAGACGGTTGACGAGTGCGACGGCGGCTGAATGTTGGCTCATGGTGCCAGTAGAGGTGCCCGTGCGATTCGGTTTGTGGATCGCCCAATCCCAACAACGGATTGAGAGGCTATCGATGCAGGAATTATAGTCGTTCGAAGAAGTCGACAGGAGACAGGCCGCAATGGAGACGATCGCTTTCCGGATGGTGCTGAACCCCGGCATGCGCGAAGAGTACGAACGGCGTCATACGGAGATCTGGCCCGAGCTCGTTGACGCATTGCACAACGCCGGCGTGCGCGACTACCGGATTTTCTTCGACCCCGACACGCATCATCTTTTCGCGGTGCTGTCGCGCACGAGCGATCACACGATGGATCAGTTGCCGCAACTCGACGTGATGCGCAAATGGTGGGATTACATGGCCGACATCATGCAGACCGCGCCCGATCACACGCCGCTGTCGCAGACGCTCGAACCGGTCTTTCATCTCAGTCATTGAGGTGCCGCATGCAGGTTGTCGATTCGCATATCCATCTGTGGGATCTGAAAACGCATCGCTATCCGTGGCTGGAGAACCCGGGCGTGTCGTTCGTCGGCGATGCGCGGGAGCTGAAGCATGACTATCTGCTCGACGATCTGCTCGGCGAAGCGGGCGACATCGACGTGCTGAAGCTCGTGCACGTCGAAGCGAATCACGATCCGGCCGATCCCGTCGAAGAAACGCGCTGGTTGCAATCGATCGCGGATCGCGGCGCGTCGCGCGGCATGCCGAATGCGATCGTCGCCGCCGTGGACCTGTCCGCGCAGAACGCACCGGCGTTGCTCGAAGCGCATGCGTCGTTCGCCAATACGCGCGGCATCCGGCAGATCCTCAACGTGCACGACAACAAGCTGTTCGATTACGTCGGCCGTCACTATATGCGCGAGCCGCAGTGGCGCGAGCATTTCGCATTGCTGCGCCGGTTCGACCTGTCGTTCGACCTGCAAATTTATCCGTCGCAGATGGAAGAGGCGGCCGCGCTAGCGCGTGCGCATGCGGACACGCTATTGATCGTCAATCATGCGGGCATGTTCGTCGATCGCAATAGCGTGGCCGGTTATCGCGCGTGGCGCGACGGCATGCGCGTGCTCGCGGCCTGTCCGAACATCGCGGTGAAGATCAGCGGGCTCGCGATGTTCGATCATCACTGGACCGTCGAAAGCCTGCGCCCGTATGTGCTCGAAACGATCGATACGTTCGGCGTCGAACGCGCGATGTTCGCGTCGAACTTTCCGGTCGACCGGCTGTTCGGTTCGTATACGGATTTGTGGCGCGCGTATGCGGCGATCGTCGCCGATGCGAGCGAGGCTGAGAAAGACGCGCTGTTTCGGCGTAACGCGGAACGGTATTACCGGATTTGACGTGCCGCCGCGTCGAGCAGAACACAGCCGCAAAAAAGGAGACACGCAGTGCAGCCATCCCCATCCGCGGTGCCGCGACTCGAATTGCGGCACGCGAGCAAATCCTTCGGCCGGGTGCGCGCGCTGTCCGACGGCGACCTCGTGCTGTGGCCCGGCGAGGTGCATGCGCTGCTCGGTGAGAACGGCGCGGGCAAATCGACAGTCGTGAAAATTCTCGCCGGCGTGCATCAGCCCGATGCCGGCGAACTGCTGGTGAACGGCGAGCCGCGCCGCTTCGCGACACCCGCCGAAGCGCGCGACGCCGGACTCGCGGTCATCTATCAGGAGCCGACGCTGTTCTTCGATCTGTCGATCGCGGAGAACATCTTCATGGGCCGCCAGCCGGTCGACCGCTTCGGCCGCATCCAGTACGACGCGATGCATCGCGAAGTGGACGGACTGCTTGCCTCGCTCGGCGTCGAACTGCGCGCGGATCAACTGGTGCGCGGTCTGTCGATCGCGGATCAGCAGGTGATCGAAATCGCCAAGGCGTTGTCGCTGAACGCGAGCGTGCTGATCATGGATGAACCGACGGCCGCGTTGTCGCTGCCCGAAGTCGAGCGGCTGTTCGCGATCGTGCGCAAGCTGCGCGAACGCGACGTCGCGATTCTGTTCATCACACACCGGCTCGACGAAGTGTTCACACTGACGCAGCGCGTGACGATCATGCGCGACGGCGCGAAAGTGTTCGACGCACTGACCGCCGATCTGAGCACCGACGCGATCGTCGCAAAGATGGTCGGCCGCGATCTGGAAACGTTCTATCCGAAGGCCGATTGCACGCCTGGTGAAGTGCGTCTGTCGGTGCGCGGCTTGACGCGCATCGGCGTGTTCAAGGACGTCTCGTTCGATGTGCGCGCGGGCGAGATCGTCGCGCTCGCGGGTCTGGTCGGCGCGGGGCGCAGTGAGGTCGCGCGCGCGATCTTTGGTATCGATCCGCTCGATGCGGGCGAAGTGTGGCTGTCCGGCAAGCGGCTCGACACCGGCAAGCCCGCGGCCGCGGTGCGCGCCGGGCTCGCGCTGGTGCCGGAGGATCGTCGCCAGCAAGGCTTGGCGCTGGAACTGAGCATCGCGCGCAATGCGTCGATGACGGTGCTCGGCCGGCTCGTGCGGCATGGCCTCATTTCGACGCGCAGGGAAACGCAGCTCGCGAACAAGTGGGGCACACGGCTGCGCCTGAAAGCCGGCGACCCCAATGCGCCGGTCGGCACGCTGTCGGGCGGCAACCAGCAGAAGGTCGTGCTCGGCAAATGGCTCGCGACCGGCCCGAAAGTGCTGATCATCGACGAACCGACACGCGGCATCGACGTCGGCGCCAAGGCCGAGGTGTATAGCGCGCTCGCCGAACTCGTACGCGACGGCATGGCCGTGCTGATGATTTCGAGCGAGCTGCCCGAGGTGCTCGGCATGGCCGATCGGGTCCTCGTGATGCACGAAGGCCGCATCAGCGCGGAGATCGCGCGCGCCGACGCGAACGAGGAGCGCATCATGGGCGCCGCGCTCGGTCAGGGACTCTCACCATTGGGACGTGCAGCATGATGCGCCATTCGACCCATCCCGCGCCGGTCCAGCAATCGCTGCCGAAACGTTCGGCCGCTTCGTCGGGCGGTCTTGTCGCGAGCATCGCGAAGAGCCGCGAAACCACGTTGTTCGTCGTGCTGATCCTGCTGATCGCGGGGACCGGGCTTGCGAAGCCGCAGTTCCTGAACATGCAGAATCTGCGCGACGTGCTGCTGAATGTGTCGATCATCAGTCTGCTGACGGCGGGCATGACCGTCGTGATCCTGATGCGGCATATCGATCTGTCGGTCGGCTCGACGGTGGGTGTCAGCGCGTATGCGGTGGGGAGTTTGTATGTTGCGTTCCCGCATATGCCGGTGCTCGTCGCGCTGGCCGCGGGACTCGCGATCGGGCTCGTCGCGGGCGGCATCAACGCGCTGCTGGTCGCGGTGGGGCGCGTGCCTTCGCTGGTCGCGACGCTGTCGACGCTGTACATCTTTCGCGGCGCCGATTACGCATGGGTGCACGGCGGCCAGATCAACGCGACCAGTCTGCCCGACGCGTACTCGCGGCTCGCGACCGGCACGCTGCTCGGTATCCCGACGCTCGCGCTGATCGCGATCGTCGTGCTTGCCGGGCTGTCGGTATATCTGAAGCAGTTTCGCGCCGGTCGAGAGCACTATGCGATCGGCTCGAATCCGGAGGCCGCGCGGCTCGCGGGCGTCAACGTCGAGCGTCGCGTGATGTCGGGCTTCCTGTTGTCCGGCGCGATCGCGGGCTTTGCGGGCGCGTTGTGGCTCGCGCGCTTCGGCACCGTCGATGCGAGCACCGCGAAGGGCATCGAGTTGCAGGTCGTCGCGGCGGCGGTGGTCGGCAGCGTCGCGATTACGGGCGGCGTCGGCACGATCCTCGGCGCGACGCTCGGTGCGCTCGTGCTCGGTGTGATCAGCATCGCGCTGGTCGTGCTGCACGTGTCGCCGTTCTGGGAGCAGGCGATCCAGGGCGCGCTGATCGTCGCCGCGATCGCCGCCGATACGCTGCTGGCCCGCTCCGTCGCCAAACGCATGATGAGGAAACGCGATCATGGCTAAACCCGATTCCGCGCTGCTTACGCGCAAACGCGAAACGCCGCTGCAATGGGAAGTGTTGCTGGTGATCGTGCTGATCGTGTCGCTGGGGTTGGGGCGCTGGTTGTCGCCGGTGTTTCTGACCGGCGCGAACCTGAGCAACGTGTTCGCCGATCTGACCGAGATCGCGCTGATGGCGCTGCCGATGACGCTGATCATCGTCGCGGCCGAAATCGATCTGTCGGTCGCGTCGGTGCTGGGCGCATCGAGCGCGCTGATGGGCGTGCTGTGGCACATGGGTCTGCCGATGCCGGTCGTGATCGTGCTGGTTCTGATCGCCGGCGCGTTGGCCGGTCTGCTGAACGGCCTCGTGATCGTCAAGCTGAACCTGCCGTCGCTCGCGGTTACGATCGGTACGCTCGCGCTGTTTCGCGGTCTCGCGTATGTGCTGCTCGGCGATCAGGCGGTCGCGGATTTTCCGGCCGCGTATACGGCGTTCGGCATGAACACGCTTGGGCCCACCTTCATCCCGTTGCCGTTCGTGATCGTGATCGTCGCGGCCGTGCTGTTCACCGTGCTGCTGCAAGCCACCGCGTTCGGCCGCAGCCTCTACGCGATCGGCGCGAATCCGACCGCCGCCGCGTTCTCTGGCATCGAAGTCGCGAAGATCCGCTTGCGCCTGTTCGTGATGTCGGGTCTCGTCAGCGCGGTCGCGGGCATCGTCTATACGCTGCGTTTCACCAGTGCGCGCGGCGATAACGGCGAGGGCTTCGAGCTATCGGTGATCGCGGCTGTGCTGTTCGGCGGCGTCAGCATTTTCGGCGGACGCGGCTCGATGGTCGGCGTGCTGTTGTCGCTGCTGATCATCGGCGTGCTGAAAAACGCGTTGACGCTCGACGACGTATCGAGCGAAACGCTGACCATCGTGACCGGCGTGCTGCTGCTCGCGTCGGTGCTGATTCCGAACCTCGTCGCGCGCTGGCGTGCGGCGCGCGACCGGCGTTTCATCGCGAAGTCCGCAGCGGCGTCTTCTTCATCCTGATCGTCACCGTTCTTACGAAGCTCCCAAGGACCGATAACCCGGCCCCCTCTCTGTCCAACAACAACGCAGGAGACACTTCATGTTCAAACCTCTACGTCACACCGGCATGGCTGCGCTATGCGCCGCGCTGCTCGCGATCAGCTGCGGCGGCGCATTCGCCGCGGACCTGAAAAGCGGCCTGAAGATCGCGTTCGTGCCGAAGCAGATCAACAACCCTTATGAAGTGATCGCCGACGACGGCGGCCTCTCCGCGATCAAGGAGTTCGGCGGCGTGGGCAAGGCGGTGGGGCCGTCGGATGCGGGTGCATCGTCGCAGGTGTCGTATATCAACACGCTGATCACGCAGCGCCAGGACGCGATCGTGATTGCCGCGAACGATGCGAACGCGGTCGTGCCGTACCTGAAGAAAGCGATGGGCCAGGGCATCAAGGTCGTCACGTTCGACTCCGATACCGCGCCCGAAGGCCGCCAGCTGTTCGTCAATCAGGCGAACGCTGAGGGCATCGGCCGCGGCCAGGTGCAACTGGTCGCGAAGCTGATGGGCGGCGAGGGCGAGTTCGCGATCCTGTCCGCGACGCCGAACGCGACCAACCAGAACACGTGGATCAAGTGGATGCAGGAGGAATTGAAGAAACCGGAGTACTCGAAGATCAAGCTCGTCAAGATCGCGTACGGCAACGACGACGATCAGAAGTCCTTCGTCGAAACCCAGGGCCTGCTGCAGGCCTATCCGAACCTGAAGGCGATCGTCGCGCCGACGACGGTCGGTATCGCGGCGGCGGCGCGCTACATCTCGTCGTCGTCGAGCAAGGGCAAGGTGGCGGTGACGGGCCTCGGCACGCCGAACCAGATGCGCGCGTTCGTGAAGAACGGCACCGTGACCGCGTTCCAGTTGTGGGACCCGAGCGAGCTCGGCTATCTGGCCGCGTACGCGGCGGCGTCGCTCGCGTCGGGCAAGATTTCGGGTAAGGAGGGCGAATCGTTCGACGCGGGCAAGCTAGGCAAGCGCACGATCGGCGCGCAAGGCGAGATCATTCTCGGGCCGCCGACCACGTTCGATGCGAGCAATATCGACAAGTACAACTTCTGAGCTTCGGCGGCGCCGACTGTCCACTCGACCGCCGTCGGCGGCGCGTGGGCAGTTAGCGCATCAGTACGAGCGTTCGCGTGCGGTCTGCTCAGCGGCGGATCGCGAAACGCTGTCCATACGCGGCGGGCGATGATCCGCTTCCCCATACCTCACCATCGATCAATACCCGTGTCACATCCTCGCCAGGCACCCGCACGTTCACCCGCGCGGCGGCCTCGCGATACAGCTGCGTCTGGTTGATGCGCGCGGCGATCGCTTCGTGATCGTTGCGTGCGTCGATGATCCCCCAGCGCTCGAACTGCGTAAGGAACCACGCACCTTCGATTGGATGCGGATAGTTGACCGCGCCGTCGTCGAAGAAGCGCATCGGCAAGCGGCGCGGGTACGCCGTGTCGACCCGGTCGCCAAGCCGCGCTGCGATCAGCGATTCGTCGATACCGATGTAATCGGACCGCGCGAGCCAGCGCGCAATTTCGTCGCGGTGCCCGGCGCCGTCGAGCCAGCGGCACGCTTCGAGCACGGTCTGCACGAGCGCGCGTGTCGTGCGCGGATGCGCGTCGACGAAATCGCGGCGGCAGGCGAGCACTTTCTCCGGATGCTCGGGCCACACCTCGCTCGTATAAGCGATCGTTGTGCCGACGCCATGCGCCTCGGCCATCGCATTCCACGGCTCGCCGACACACAGGCCGTCGAGCCGGTCTTCGGCGAGCGCCGCGACCATCTGCGGCGGCGGAATCGCGACGCTGTCGATGTCGCGCAACGGATCGACGCCTTGCGCCGCGAGCCAGTAGTACAGCCACATCGCGTGCGTGCCGGTCGGGAAGGTGTGCGCGAACACCGGCTTGCGGCCGAGCGTCGCGAGCGCCTCACGCAAAGTCCCGTGCTTCGCGAGCGCATCGGCGAGCCGGTTCGACAGCGTGATCGCCTGGCCGTTGCGGTTCAGCACCATCAGCACGGCCATGTCGGTGCGCGGTCCGCCGAGGCCGAGCTGCACGCCATACACGAGCCCGTAAAGCGCGTGCGCGGCATCGAGATCGCCCGACAGCAGTTTGTCGCGCACGGCGGCCCACGACGGCTGGCGGCACAGTTCGAGCGTGAGTCCATGCGCATGGCCGAACTCGAGCAGCTTCGCGGCGATCAGCGGGGCCGCGTCGGACAACGCGACGAAGCCGAGCCGCAGGTGGGTCTTTTCAGGCGGCTCTGCAAAGGCCGCCGCGGTGACGGAAGTGGCTGGATTCATGAGCGCATCATTTGAGCGAGGCGGCCGACGCGACGACCTCGCGCGCGACCTCGGCGAGTTTGACGCCCTGGTTCATCGCGCGTTTGCGCAGACTCGCGTAGGCGGCCGGTTCGGTGAGTTTCTGCTGATCCATCAGCAGGCGTTTCGCGCGGTCGATCAGCTTGCGCTCGGCCAGTTCGTTTTCGGCCTGCGCGAGCCGTTCGCGCAATTGCGACTCCTGCGCGAAACGCGCGAGCGCGACTTCGAGGATCGGCGCGAGCCGCTCGGTCGCGAGGCCTTCGACCAGATACGCGGTGACGCCCGCGTTGACCGCTTCGCGGATCAACTGCTGGTTCGCGTCGTGGCTGAACATCAGCACAGGGCGCGGCGCGGTCGCGTGCATCACGGCGAGCTGTTCGAGCGTATCGCGCGACGGCGACTCCGTATCGATGATGATCACGTCGGGCCGCTCGTCTTGCACCGCGCGATGCAGCGCCTGCGGCGTCGCGGTGCCGGCGAGCATTTCGCAGCCGAGACAGGCGAGCGCGTCGCGCAGATCGCCGATGGGTTTGTCGGTGTCGGTGACAAGAAGAACGCGCAGCATGGAGTCAGGGGAAGGGACATCTGACTACCGGTAAAGCAATGGATATGCCAGTCATCGCGCGATGGGGATTGGCGACGTGTGTGAGCAGCGTGCGCGCGCGCAAATGGCGCGGGCAAATCGGGATTTTTGTGACGATCGCCGCGAATCGTCCGCGAACGAGATGTGCGGCTATCTCGATCGCGCTGCACCGGCACGGGGCACGCTGGACAGCGGACGCCCGATGCACCGAAGCGGCGCATCGCATACAAAGCGGTCGAAGGCTCGAAGCCTCAAAGCCAGCGCGAATAACTGCGTGGCGAAAACAGCAAGGTCACCGCCATCATTGCGGCGATGCAGCCGGCGAGCATGATCCACGCGGCGGCGAACCCGCCGCTCCAGCCGCGCACGATCCCGGCCACGAGCGGCGTGACGGCCGCGACGATGAAGCCGACGCCCTGCGTGAACGCGACCAGCTGGCCGGCCACGCGATGATCGCTCGAATGATCCATCGCGGTCACGAGCGTCAGCGAAAACACGCCGCCGAGCCCCGCGCCCGCGATACCGACCCACAGCAGCGGCGCGGCGTCGGGCAGTGCGATCAGGCCGAGCACGCCGGCCAGTTGTGCCGATAGCCCGAGCATCAGCCACGGGCGGCGATCGCGGAACGACGCGGCGGCCAGCGGCAGCAGCAATGCCGACGTGGCCTGGAAGACCGTCATCGCAGCGAGCAGCGAGCCGCTCGCTGCGACGCCCGTGCCGCGCTGCTGATAGAACGCCGGCAGCCACGCGACCAGACTCGTATAACCGCCATTGACGATGCCGAAGTACAGGCCGAGCGTCCACGCGCGCCGCGTCGTCCACGGCGAGAACGCCGACGCGGGCACGGCAGAGGTGCGCAGCGTGGCGGGGGCCAGCGCATGCCGCCGCGTCAACAGCCACCAGCACGCGAGCGCGCCACAGGCCGGCAGCGCCCACACCGCGAGCCCCGCGTGCCACGTCTGCATTGCGCGGCTGACCCACGGACCCAGACTCGCGCCGAGGCCGCCTCCGCCCATGATCGACGCGGAGAACACGCCCATCGCGAGCGGCACGCGGGCGTGGAAACGCTGCTTGATGACGGCGGGCAGCAACGCCTGAATCGCGGCCACGCCAGCGCCTGCGAGCAGGGCCGTAGAAAGCAGCGTGAAGCCGCTCGACGCAATCCAGCGCGCGGCGCACGCAAGCGCGATCGCGGCGAGGCCGAGCGCGACTCCGCGCGTTTCGCCGACGCTGCGCGTCAACGCCGCTGCGCCGAATGCGCCGACGCCCATCGCGACGACCGGCAGGCTGGTCAGCAATGACGCGCCGTAGAAGCTCAGGCCGGTCGCGCCGCGAATCGTGGTCATCAACGGGCTGATCGAGGTCAGCAGCGGACGCAAATTGATGCCGATCACGACGATCGCGCCGAGCCACGCGAGGTCGTGCCATGTGAGCGCGGAGCGGGCGCGGCTTGCGGAGGTACTGTGAGGAGTAGCGCTGGTGGGCGAATTCATGGCGAGCCTGAGAGCCGGACTGCGGGAAAACGTTGCACTCTGCGTTTTGGTCAACCATAGTAACTTAAAATGGTTAACCATTTTCCCGAATGTCCGGTATAAGCAGCGGCGTAGCCCGGCAGATTGGCGTCGTGCGCGGGGCATCGCTAGAATGCTGCGGCTTTGTTCCGTTCTTGTTTTCCACCGTCTACGGTCACTGAAATCATGGCTACGCGTTCCTCGCGTTCTTCCTCCGCAGAATCCGCTCCGCCCGCACCCCCCGCGAGCGGCGACGCCTCGCCGAGCGTCGAAGAGCGCATTTACGCGTCGATTACCTCGGCCTTGCTGCAGGGGCGTTTGCGGCCCGGTGCGCAACTGGTCGAGCGCGATCTCGCGGCCGCGTTCGGCTGCACGCGCGGCGCGCTGCGCAAAGTGCTGGCGCGGCTAGGCTTCGAAGGCAAGCTCGTGCTCGAAGCGAATCGCGGCGCGTTCGTGCCGTCGCCGTCGGAGGAGGACATTCGTCAGGTGTATCGGGCGCGGCAGATCGTCGAGGCGGGCATCGTCGCATCGCTGTGCGGGGCGCTGAGCGGCGCACATAAGCGGCGCTTGCGCGCGCATGTGCGTAGCGAGGAAAAGGCGCTGCGCGCGGGCGCCATCGATGAATCCGTGCGCCTGGCCGGCCAGTTTCACGTACTGCTGACGGAGCTGGCGGGCGGCACTGAGTTGCTTGGACTGGTCGGGCAACTGGTCGCGAAGACGGAGCTGTACAAGGCGCTGTTCGACCCGTCGAAAGGTTCGAGCTGTTCCGCCGATGAGCACGCGCGGATCATCGACGCTCTCGATGCCGGCGACCTGCAAGCCGCGTTGACGGCGATGCGCGAGCATCTGTCGGAGCTGGAGGAGCGGGTGGTCGAGCAGGTGCGCAAAAGCGCGGATGGGGAGGATTTGGGGGCGGTGTTCGGAGTGTAGCGAGACGCGCTGCGACGTGCGTGGTCGCCGAAGCGGCGCGCCGCCAGATTTCAGTCAAGACGCCGCGCGTTCGTTCAGGCAGAACGCGGAGTCGGAAGGTATAACGCGAGTCTGTAGGGCCTCGCGCTGACTCTCGATGCTCGGGCGGGCTGCCCGCGTCACCTGCATGGCATCGCAGGTACGCTGGGCGGCGCCGTCACCACGGCTTATCTACGCCGCGCACCCTGCGACGCCGGCCGTGGCGCGCCGCCGCCGCTCGGGCGTTCGTCCTTGTGGCGGAAATTGATCCGTCCCTTGGTCAGGTCGTAGACCGACATTTCGAGCGTCACGCGATCGCCCGCGAGAATACGGATATGGTTCTTGCGCATGCGTCCGGACGCATAAGCGCCGACCACGACGCCGTTGTCGAGCGTCACGCGGTAGCGGCTATCGGGAAGCACTTCGTCGACGATACCGTCAAGTTCAATCAGTTCTTCTTTCGCCATGCATCACTCCTGGTCGATGGGATAAAGGGGAAATCGGCCGCGGGCATTGCGAGCGGCGCGAGTGTGGATTCGTTGGAAAAGCAGCGGCGCCCGCAAGCACGCTGCGCGACATGAGTGACGCGCCGATGACGCCGCTCAAAGATCGGTGACCGACTGACCGCTCACCTGGCCGTCGATCAGCCGTTCCGCATGCGCCATGCACGCGATGCGCGCCTTGCCCATGCCGTCGAACGGAAACAGATACTGCAGACGGAACACCCGGCCGTCGGCCGCCGGATTGGCGCCGACGCGGCAGATCCGCACCGACGCGTCGTAACCGGCGCCAGGATTGCGGGTCGCTTGCGCGCCCGCCGCGCGGCGCGGATAGACGAGCGGGTGAATTTCGTAACCCTTGTAGGTCCTGACTGCTGAATTCATGAAAACGTGTCCTGTATTGCGTGGTCGGCGCGCCGCGTGCGGGGCGCTGCTTGCGGCAACGTCTCCTCGAGGCGTCGTGACGCGGACCGGCGGCGCAGCACCAATGGGCGCGCCGCGATGAAAATGGTTGGCACAGGCCTGCTAGACCCGGCGGGCTCAATGACAATGGCTCGAGCGGTCGCGCGAAAACGCGGATTCGACCGAAAACGCTGAAGCGGCGCGCCGATTCGTGCGCCGGGCGCATGATGCTGAACCGCTCGGTGTACTTCTCGCGGCGGCGAATGCGGACGTCGCATTGCCGGAGTGACGGGATCGCCGATAAGGGGCGGTCGAACTGTCGGGGGTGGTGCGGCGATGCCGGGTTGAGACTGCCTGGTGCTGCCAGTGCTATATGGGTGCGAGGTGCAACTATTGCAATATGATGCCTGAAATAGGCCTGATTGGATAGTGCAAACTTCAGCACACGGCCGGAACGCCCGCCTGACGGGGCTTGGCGGGCGTCAGCGCGACGTCTCGGCGACGCGCTTCTGCAATTCGCGCGCGGCTGCCAGCGGCAAGCGCGCATCGTTCCAGCTGGCCAGCCATTCGACTTCCTTCGCCGTGAAGACCTGACCATAGTTGCGCAGTGCGTACTGCAGCGAATCGATGATGTGATTACGAATGATCTCAGGCGTACGCGTGTCGTCGAGCACGGCGCGAAGCGCTTCGAGTGTGGCCATCGGTTGGCTCCGGACGGTTGGATGTCGGTGGATCAGTGTTTATCGCACGAAAAAAATGCGCTCGCGAGGTCGACAAAATTGCCGTCTGGCGTCGATTCGCGGCGCCCGCGCGAGGCCGCTACAATGGCGGCTTCCTGAATGGCGGACCGAGCATGCGCGCCGAAGCCTGCTGCTGGCATCTGGCAACTGGCATCCGCGATCGCGCGCCGCCTCCCTCGAACCTCGCGTTTTTTCCATGCGCAACCCGAACGTGTCTCCTATCAAAGACCTGCTGTTGAAGCGCTACGCGCCGATCGCCGACGGCATCGCCGCGCTGCTCTATCCGTGCGCCGAAGTGGTGATTCACGATCTGCGCGATCAGACCATCGCGTATCTGGCGAACAATCTGTCGCGGCTCGAGGTGGGCGCGCCGTCGGTGCTCGACGACGCGCACTTCGCGGCGCGCGGCCAGACCATCGGTCCTTACGAGAAACTGAACTGGGACGGCCGCCGCATGCGCTGCGTGAGCAACATCCTGCTCGACGACGATGGCAGGCCCGCCGGCATCCTGTGCGTGAACTTCAACATCGCGGTGTTCGAGGATGTGCGCTCGACGCTCGATCTGTTCATCAAGGGCGGCACGATGACGGACGCGCCCGGCGACGATCTGTTCCGCGACGACTGGCAGGACCGCATCAACACGTATCTGCACACGTGGTTGCGCGACCGGCAGATCGGCATCAATGCGCTGACGCGCGAGCACAAGCGTGAAATCGTCGAAGCGCTGCACGCGCAGGGCGCGTTTCGCGGCCGCAGCTCGGCGAACTACGTGGCCGCGGTGCTGACGATGGGTCGCGCGACCGTCTACAAGATCCTGAAGCAGATGAAAGAGGGCGGCTGAGCTCAGGCGCACCGTGCTTGAAAATGCTTCGATGACGCCCAAAATAAGGACATACGCGATGCGCTACCGACACTACAAAGGCGGCATTTACGAGCTGGTCTGCGAGGCCACGCTCGAATCGGATCCGACGGTCACGATGATCGTCTACAAGGCGGCCAATGGTACGATCTGGACCCGTCCAGCGACGGTGTTTTTCGAGCTGGTCGAGCAGGACGGCGTCAAGGTGCCGCGCTTTGCGCCGCTCGATGAGTTCAACAACGAAGCAGATGCGTCCCGCTCGGACTAACGCATGCTGCCTTAACGACAGGAACAGGAAAACCGAATGCGTCTTTTGCTTGCCATCATTCTGCCGTGGTTGCAGTTTTTCACGATCGGCCGTCCGTTTGCGGGCATCATCTGCCTGATTCTGCAAATCACGGTGATCGGCTGGGTGCCGGCGGCCATCTGGTCGGTGTATGCGCTGAGCCAGTACAACACGGACAAGAAAATCGCCCGCGCGATGGGCAACGGGCGGTAACACGCGGCGTCTGAAGCCGTCGGCGAGTGTGGGCGCGTCGCGCTCACGCTCGCGCCATCATTCACCCACCGGTATCACGACCGCATCTGGAACTTCGATCACCACGTCGGTTTCCGCGATCGCCACGCACGGCAGGATATAACCGTCCGCCTTTTCCTCACGGCTCACACCGGGCCATTCGATCGAATAGCGCACACGCCCCGACGTCATCCGGCACAAGCATGTGCGGCACGTGCCATTGCGGCACGAACGCGGCAAACGCAGATTTGCGAATGCGGCGGCTTCGAGAATCGTCAGCGAATCGGGCGCTTCGAAGCTCTGGCCGAGCGGTTCGACGCGGACTACAGGCGGGCGGGAGGGGGCGGACATCGTGCGGGACGGTTACCAGGTGCGCGACACTTTACACGGGATCGGACGCCGCTTGATACCGCGCTGCAACATAGGCAAATCAGTCGCATCTTCAAGAAAAAATCGGGGAAATCTTGCACCTCGCCCGAACTCGTCTAAAGTGAATCAATTCACCTCCGCGTGGCGCGAACTGACTATGCCGCGTTGAAGTGACGGCCCGCGTCGACTGCATGGGACAAGGAGGAACTAGCGGCTGACGCGATAGCAAACAATCGGCGCGCGCATTACCCGAGCGCATCGCGTGCGCACTCTTCCAGGTGACTCCCATGCAGATCCAATTTCCGAACGAAGCCCCTGAATATTCAGGTCGCGAACTTACTTTGGCGTTTCCGGCAATGGTCGATGGGCAGAGGGTGGAGTGCATGATCACCGCGGAAGCGCTCGAGGATCACTTCGGCGCCGCGTCCCCCCGGCAGGAAGACATGATCGTTGCGTTCGACACGCACCGGCCGCGCATCGAGGCCGCCACGCGCCGGCTGTTGTCGGAAACGCGCGCGCAGTGTCTGGTGCTCAGAAGCGGCTACGTGCGTTTTTACGAGGCGAACTGGCGTAACTGACTGCACGCAGCCGGCCGCATCGCTTTCAAATGATCCGCCGCAGCGCCCGATCCTTGAACACCACATGGTGCGCGATCGCCGCGAGCGCATGCAGGCCGATCACCCAGTAGAACACGTTGCCAAGCCACTCGTGTGCGTCCTTCAACAGCGGCCGCGCGATCGAATCCGCTCGCACCAGCGTGAAGCTGATGTCCGTCCAGGCGAGCGACACCGGCCGCCCGCCCGCGTTGACCATCAGAATGCCGAGCAGCGGCTGCGCGAAGATGAACACATAGAGCGCGAGGTGCGCGGAGCGCGCGACAAAAGCGAGCAGCCGGTTGTTTTCGAGTTCCTCCGGCGCGCCAGCCCACAGTCTCCATAGCAGCCGGAGCACGGCCAGCACGAGCACCAGCGTGCCCGCCCAGAAATGCACGCCGGTCCAGAACTCGCGGCCCTCGGAGCCGCGCGGTCCGCGGATTTCGATGGCCAGATAGGCCAGCGCCACCAGCAGAAAAATCATCCAGTGGAAGAAAATCGCGGGCCTCGTGTAGCGGTCCGTCGTGCGGTTATATGAGGACATGGCGGCTCCTGGGGCGGCGACCCGTGTCGCTGCGACCCGGGCGATCGTCGTTCGAAAGATCGGATGATAAACGGTCCCTGAACCCGACGACACATTCGCCCCCGGCCCCGCAACATCCTCACTCGCTGCCGAGATAGAAATACCGGAACAGGAAAATCGCCGCGATGATCCATACGACCAGCTTCACCTGGCGCGCCTGGCCCGTCAGCAGCTTGAGCGCCGCGTACGAGATGAAGCCGAACGCGACGCCGTTCGCGATCGAGTAGGTGAACGGCATCAGCAGCGCGGTCAGCGCGGCCGGCACCACTTCGGTCGCGTCGTCCCACGGCAGGTCGACCAGTTCGCGCAGCATCAGGCACGACACATACAGCAGCGCGGGCGCGGTCGCATACGGCGGCACTACTTCGGCGAGCGGCGCGAAAAACAGCGCCGCGACGAACAACAGGGCGACCGTGATCGCGGTCGCGCCGGTACGGCCGCCGGCCTGCACGCCCGACGCGCTTTCGATATACGCGGTCGTCGACGACGTGCCGAGCATCGAGCCAGCCAGAATCGCGGTGCTGTCGGCGAGCAGCGCGCGATTCAGCCGATGCATCTTGCCTTCGACGAGCAGCCCCGCGCGGTTCGCGACACCCATCAGCGTGCCGGTCGCATCGAACAGCTCGACGAGGAAGAACACCAGTACCACGTTCAGAATCCCGCTCGACAGCGCGGTGCGGATATCGAGCTTGAACAGCGTCGGTGCGATCGACGGCGGCATCGACAAGACGCCGTGAAACTGGTTGCCGCCAAAGAAAAAGCTCAGGATCGTCGCGCCGACGATACCGATCAGGATCGCCCCGCGCACGCGCAGATGATCGAGCGTGACGATGCCGAAGAAGCCGATCGCCGCGAGCACGACGTGCGCGTCATGCAGATTGCCGAGCGTGACGAGCGTGGCCGGATTGCCGACCACGATGCCCGCCGACTTCAGCGAAATGATCGCGAGAAAGAGGCCGATACCGCCGGTGATCGCGATCCGGATCGAATGCGGGATGCCCTTGACGATCACCTCGCGCACGCGGAACAGCGTGACGATCAGGAACAGGCAGCCGGAGATGAACACCGCGCCGAGCGCGGCCTCCCACGTGTAGCCCATGCCCTTGACGACCGTGTACGCGAAGTACGCGTTCAGGCCCATGCCGGGCGCGAGCGCGATCGGGTAGTTCGCGTAAAGCCCCATGATCAGCGACGCGAGCGCGGACACGATGCAGGTCGCGACGAACACCGCGCTCTTCGGCATGCCGGCGTCGCCGAGAATCGCCGGGTTCACGAAGATGATGTAGGCCATCGTCAGGAAGGTGGTCACGCCGGCTAGCACTTCGGTGCGCAGGTTGGTGTCGACGGCGTCGAAGCCGAAGTAGCGTTTGATCGAGTCCATGGGGCGGGTTTCTCTTTCGTCGTTCGGAAAGTGTTTTTGTGATTGAGGCAGTCTCCGCGCGGCCCCGGCAAAACAGGCCGCGCGGCGGTGTTACGGCGGAATTGTAAACACCAACGGCGGCGCCCCGTCGCTTGCGGCTGCCCCGGCAGGCCTGCCGGGCCCGTCAGGCGGGCGGTTTGCCGGGCGACTGTGGCGCTGGCACATCACCGCGCGGCGCATGACGCGCGAGCCAGCGATCGAGTTCGCCAGCAAACGTCTTGCCATCCCGCGCGCTGAAGGCGGACGGACCGCCCGTGTCGACGCCGCTCGCGCGCAACTGGTCGAGCATCGAGCGCATGCGCAGCCGTTCTTCGATCGTGCCGGGCGTGAACCAGTTGCCGCGCGGATCGAGCGCGTGGGCATTTTTTGCCAGCACGGCGGCGGCGAGCGGGATGTCGCCGGTGATCACGAGGTCGCCCGCGACGACCCGCTCGACGATCAGCTGATCGGCGGCGTCGAAGCCGGCCGGCACCTGGATCGCGCGGATCAGCGGCGACGGCGGCACGCGCAGGAACGCGTTGGCGACCAGCGTCAGCGGCATGCCGGTGCGGCGCGCCGCGCGATAAAGCATGTCCTTGACGACGGCCGGGCAGGCGTCGGCATCGACCCAGATTGGCATGGTGCGGGTTCCGGCTAGGTGCGGCTGGTTTGCTGCGTGGGGGTTGGAGGGACGGGATGATACCTTGCCGCGACGCAAAGGGCTTCCCTGCCGCCCGCGGCGGGCGGCATTCAGGCTGCGGGTGCGGCAGCGACTGCTTTTACTGCACTGTCGTCGGTTCGAGGCCTTGCCGTTCGGCGCGGCGTTGCGCGACGATCCGGCCGGCTTCCTGCGCGTTCTCCGGATAGTTGACCCAGTCGTTCGGATCGTAGCCGGCGGCAAGCCATTCGATGAGTTCGGCGCGGACCTGGGCGCGCGTTTTCGGCGCCGACGGGTCGTTGGGCTGCATCACCGTTTGCGCGTAGACGGTGCTGATACTTACGGCGGCCAACAGCGTGCCGAGTCCAATGCGGGAGAACAGATTCATGGCGGGCTCCTGCGGAGCGGAAAAACAGCCGGGCCTGGTCATTTTTCGGTGCGCGCCGGGTAAAGCAGTAGAAAGCGGCGCACCATTTCTGCCGGCGGATCGAACCCGCCGCGAGCCGAGTTCCCCACGGAGTGCAAGCAACGCGGAAGCGGGCGGGTTTGGCTAAAACTTCAAAATTTCGGCGCTAGTCGATGCCAAATGGGCGTCCTGACAAGATCTCGTCCTATCACGCCGAGGGCTTGCCGAACCGTTCCATCACCGCGCTCACCAGGTCGATCGGCAGCGGAAACACGATCGTCGAGTTCTTGTCGGCGGCAATCGTCGTCAGCGTCTGCAGATAGCGCAGCTGCATCGCCTGGGGTTGGCGCGCGAGCGTCTGCGCCGCTTCGAGCAGCTGCCGCGACGCCTGCAACTCGCCTTCCGCGTGAATCACCTTCGCGCGCCGTTCGCGCTCGGCCTCAGCCTGACGCGCGATCGCGCGGATCATCGTTTCGTTGATATCGACGTGCTTGATCTCGACGATCGACACCTTGATGCCCCACGCATCGGTTTGCGCGTCGAGCACCTTCTGGATGTCGGTGTTCAGCTGTTCGCGCTCGGACAGCAGCTGGTCGAGGTCGTGCTTGCCGAGCACCGCGCGCAGCGTCGTTTGCGACAGCTGGCTGGTCGCCTCGAAGTAGCGCGCGACCTGGATCACCGCCTTCTCCGGATCGACGACGCGGAAATACACGACCGCGTTGACCTTCACCGACACGTTGTCGCGCGTGATCACGTCCTGCGTCGGCACGTCGAACACGACGGTGCGCAGATCCATACGCACCGCCTGCTGCACGATTGGAATGATCAGCACCAGCCCGGGCCCTTTGACCTTCCAGAAGCGGCCGAGCATGAACACGACGCCGCGTTCGTACTCGCGAAAAATGCGCACCGACGACGCGATCAGCACGGCCACCAGCAGGATCAGGATGCTGCCGAAGCCGAATGTGAAGCCGATCATGAGGGTTCTCCTTGTCCTTGTATTGGGGCGGCTGGCTTGACGGGCACCACGGTCAGCGTGAGGCCGTTGCGCGCCGTGACGCGTACGCTCTGCCCCGGCGCGGCCGGCGTCGTGCTCGACACGCGCCAGCGCTCGCCGTGCACGCGCGCCCAGCCGCCAAGCGGGCCGCTGGCCGAGTGTTCGGGTTCGGGCAGCAAGCCGCCGTCCAGCACCACGCCGACGCAGCCGATCAGCGCCTCCGAGCCTGTCACGACCGGCCGGCGCCGCGCGCGCAGCGCGAGCCGCGACACGCCGAGCACGAACG
Source organism: Paraburkholderia sp. BR14320 (assembly GCF_040948665.1). Classification (NCBI taxonomy): domain Bacteria; kingdom Pseudomonadati; phylum Pseudomonadota; class Betaproteobacteria; order Burkholderiales; family Burkholderiaceae; genus Paraburkholderia; species Paraburkholderia sp. BR14320. The sequence continues at coordinate 286,433 of NZ_JBFPKG010000002.1, forward strand.
CGACGCTGAACACGACGACCGCGGCGATCAGCGGCAGCGGGATGCCGTAGCCGGGCACGTCGGTATCCATCAGCATCATGGCGCCGACCACGAACGCGACTACGCCGCCGAAACCGAGCGAGCCGAAGGTCGGCAGGAACGCTTCGCCGATCAGAAAGGCGATGCCGAGAAAGATCAGCCCGAGGCCGACATAGCTGACGGGCAGCATCTGCATCGCGAACAGACCGAGCAGCAGGCTGATCGCGCCGACCACGCCGGGCAGCACGAAGCCCGGATTGGCGAATTCGAAGAACAGGCCGTACATGCCGAGCATCAGCAGAATCAGCGCGACGCTCGGATCGGTGATCACGGCGAGGAAGCGGCTGCGCCAGTCGGGTTCGAGCGTGATCAGCGGCGCATGCGCGGTCTGCAGCGTGACGCTGCCGGCGCTCGTGACGACTGTGCGGCCGTTCAGCTGGCGCAGCAGGTCGGGCACGTCGCGCGCGACGATATCGACGACGTGCTGCGCGAGCGCCTCTTCATCGGACAGGCTGACCGCTTCGCGGACCGCGCGCTCGGCCCAGTCGGCGTTGCGCCCGCGCATCTGCGCGAGGCCGCGGATGTAGGCGGCGGCATCGTGGACCTGCTTGCGCAGTTCGGTCGATTGGGTGTCGAGCGGCAGCGCGCTGGCGGCTTCGGATGACGCGCCGGGCGACGCAGGCGCCGACGCGGACGCGGGCCCGGACGCGCCGCCCGGCAGCGTGCGCATGTCCGGCAGTCCCGGCGTGCCTGGGGTGCCCTGCGTTCCCGGTGTTCCGGGTGATCCAGGTGTGCCCGGCATTCCCGGCGGGCCGCCGGCGGGCGGCTCGTTACCGCCGATGCCCATCTGAATCGGCGTCGCGGCGCCGAGGTTGGTGCCCGGCGCCATCGCGGCGATATGGCTCGCATAGACGATGTAGGTGCCGGCGCTGGCGGCGCGCGCGCCGCTCGGCGCGATGAAGGTCGCGACCGGCACCGGCGACGCGAGGATCGCCTTGATGATCTGCCGCATCGACGTATCGAGGCCGCCGGGGGTATCGAGTTGCAGCACTGCGAGCTGCGCGTGCTGACTGGCCGCGCGCTGCAAGCCCCGCACGATGAAATCGGCGCTGGCCGGCCCGATTGCGCCGTTCACCGGAATCACCTCGACACTGTCGGCGGTTGCGGCGGCAACGTTGGCCACGCGCGCCGCATTGGCCGCTTGCAGCGGCGCCAGCGCTCCGCACGTCGCGAAGCCGAACGCGCAAAGCACGCCGAGCACGGCGATGCCGCGCATCAAACGGCCCGCGATGCCGCCGTGGATAAGCGGCGTGCGCGGACCGGACTGCCGGAGCGGGAGACGCGGAGTCGTGTTCATCGCTGACGGCCGTCGCGCCAGCCGGTGCGAACCGGCGGCGCGGGCCCATACCTCGATCAAGGCTGGCCGGTTGCCGCTTAAAGCTTAGTCCGATTCGGCGCGACGCGTGAGATCGAGCCCCGCGGCCCGGGCCGGCCGATAGTCGGTCGGGCGCATGCCGGTCCATTTGCGGAACGCGCGATGAAACGCGCTCGGCTCGGCGAAGCCGACGGCGTTCGCGATATCGGCGATCGTGCGCTGCGTTAGTTGCAGTTCGGCAATCGCGATGTCGCGCCGCAGCGCGTCCTTGATCGACTGATACGTGTGGCCCTCCTGCTTCAGATGCCGCCGCATCGTCGCCTCGGCAACGTGCAGTCGCGCGGCCATCTGATCGGCCGCGGGCCAGCCGGACATCGGCAGCGCGCGCAGCGCCTTGCGCACGCGCGCCGCGAGCGAACCCGGATTGCGGTACTTGACGATGAAGCTGCCCGGCGCATCGCGCAGAAACGGGCGCGCCGAGCGCGAAGTCTGAATCACTGGCAGTTCCAGAAACGCGGGATCGAGATCGACGTACGACTCGGGCTCGTCGAAATACATGTCTTCGCAGAACATCAGCCGGTATTCGTGCGCGGCCGGAGGCGCGGTGCAGCGAAAGCGCGCTTCGAGCAACGGAATGCGCCGGCCGACGAGCCAGCAGACAAGCCCGTACACGAGAATGAAATACGTCGCGTAAGCGAACATCGCCGGCTTGCGCTTGCCCGCGCGTTCGACGAACTTCAGGCGCACGCGCTCGGCGTCGGTGTCGATCGTCGCGCCGAGGTCGTCGAGCACCAGCCGCATGAAGCCGACCGCGCGCGCGAGCGCCTGCGCGCCGTTGCGCGCGCCGAGCGCCATCTGCGTCATCGCGATGAAGCTGCCGCTTTTCATCGGATGCGAGTCCTGGCCGAAGAACTCGTCGTCGAGCGCGCGCGCGATGCCGGCCCACAGCGCGCCGTATTGCGCCGACGACACGCGGCTTTTCGGCGACGCGAGCATCGGCGCGGCAATGCCGGCCGCTTCGGCGAACGCTTGAGCATCGAGCCCGCGCGCCGTCGCGAGCGCGAGCGTTTCCTCGACGAGACTGACGGAGATCGTGCCTTTGTCGCTTTTCATCGGAATTTGGTTTCTCTGGCAAAAGCGCTCAGCATCGGTTGGCTCATGGTCCGTGAAGCCCCTGAAATGACGAGGCTCCATGCACGCGCATGGTAGCAGTATGGCAAAAGCGCTCAGCAAATGTGAGCGCAGCGAGCATCGAGTGGCGCGGGCCGCTTGCCTACACTTGCCGCATCACCGAGATCGCCAGCACGGCCGTCAGCACCCACGAGGACGCAGTCATGGACAGCTTCTACACCGACGAACAACGGATGATCCGCGACGCCGCGCGCGACTTCGCGACCGACTGTCTCGCGCCGCACGCGGCGCAATGGGATCGCGACGCGCAACTGCCGGCCGAGGTCGTCGCGCAGATGGGCGAGCTCGGTTTTCTGGGCATGATGGTGCCGGCCGAGTGGGGCGGCTCCTATACCGACTACGTCGCCTACGCGCTCGCGCTCGAAGAGATCGCGGCGGGCTGCGCCGCCTGCGCGACGCTGATGAGCGTGCACAACTCGGTCGGCTGCGCGCCGATCCTGAACTTCGGCAGCGCCGCGCAGAAGGACCGCTATCTGCGCGACCTTGCCACTGGCCGCACGATCGGCGCGTTCTGCCTGACCGAGCCGCAGGCAGGCTCCGAGGCGAACAATCTGCGCACCCGCGCGCAGCTGCACGACGGGCAGTGGGTTCTGAACGGCAGCAAGCAGTTCGTGACCAACGGCGCGCGCGCCGGGCTCGCAATCGTGTTTGCGGTCACCGATCCCGAGCGCGGCAAGCGCGGCCTGTCCGCCTTCATCGTGCCGACCACGACGCCGGGCTTCGAGGTCGGCCGGCCGGAACACAAGCTCGGCATTCGCGCGTCCGACACCTGTCCGATCTCGCTCGATCACTGCGCGGTGCCCGAGGCCAATCTGCTCGGCGAACCGGGCGAGGGTCTGCGCATTGCGCTGTCGAATCTCGAAGGCGGGCGCATCGGCATCGCCGCGCAGGCGGTCGGCATCGCCCGAGCCGCGTTCGATGCCGCGCGCCGCTATGCGAGCGAGCGTGAACAGTTCGGCAAGCCGCTGAAGGACCATCAGACCATCGCCAACATGCTCGCCGACATGGCGACGCGGCTGAACGCCGCGCGCCTGCTCGTGCATCACGCGGCGCGGCTGCGCTCGGCGGGGCGGCCGTGTCTGTCGGAGGCGTCGCAGGCGAAGCTGTTCGCGTCGGAGCTGGCCGAGCAGATCTGCTCGAACGCGATCCAGATTCATGGCGGCTACGGCTATCTGGAGGACTATGCGGTGGAGCGCCACTATCGCGATGCGCGCATCACGCAGATTTACGAAGGGACGAGCGAAGTGCAGCGGATGGTGATTGCGCGCCATGTTTGAGGGCGGCGTTTGAGCGCACAATAGCCTGGCTGCGAATGCTTCGTTGAGCGTCGCGGCGGCAAAAACCAGAGGCAAAAAAACCGAGCGCGCCCTGCGCCGAACAGGAGACGACGATGACAGCAGCGAAAGCCTTTCTCGAAGCGCGCGATCTGCTAGTGCGCCATCGCACCGACTACGAGCGCGCGTACCGCGAATTCACCTGGCCGGCGCTCGACGAGTTCAATTGGGCGCTCGACTACTTCGACGCGATCGCGCGCAACAACGACAACCCCGCGCTGTGGATCGTCGACGATCCTTCCAGCGACGGCCTGCGCCTGTCGTACGCGCAGATGTCGGAGCGCTCGTCGCGGATGGCGAACTTTCTGCGCGGCGCGGGCGTCGGTCGAGGCGACCGTGTGCTGCTGATGCTGCCGAACCGCGTCGAGCTATGGGACGTGATGCTCGCCGCGATGAAGCTCGGCGCGATCGTGCTGCCCGCCACCACGCAGCTATCGGCCGACGACGTGCGCGACCGCGTGCAGATCGGCGGCGCGAAGTTCGTCGTGGTCGACAGCGCGGAGCTGGGCAAATTCGATGCGCTCGAAGTGCCGCTCACGCGCTTCTCGGTCGGCGCCCCGCGCGACGGCTGGATCGATGTCGCCGCCGCGTACGAGGCGGCGCCGGATTTCACGCCGGACGGCGTCACCCACGCCAGCGATCCGATGCTGCTGTACTTCACGTCCGGCACCACCTCGAAGCCGAAGCTCGTCGAGCATACACATCAGAGCTATCCGGTCGGGCATCTGTCGACGATGTACTGGATCGGCCTGCAACCCGGCGACATCCATTGGAACATCAGCTCGCCGGGCTGGGCCAAGCACGCGTGGAGCTGCTTCTTCGCGCCGTGGAACGCGCAGGCCTGCGTGTTCGTGTTCAACGTCCCGCGCTTCGTGCCCAAAGACACACTCGCCGCGCTCGTGCGTTTCAACGTGACCACGCTGTGCGCGCCGCCGACCGTCTGGCGCATGCTCGTGCAGGAGCCGCTCGGCGACTATCCGGTGAAGCTGCGCGAGATCGTCGGCGCGGGCGAGCCGCTGAATCCGGAGGTCATCGAGCGCGTCAAGCACGCGTGGGACATCACGATCCGCGACGGCTACGGTCAGACCGAGACGACCTGCCAGATCGGCAATTCGCCGGGCCAGCCGGTCGTGGCCGGCTCGATGGGGCGTCCGCTGCCCGGCTACCGCGTCGAACTGCTCGATGCGGACGACCAACCGGTGACCGAAGGCGAAATCGCGCTGCCGCTCGCCGAACGGCCGCTCGGCCTGATGACCGGTTACGCGAACAATGCGAACGCGACCGCCCAGGCGATGCGCAACGGCTTCTATCGCACGTCGGATGTCGCGCTGCGTCGCGACGACGGCTACTACGTGTACGTCGGCCGCTCGGACGATGTGTTCAAGTCGTCCGACTATCGGCTCAGTCCGTTCGAACTCGAAAGCGTGCTGATCGAACACGAAGCGATCGGCGAGGCGGCCGTCGTGCCGAGCGCGGACGCGTTGCGCCTGTCGGTGCCGAAGGCGTTCGTCACCGTGCGTCAGGGCTATGAAGCCGGTCCCGAACTCGCGCGCGCGGTGTTCGCGTTCTCGCGCGAAAAACTCGCGCCGTACAAGCGGATTCGTCGTCTGCAATTCAGCGAACTGCCGAAGACGATCTCCGGCAAGATCCGCCGCGTCGAGTTGCGGCGCCGCGAAATGGAGCGCGCGGCCGAGCCCGCGCGTCTGGCCGACGAGTACTGGGAGGAGGATTTTCCCGACTTGCGTTGACTGCCTTTATTCCTCGCTATTGCTGGTTTTCCCGCACCGGTTTGAATCGCACGTGTTGAATTCGAGCTTCGGATTCGACGCGTCGGGGCACCGTTTTTTCTTCCCTATCGCTGTCCGGCCGCCGCGCGGCCATCGCACAGGAGTTTCAGCATGAGCACCCTTGCTTCGAACGAGACCAGCCGCGACGTTGCCGGCGCCGTGGCCACCGTCAAACTGCTGATCGACGGCGAGTTCGTCGAATCGAAGACGACCGAGTGGCGCGACATCGTGAACCCGGCCACCCAGGCGGTCCTCGCCCGCGTGCCGTTCGCGACCGTCGCGGAAGTCGACGCGGCGGTGCGCAGCGCGCACGCCGCGTTCAAAACGTGGAAGGGCACGCCGATCGGCGCGCGCATGCGCATCATGCTGAAGTACCAGGCGCTGATTCGCGAGCATATGCCGCGCATCGCGAAGACGCTGTCAGCCGAGCAGGGCAAGACGATTCCCGATGCCGAGGGCGATATCTTCCGCGGCCTGGAAGTCGTCGAGCACGCGTGTTCGATCGGCACCTTGCAGCAGGGTGAATTCGCCGAGAACGTCGCTGGTGGCGTGGACACCTACACGCTGCGTCAGCCGCTCGGCGTGTGCGCCGGCATCACGCCGTTCAATTTCCCCGCGATGATCCCGCTGTGGATGTTCCCGATGGCGCTCGTGTGCGGCAACACCTTCGTGCTGAAGCCATCCGAGCAGGACCCGCTGTCGACGATGCAGCTCGTCGAACTCGCGCTCGAAGCCGGCGTGCCGAAGGGCGTGCTGAACGTCGTGCACGGCGGCAAGGAAGTGGTCGATGCGCTGTGCACGCATGAGCTGGTAAAGGCGATTTCGTTCGTGGGCTCGACGGCGGTCGGCACGCACGTCTATCGCCTCGGCAGCGAACACGGCAAGCGCGTGCAAGCGATGATGGGCGCGAAGAACCACGCGGTCGTGCTGCCCGACGCGAATCGCGAACAGACGCTCAACGCGCTCGCGGGGGCCGCATTCGGCGCGGCCGGGCAGCGCTGCATGGCGACTTCGGTGGCGGTGCTGGTCGGCGCCGCTCGCGAGTGGCTGCCCGAGCTGGTTGCGAAGGCGAAGACGCTGAAGGTCAATGCGGGTCACGAGCCGGGCACCGATGTCGGGCCGGTCGTCTCGCGCGCGGCGAAAGAGCGCATTCTCGGATTGATCGACGCCGGCGTGAAGGAGGGCGCGACACTCGCGCTCGACGGCCGCGACGTGAGCGTGCGGGGCTATGAGCAGGGCAACTTCATCGGCCCGACGGTATTCAGCGACGTCACGACCGACATGGAAATCTACCGCACCGAAATCTTCGGACCGGTGCTCGCGGTCGTCAACGTCGCGACGCTCGACGATGCGATCGCGCTCGTCAACGCGAACCCGTTCGGCAATGGCGTGGGCCTCTTTACGCAAAGCGGCGCGGCGGCGCGCAAGTTCCAGAGCGAGATCGATATCGGCCAGGTCGGCATCAACATTCCGATTCCGGTGCCGGTGCCGTTTTTCAGCTTCACCGGTTCGCGCGGCTCGAAACTCGGCGATCTCGGTCCGTACGGCAAGCAGGTCGTGCAGTTCTACACGCAGACGAAGACGGTCACCGCGCGCTGGTTCGACGACGACACCGTGAACGACGGCGTCAACACGACGATCCGCCTGCGTTGAACGCATTGAGCGCATTGAGCGCATTGAACGCACATACGGAGACGACACCATGAAAATAGCCTTTATCGGACTCGGCAACATGGGCGCGCCGATGGCGCTGAACCTGCTGAAGGCGGGCCACGCGCTCAACGTGTTCGACCTCAGCGCGCAGGCCGTGCGCATGCTCGTCGACGCGGGCGCGCAAGCGGCCGGCTCGCCGAAGGCGGCCGCGAGCGACGTCGAATGCGTGATCACGATGCTGCCCGCCGCGGCTCACGTGCGCAGCGTGCTCGTCGCGGACGACGGCATCCTCGCCGGCATCGCGCCGGGCGTGCCGATCATCGATTCGAGCACCATCGATCCCGCCAGCGTGAAGGCGTTTGCCGAACTCGCCGCGGCACATGGCAACAGCTTCGTCGATGCGCCGGTCTCGGGTGGCACCGGCGGCGCGGCCGCGGGGACGCTGACCTTCATGGTCGGCGGCAGCGCGAGCGCATACGAGCAGGTGAAACCCGTTCTGCTGGCGATGGGAAAAAACATCGTCCATTGCGGCGATACCGGCACCGGCCAGGTCGCGAAGATCTGCAACAACCTCGTGCTCGGCATCTCGATGGCGGGCGTCGCGGAGGCGATGTCGCTCGGCGAGGCGCTCGGTATCGACACGAAGGTGCTCGGCAGCATCATCAACACGTCGACCGGGCGTTGCTGGAGTTCGGACACGTATAACCCGATGCCGGGCGTGGTCGAAACCGCGCCTTCGTCGCGCGGCTATACCGGCGGCTTCGGCACCGACCTGATGCTGAAGGACCTCGGCCTCGCCACCGATGCCGCGCGCGGTGTGCGTCAACCGGTCTATCTCGGCGCGCTCGCGCAGCAGCTTTATCAAACGATGAGCACGAACGGCTCGGGACGTCTGGACTTTTCGGCGGTGATCAAGCTGTATCGCTCGCGAGACCGCGCTGATGACGGCCAGGGAGGCGCGCAATGATCGAGCTCGATTACGCGCACGACGGCGCCGTTGCGTTGATCACGTTGAAACGGCCGCCCGCGAACGCCTTCACGCCCGACGGCCTGCTGCAATTGCAGCGCACCGTCGAGCAGTTGAACGCCGATGCGCGCGTGCGCGCGCTGGTGATCACCGGCGACGGCCCGAAGTTCTTCAGCGCGGGCGCCGATCTGAACACGTTCGCCGACGGCGATCGCGAAGTCGCGCGCACCGCGGCGGCGCGCTTTGGCGCGGCGTTCGAAACGCTGCAGAATGCGCGGCCCGTCGTGATCGCGGCTCTCAACGGCTTCGCGATGGGCGGCGGTCTCGAATGCGCGCTCGCGTGCGATATCCGCATCGCCGAGCAGCATGCGGTGCTGGCGCTGCCCGAGACCGCGGTCGGCCTGCTGCCTTGCGGCTGCGGCACGCAGACGCTGCCGTGGCTCGTCGGTGAAGGCTGGGCCAAGCGGATGATTCTGACCGGCGAGCGCGTCGATGCGGCGAGCGCGCTGCGCATCGGTCTGGTCGAAGAAGTGGTGGAGCGCGGCGCCGCGCGTGAAGCCGCGCTGAAGATGGCGCAGCGCGTCACCGGTTTGATCCCGCAGGCGGTCAGCTTCAGCAAGGAGCTGATCCATCAGGCGCGGCATGGCGTGCCGCGCGCCGCCGCGCTGGCGCTCGAACGCGAGCGTTTCGTCGATCTGTTCGATGGCGCGGATCAGCGCGAGGGCGTCAACGCGTTCCTCGAAAAACGCGCGCCGCGCTGGCAGACGAGCCATGCACCACGGGAGACGCAGCGATGAGCCCATTGCAAAGCGTTGTGGTCGAAACGCGCGACGCGTCGAATTCGCAGGCCGAAGCGGACGTGCTGTTTCGCGTCGTCAACCGCGTGGCGATCATCACGCTGAACCGGCCTGCCGCGCTCAACGCACTGTCGCACGCGATGGTGCGCGAGCTCGCCGTGCTGGTCGAGCATTGCCGCACCGATGCCGGGATCGTCGCGCTGGTGCTGAAGGGCGCTGGGGACAAGGGCTTTTGCGCGGGCGGCGACGTGCGCGAGGTGCATCGGCTCGCAACTCAGGGCGATCCGCGCTGGCTCGCGTTCTTCGTCGACGAATACCGGCTCGACTACGCGTTGCATACGTTTCCGAAGCCGGTGGTCGCACTGCTCGACGGCATCGCGATGGGCGGCGGCATGGGCCTCGGCCAGGCGGCGCGGCTGCGCATCGTGACCGAGCTCAGCCGCATCGCGATGCCGGAAACACGCATCGGCTTCGTTCCCGATGTCGGCGCAAGCCATTTTCTGAGCGTGATGCCGGCCGAGCTTGCGCTGTATGTCGGGCTGACCGGCGCGACGCTAGCGGGCGCCGACGCGATGCGCCTGCAACTGGCCGACCTGTGCGTGCCGGCCGACTGGCTGGCGAGCTTCGAGGAGCGGTTGCAGCGCATGTCGCACGACACGTCGGACACCGGGCGCATCGACGCGCTGCGCGCCGTGTTCGAGCCGCCGTGCAATATCGTGCCGCATGCGCCGCTCGGCGCGCTGACGCAACTGATACTGCGCCACTTCGACCGGCGCTCGGGCGTCGAGCGCATCGTCGCGACGCTGCGTCAGGATCTCGAACGCGAACCGCCGCGCGAGGTGCGGCAATGGCTGCAAGCGACCTACGACGCACTGAGCGCCCATTCGCCGACGATGCTGCACGTGACGCGCGAAGCGCTGCTGCGCGGCCGGCAGATGACGCTCGCCGAATGCTTCCGGATAGAGCTCGGCATCGTGAAGCGCTCGATCGAGGAAGGCGATTTCCGCGAGGGCGTGCGCGCGCAACTGATCGACAAGGACCGCAGGCCGCGCTGGTCGCCGGCGACGCTCGCCGATGTGCAACCCGAGCGCGTGCGGCATTTCCTGAGCTCGCCGTGGCAAGGCGACGCGCATCCGCTGGCGGGGCTGGGCGCGGATCATGGCGACTGACTTGTGCGGCATCGCGCATGCCGCATGGTGAGCGGCGAGCGGGGCCCGGCGTCCGCGCGCCAGCCTGGAGCGCCAGCGGCCTTAGCTCTGCCTGGCATCACGGCTCCGGACGTTCCACCCGTCAGCCGCCCGGCGCCGATTGTGGTCTGGCGCACACAGACCGCGCGCGCTAATTGACATCCACCTGGGCGCAATCTTAGATAGAGAGTTCAGCCCCGTCCCGACTGGCATAGCCTGCTCACAGCCCTCATCACGGGCGCTCTTCCGACCTACGGTGAGTTCACACGTCACCGTTTCCGCATTCTCGTGCTCTTGATCGGATCAGGAGGCAATGCGTATGGAAAAGCCGTCAGATGAGAATCGCCGCTCCAAAAGCTTCGGCGACAAACCCGATTCCCGCGTCGAGCAGGGCCCCGGTGCAACAAAGCTCGTCCTCACTGCGCTAGGCGGCGTGGTGGTGGCGGCGGGCAGCGTCGTCTACTGGGTACTCACCTTTTCGCATCGCGTGCCGGGTGCGAATTGCTTTCCTCCCGGCATCGAGTGCTTTAACAAGGTCGTCGCGGTGATGAAGGAAGTCAGCGACGCGGAGCGCGCCACCAGCATAGGCGAGAGCTGGCTGCTCGCATTGCTGGTCACGGCCTTCACGTTGCTGGTTTTCTACGTGCACATTTGCCGTGGCGAGGAAGAGCGGGCTCGGACGATCGCGGAGCGTGAATTCGAAGAGCGCAAACGCATCGCGCAAGAGGAAGGGGAACCCGCGCCCGCAAGCATCTCCCGTTCGAAGGGGGGAATCGGCAGGCTGCGAAAGTGGTTCGTGTCGCGCTGGTGGATTCCCGTGTTCTGCTATTTCCCCGCGGTATTGCTGTTCGGCGGAGAAATATGGGAGGGCTATACCGATGCGGTCGTACTCGCGTTGGCGCTCGCCGCGATCTACGTGGCCGCCGAACACTATTCCGCGCTCGAGCAGCAGCGCAAGCTCGTCGATGAGCAGGAAGCGGTGCTCGAGACCATCCGCAAGGAACTCAGCGACAAGGTGGCCAGTATCGATAACGCGATGGGAACCCGCTACGGTCTTCGCGTGATTTACGACGCTTATCGCGACCCAAACCGCGACCAGTCCCGCGCGGATGAGAGAAAGCGTTCGCAGCCGGGTGGGGCGCATCAGGCCCAAGGCGGCGCGGCGAACGTTCACGAGTCGGAGAAAGGCATTTTCTCGATCTATCGTTTCTTCGATATCGACAAGCAATGGTGGGCGCGCGAGTCGTGGGACGAGTATTGCAACAGCCCTGCGGCGACGCTGTATCGGACCTTGAAGGAAGGCGCGCGCACGAAGATGACGCTGGTGACGCCGCTCGAATATCCCGAGTTCCACGACGAATCGATGCAGGACAAGGCACTCTTCTTCGGCAAGTTCATCGGCCTCGTATGGCATTACGTCCTGTTGTGGCACGTTCGGCGCGCGCTCGAGGGCGACTCGAAAGAGTTCGTGTGCGAACACAAGATCCGCATTGCGCAGACCTCGCTGTGGCTGCATGTGGTCGACCGGACCGTCTATCAGATTCTCGGCGACGATCGCGGCAGGGACGTCAAGGTGCGCAACCTGACGCATGACATGGATGAGATCTCGGTCTCGCTCGCACGCTGGGCCAAGCGGGAAATTCAAACGCTGGCCGCGCGTGGCCCGACCGCCGAGGAGTACATCTGCACCTGCCTGACCGACGCCCATCAGGCCATACCAGCGGACGGCGCCGCCACCTTCGGACAGAACGAGGATCACATACTCGACAGACTCGGATTCAAGGAGTGGGCGAACGAAGGCGACGCGCCGTCGGGCATTCGCAAGAAAGTATTGGCGGCACGCTGCAAGGGCTTGATCCGGTATGCCGTGGCGATCATCGCCGCGTCCGAGCCGACGCAGACGGCGACGATCGACGGCCAACACGATCCGTCGATCAAAGAGATCGCAGCGGAGGTCGAATGATGAGTACTTCCATCGATGCGATGCTGGCCGACCTGGAGATCATCAGCGGCCTGGTGATGTCCATCGTGGTGCCGACAAAAACCACGGACCGCTCGAATTTCACGACGCCGATTTCATTGACGGTCAGGCATCATCTGGTCGGCGGGCAGTCGCCGCTTGCCGATCGCGACGTGCGCGCTCTCGTCGACCGGCTCAAGGCCTGCGCCAGCGCGCTGTGCAAGGTCGGTTCGGGCAAGAAGCTGCTCGCCGACCCGCAGTTGATGCGGGGCATTCCGGCAGCGCCTTATCAGGCGAATCAGTTCTATGTCGAGTTGCTGACCGCGGTGTCGCTGGGTCTCTACTTCCTCGGCGTGCCGATCGGCGAGCCGTGGGATCTGGTGCAGACTTGGGCCGACGAAGAGGGCGGCGGACTGCCGAACGGCATCTGCGTGGCGAAGGCGATCGGCGATATCGTGCGCTCGTCGCGCAAGTGGCATCCCTCGTTGCCGGCGCAAGCCGATGCGAACGAGCGCGCCAAACGCCGGGCGTCGACGGATCTGATCGTCCATTCGTTCCTGCCGATGATCCTGTTTCGCGATCTGATCCTGCGGGGCGGCGGACAACCGGAACCGGAGAATTCAGGGCTGCCGGACCATCCGTCGATTCGCAGCCAGACGGCGATCGGACCCAGCGAAGGTGACGAGTCGGATGAAAGGTCTTTGCTCGTACCGTCGATCCATGCGTTGGGGCGCTGTTACGAAGTGTTTCAACTACAACTTTACCTGAGGGCCGGTTATCCGATTTACTATGCCGTGCCAGAGGACATTCTGAAAGCCGAAATCTTGCGGTCTTGCGCGAAGGGAAAATCCACCGCGGAGTGCTGGGAAGAAATGTGCACTTTTCTGCGGGACAAGATCTTCCGTGGCAAGCTGCCGGAGGCCGGCAATCTGCAGAAGCAGTGCGTCTATGTGATCGACCGGACCAAGCCTCCCGCGTGCTTCATCAATCACGATGCGGGGCTGCTGACCTTCGAGGGCATCGATCTCGATGTGGGCAGCCGGGAACTGCCGTTACCGGCGAGCTACATGCTCGACGAACGCAGGGAGCGCTACCGCAAGCGAGTGCTTTCGTTCAAGCCCGCGGATGACGATGCCGCGCTGCGGAACCTTTTGAATGGCGCAAAGAACAAGGAACTATTCCAGCATATCTTTCACGGCCCGAAAGGCGATCATCCTGAACCGGCTCAAGGCAAGGATGCCGCCAGCGACGCCGCGAAGGGCACCGTCACGGTCAAGTGACGAAGCGCGGCGCATGAGTATCGGGAACGTCGCATGCTAGGAATTTTCAGGTTGCTCCGACGCGGATCGTTTCGTCAGAAGGGATCCGCGCCATCACGAGGCGCGTCGCGCCGTACGTTGGCTGTTTCGTTGCAACGCCAGAGGCAACTCCACAGTCAAACCTAGCAGGAAGGCACCATGGACAGGAATCGAGAAGAAGGTACAGCGAAGGAGCTCAAGGGCTCCGTCAAGGAAGCGATTGGCAAGGTCACCGGCAATCGCGCGAAGCAGGCCGAAGGAGCGGCCGAGAAGATCGCCGGCAGAATCCAGGCGAGGATCGCCGAAGAAGCCCAGGAGGAACGTGAGCGCGTGAAGAGCTAGCGCGTCGCGGTTTCGCGTACCCCAGCGTTACCTATCCGGACTGCCCGGTTTCGGGCGCATCAAAGTCAGGCACGCGATTCGTGCACTGACGCACCACGTGCGTAGCGCCTCGCACGCCGTCGGTGCTCGTCGCGTCGCGCCCTCGCGGCGCGGTATTCGACACACGTATCGTGTAAATTTCTGTTACGGTCCAGAGTCGGCCGGCGCATTCCTTGCGTCGGTACCGCATCGCTCATTCGAGGACGCTTCATGCTGGGATTCGACGTCGGCGCGGCCAGGAAGGTCTGGACCGCGTCTCTGCTCGCGCTGCTGTTTTTCGTCATCTATGTCGCGTCGACGACGGTGCTCGTCATCGTGTTCGCGGTGTTCTTCAGCTATCTGATCTACCCGATGGTCGCGCTGGTCGAACGCGTGAGGCCGCGCCGCGTGCCGCGCGTGATGTCGATCGCGGTCGTGTTCGTCGTCGTGGTTGCGCTGCTCGCGGTGGTCGGCTCGGTGTTCGGCGTGGAATTGCAGGATCAGGCGACGCGCCTCTTTTCGCAATTGCCCGGGCTGCTACGTACCGACGTGCCGAACCGTTTGCCGTTGCCGCATTTTCTCGAACCGCTGCGCGAGCGGATCGTCGATTTCCTGCGCAGCCAGATCGAGACCGGCTCCGACAAGGCCGTGCCGTTGGCGCGCAGCCTCGGGCTCGGGGTCGTGCATGCGGCGAGCAACCTGATCTATCTGGTGCTGATACCGATCCTGAGCTTCCTGTTGATCAAGGACGGCGAACGGATGCGCGACGCGTTTCTCGCGTTGCTGAACCGGCGGCATCGCGTGCTGTGGAACGAGATCGTCGACGATGTGAACGTGCTGCTGTCGAAGTACGTGCGCGCGCTGCTGTTCCTGTCGCTCGCCACGCTGTTTTGCTACGGCATCGCGTTCTCGCTGCTTGGCGTGCCGTATGCGTTTCTGCTCGCGGTCAGCGCGGGGCTGCTCGAATTCGTGCCGTTCGCGGGGCCGCTGGCGGCAGTCGCGATCACGCTGGTGGTCGCGGTGTTCAGCGGCTATCCGCACCTCTTGTGGCTGGTGATTTTCATCGGCCTGTACCGGCTGTTCCAGGACTACGTGCTCAATCCGTATCTGATGAGCGAAGGCGTCGAGGTCAGTCCGTTTCTGGTGATCGTCGGACTGCTCGCGGGCGACCAACTCGGCGGCGTCGCCGGGATCTTTCTCGCGGTGCCCGTGATCGCGACGCTAAAAATCGTGATTGGCCGGGCGCGCGTGTTTTACGCGACGTCGCACGAGCAGGGCGAGGCCGCGCGGCGCGCGCTGACCGGCAGCACCGACGACGAGACGTAGCGCGCGGCCTTGCATCGTCAACCTTCTCCGGCGATGCGCGCTTCGAGGCCAGCGGCGCGAGGCATCGTCGCGCCAGCGTCGCTGGCCGGCCCCGCTTCGCGCGGCGCGGCCTTCACACGCGAGACCCACAACACCGCCGCACACGCGACCGCCACCGCGGTCCAGCCGACGGTTCCATACCCGGCGATGCGGCCATCGGCCGACGTGCTCAGCATCAGGCCACCGAGCCACGCGCCGGTGCCCGTGCCGAGCGCCTGCAGCGCGCTGTTCGCGCTCAGGAACGCACCGCGTCGGGCGGGCTCGGGGACCGTGGTCAGCAGCGCCTGCATCGGCACCATGCGGCCGTTCATCACCACGAGGAAGCACGGGAAGAACAGCAGGAGCGCATAGAACGGCAGGTCCGGCAGATGCGTGACGAACAGCACCGGCACGAACGACAGCAGCGCCGCGCAGCGGAACACGCGCTGCGTGCCGAAGCGGTCGGCGAGCCTGCCGACGAGCCGCGACGTGAAGAAGGTCGCCGCACCGCCGCCCATATACAGCCACGACAGCTGACGCGGCGCGACCCGGTGATTGGCGACCAGCATCGGCGAGATGAACGGAATCACCAGCATGTGCGCAATCATCATCACGAACGTCAGCGCGAACGCATTCAGATGCCGCGGGTTGCTCAGGAGCCTCCACAGCTCGGGCAGCACTTCCGCGAGCGGCGGCTGTCTGCGGCTCAAATGCGCGGCCAGCGACGGCACCTGCCGCGAGGCCGCGAACCACACCAGCAGCGACAACGCGACCAGCAGGAAGAACGGCGCGGCCCAGCCGAACTGCGCGCCGAGCATCACGCCGGCCGGCACGCCGGCGATCGCCGCGAGCGAGAACGCGGTCATGATCGTGCCGGTCGCGGCGCCGCGCCGTTGCAGCGGGATCACGTCGCCGACGATCGCCATGATCACGGAGCCGAGCACGCCGCCCGTGATGCCGGCGAATGCGCGCGCGGCGAGCAGCAGCGCGAAACTCGAAGCGAGCGCGCACGCAAGGTTCGACAGCACGAACAGCGCGTAGATGGCGAGCAGCAGACGGCGGCGGTCGAAGCGGTCGATATAGGTCGCCGCGAACAGACCCGACAGCCCCGAGCACCACGAATACGCGGACACCGCCGTCGCGAACGCGGCCGGCGCGATCTGGAACGCGCTCATGATCTGCGGGCCGAGCGGCATCATCACCATGAAGTCCATGATGATGGTGAACTGCGTGAGCGCGAGCACCCACAGCAAATGGCGTTCGTGCCGTGCAGTGATTGAGTACATCGGTTGATTTCCCTTTGTTGTTGTTCGAAGTACGCCGCTGATGCCGCGCGCGACGCGAGCAGGAGCTCAGTCGTCGATCGTTTCGTGGACCGCGACCGCACCCTGTTTCCAGTAGCTGGCCGCGCGAATCCGCGCTTTGTCGACGCCGCGCTCGCCGCACAGATGCTGACGCACCGCGCGGATCGCCGCCGCCTCGCCGGCGGCCCACACGTAGCCTTCGCCGTTCTCCGGCAGCCAGGTATCGCGCACCGCGTGCAACAGCGCTTCGCCGCGCGTGCCGGTCTGCGTGTCGGCTTCGCTGCGATAGCACCAGACGAGGTGCAGCTCGGCTTCAGTCGTGAACTCGATGCGCGCGGACGGATCGGCGACCTCGATTACCGCGGCGACGCGCGTGCCGGCCGGCAACTCTTCGAGACGTCGTGCGATCGCGGGCAGCGCGGTGTCGTCGCCGATCAGCAGATGCCAGCCGAAGCCGGTCGGAATCACCAGCGAGCCGCGCGGGCCGCCGACGCCCAGATACTGGCCTACCTGCGCCTGCGCGGCCCATATCGCCGCGGGGCCTGCGTCGTGCAGCGCGAACTCGATGTCGAGCTCGCGGGCGTCGCGATCGAAACGGCGCGGCGTGAAATCGCGCGCGGTCGGCCGCTTGCCTTCGGGGAACACCGGGCCGTCGGGGCCGGCTTGCGGCAGCGTCGGTTTGTCGGCGCCGGGTTCGGGGAAAAACACCTTGATGTGGTCGTCGAACGACGCTGACACGAAGTCGTGCAGATCGTCGCCGGTCAAGGTCACGCGAATCAGGTGCGGCGTCAGCGCGCGCACCTGTTTGACCTGCAGCAGACGAAACTTCAACGGATGCCGCACGCGATGCACGGCGAGGTCGGGGCGAGTGAGTTGTTCTTGCATGAGCGTGGTGCTCCTGTTCGGTTTGGGAGGACGCGCGGGTTGTCTCGTGGACGAGCGCG
Source organism: Paraburkholderia sp. BR14320 (assembly GCF_040948665.1). NCBI lineage: Bacteria > Pseudomonadati > Pseudomonadota > Betaproteobacteria > Burkholderiales > Burkholderiaceae > Paraburkholderia > Paraburkholderia sp. BR14320. Next base: position 303,952 of record NZ_JBFPKG010000002.1, read on the forward strand.
CGTTGTCAGACGGTCGGCTCGCTGTCGTTGCCGGTCTTCGCTTTGTTGCCGTTGCCGCCGCCTTCGATTTCCCTGGCCGCGCGCATCAGGATCGCGGCGATGCGGCGCTGCTCGTCGGCCGGCGCGTTGTCGCGGCGCAGCAGCGCGTTCTTCAGCGTGCGGCGCGCTTCGTTCAGCTCCGGCACCCAGCCGCCTTCGCTGACGTCGGCCGGCTCTTCGCCGGCCAACGCGCGGCGCACCGAATCCATCTTGCGGGCGATATGCGAGAGCCGCGCGAACATCAGTTCGACGCGCTCGCGGTTCGCGGCCAGATATTCGCGGCCCGCATCGGCCAGCTCATAGCGCTTGCGGTTGCCTTCGAGCTGCACGGTGACGTAGCCGAGCTCTTCGAGATAGGTCAGTGCCGGATAGACCATGCCGGGGCTCGGGCTGTAGAAACCGTTCGAGCGGGTTTCGAGCGCCTTGATCAGTTCGTAGCCGTGACTCGGCTGCGTGTCGATCAGCGATAGCAGCAGCAGTTGCAGATCGTCGGAGCTGAATTTGCGGCCACGCGGGAAGCCATCGCCGTCGCCGCCGAAGCCGCCCGAGCCGCCGCCGAAACCACCGTATCCGCCCATGCCGCCGGGGCCGCCATGACCGCCGAAGCGCGAGCCGCGGCCGCCGAAGCGTTGCTCGTGATGATGGCCGAAGCCGTGAAGCAAAACGTGGAACAGGAAGCGGTGCCGAGGGTCGAGGGAAGCGCCGCGGCCGGCGACGTCGCCCGCATGCAGCGGCGGATGGCCGAAGCCCGCGTGACAACGGTTCTGCGCATCGCGCGGACCGGAAAAACGATGAGGATGACGCATCTGGGATGCCTCCCATGAATGTCGTAAGATGCATCGTAAGATATATATCTTACGATAGTCTGTCAAATCATTTTTTATCTGCGCGCGCACAGACCTATCGGGGCACAACAAGGTCTGCGGGAAGGCAAAAATTGCGTTTCGGGAACACCAAAGTGTGCGGGAATCTCGAAACTCGGTCTGCCACGCACAATTTTTCGCGAGCTTTGCTATCGAAGGAGGTGATTCTGATAGAACGACAATGACGCGCAGATTATGTGCACCGCGGAGCACAGGGCGCATCTTCGTTTGTCCAAAATTTGGGGGCATGTTCAACCCGACCGGCTCGCGTGTTTGAAGCGCCGGCTTTCGGCCTTCGGGTTCGCTGGGGGCGTCGCGCAGACTTGCGGCTTAACTTGCTCACTACGAAATTCCGCGGCATCGAAGAAGCGCGCGGCCGACGCCGGCGCTGCGCTTTTCTTCCGATGACGCCGTGATCGAAGGCGCTTGGCCAGTTGGTCGATTGCTACGAGCCCACGATAGGTGCGTAAATGAAGGCGAAACGTAATATAAAACTTTCCAGACATTCCTAAAGTAAAACCCGGTTCTTGCCGTTATTCGTCACACAAAAGCGCGACTGCAACGACCGCGCGTAGTAGCCGATTGACCAAAGAGAACCCGCAACGACCGGTTGCGTGAACAGAAAAATGTTGACCAGCGTACGAAGTAGCAGCGCGGGCCACGGGGGCTCGCGTCGATATGGATTGCAAGTCAGGTTGATTGTCGCCGCGCTCACTGCCGTCCCCTACAGTTCTTATGCAGTTGGCATATCGGTTGATGGCGGAACTACAACCACCGTTTCAACCAGTGCAAATGGCCATCAAACTGTCAATATCGCGCCGGCGTTCGCGGGCGTTTCAAATAATACCTACACGAATTTCAGCGTAGACGCGGCAGGCGCCACGCTTAATAACGTGGGTATTAATGCCAGAACGATTGTCAATCAGGTAACAAGTACCAATCCCAGCATAATCAGCGGTCAAATCGATGTGCTTGGTTCGCGTGCCAACGTGATATTGGCGAATCCGAACGGCATTACGGTTAATGGCGGGTCTTTCGTCAACACGGGGCGCGTTGCGCTCACCACTGGACAGGTCAGTTTCAAGGACACCATTCCGGTCGCGGGGCCTCCGGAGCGGGACATCTTGCTCGACACGAACACCGGGACCATCGTCGTCGGTCCGCAGGGACTGGCGAGTGCACTGATTGGGCTCGATCTGATCGCAAAGAACGTGCAGATCATCGGGGCGCTCAGCAACAGCTTCTCGTCGCCGACCGCGTACGTGCGTGCCGTGGCAGGCAACAGCCATGTCTCCTTGAACACGGCAGTTTCGCCCAACGATAACTCTAACGAGTGGCTTACGCTGAGTCCGACCATCAGCGCGGCCACGGCCAGTTCATTCGCGATCGACATCACCGCTGCGGGCAGCCTGTCGAGTGGCCGTGTGCAGCTGATCGTCACCGACAAGGGCCCAGGCGTGCGCAGCGCGGGGCCAATGAACGCGACCCTCGGCGATTTCACGCTGGCGTCGAACGGCTCGGTGCAGTTCCTGAACACTTCTCTCACGGCGGCGAACAACCTCGATCTGCAGGCGCAGGACGGCATCACGCTGTCGGATACGACGCTGACGGCGAAGGGTGGCTCGGCGACATTGACCACCACTGGCGCCGTGAGCCTCACGGGCAGCAGCGTGCTCGCGAATGCTGGCATCGACGTGAGCGGCGCGGGCATCGCGTTGGCGCAGGACGTCGCCGGGCAATCGGTTATTGGTTCGACCACCAGCGGTGTCGTGCTGACCAGCACGGGCGACATCACCAGCGTCGGTTCGCTGATACAAGGCCAGCAGAAGAACGCTCAGGACAGCGCATCGCTCGGCGCAGTCACGCTGAAGGCGGCAGGCAACGTGCTGAACCGGTCGACGCCCGACAGTTCCCTCGCCGTGATATTCGGGAGGGGCGGCGATGTGTCCGTGACGGCCGGTGGCTCCGTGACGAATCAGAACGCGCGCATTTTGTCGAACCAGAATCTGACGATCAGTGCGGGCGGCGATGTCGACAACATCGTCGATCATTCGAGCGGTGTGAACGGCGGCGCACCGGTCAGCTACTCGGACCGCAGCTGGCGCCTGATTTTCGTCGAACACCGTGACGACGGTTTCAACGTCGACTACGGCGCGCTCGCCGATCCGGACAAACTCTCTTACCTGAGCGCGAACGCCGGCAACGTGACCATTGCCGCGCAGAACGTGCACAACATCGGCGGCACGATTCTCGCGCAAATCGACCCGCAGAATCCGACCGCTGGCGGCTCCATTTCGATCACCGCACGTGACCAGTTACTGACGCAGGCGATCTTCACCGGGCAGGCGTCGTTTCATCAAACATGCTTCTTCTTCTGCAGTTCGAGTTCGTCGAGCAATGTGCAGGGCTACGGCGGCGTGATCCAGGCGAACAATGACATCGCGCTGAAAGCCGGCACGCAGATCACCAACACCGGTGGTCTGGTGTCGGCGGAAGGCACGCTCAAACTCGACGCGCCTAAAACCCTCGCACAAGCTGTACTCGGCTACACCGCGATCAATCGTACGCATGATCTCAAGGCCTGGTTCGGCAACTCGTGGTCGGCGATCTTCGCGGCTGATACGGGTGGTTTGTTCAGTGGCGGCTCTGGCCAGGTTGAGCTAACCGGTGAGGCGGATATTGAAGGTGGCTCGTTCAGCGCGCCTGGCGGCGTCAACGCCGCGGGCGGTGTGAATACCATTCGCGTGCCGTATCGCGCCCCGGTCACGATCGGCAATCACAACCATCTTGGGCTCGTGTCGTGGTTCGGTCTATGAAGTGGGCCTCAGACATGGTCACGAGTTGGGCAACAAGCCGGACCACTCCGCACGCTGTGAAGCGCCACAAGCCACGGCTTGGACGTTGCACGCTGGCGATACTCGCCGGTGCAGCGGCGGCGCGGGGATTCGCGCAAGCGCCGCCGAGTATGCCGAATGCGGCGGCATTGGGCGGCGTGCCGTTCCGGGCCGAACAGGACCCGGCGCAACGGTTGCTGCAAGAGCAACGCGACCGCCAGCGGCGCAACGAAATCCAGCAGCCGCCTCCACAGATCGAAGTGCCCCAGCCGACAGTAGTCAATCTGCCCGAAGGGGCGGATGTCGAAACGCTGCCCGACGTCGAGCCGCTGTTCAAGATCGACCACATTGATTTCATCGGTGACACCGTGCTTGGCGCGAGCGAACTCGACCGGATCGCCGCGCCGTTCATCGGCAAGCAGCTCGGCCGCAACCGCATCAACCTGCTGTTGCGCCGCGTGACCGAGGCGTTCATCGCACGAGGCTACATTACGACGCGTGCATATCTCGGCGCGCAGAATCTCGCCTCCGGTACGCTGAGAATCAACATCGTCGACGGCAAAGTGTCGGCCTTCACGCTGAACGGAAAACCGCTGCGTCCACGCGATCCGAACGAGCCGTGGTACACGACACACGGCGGCGGGCTGCTAACGGATGCGGGCACCGTATGGGCCTTCGGCGATAGTACGGGCGATGTGCTGCGCTTGCCCGATCTCGAACAGGGCGTCGACCAGATCAACCGGTTGCGCCGCAATCAGGCCGAGATCCAGATCATGCCAGGCGCGACGCCGGGCGATTCGGTGGTGGCGATCACGAACCACTACGGCGACCGCGTTTTCTATGACATCGGCATCGACAACTACGGCAGCTCGCAAACCGGCACGCTGCGCTACCGCGCCGGTGTCGAAGCGGACAACGTAATTGGTTTGCAGGAGTCGTTGTCGTTCAACTACGTCGGCACGCAGGACAGCAACGCCGTGGTGTTTTCCGCGGCGGCGCCGTACGGCTATCAGACCTTTAGCTACACGACGTCGCTCTCCGAATACCAGCAGACCATCAGTGATGTGGCGCTGCTCCAGGGCCGCACATTCAGCCAGATTCTCGGCTGGAACGATGTGCTGACGCGCTCGCGCGCCGGCCGAAGCAGCGTCGACGTGACGCTCACCAAAATGCGCACGGAACGCAGCCTGAATGGCATCGACCTGGCGCCGCAGGACCTCACGGTGTTACGTATCGGCTTGAACGGCTTACGCCGCTTCGTCGCGCAAGATCAGGCCGCGGCCGCGACGTGGGACATCGGTGTGTCGCAAGGCTTGCCGTGGCTCTCCGCGAGCCATGACGCCCCCGATATCGACGAAGTCGATGCGCACAGCCAGTTCACCAAAGTGGACGCGACCGCTACGCTGCAGGTCGCGCTCGGGACGTTGGCTAGTATGCAATGGACCTATCGCGGCATGTTGCGTGGCCAGTACAGCCATGTCGCGATGTTCGGCAACGAGCAGATCTTCCTCGGCGGCATGGGTTCCGTGCGCGGCTTTACCGAAGGCGGCATTGCCGGCGACAGCGGCTTCTATCTGCGCAACGAGGCCGCGTGGCAAAACGTGCCGGTCTGGCACGACGCGCATCTCGAACCGTACGTCTTTCTCGACGGCGGCAAATCGCATCTGGTCGCGCAGGGCGGCTGGCCGACGCTCATGGGCACCGGCATCGGCGCACGCGCGCAATGGCGCTACAAAACACAAACCGTCACTAGCGAGGTGCTGCTTGGTCAGGCCTTGCTCCAACCCGCGGCGCTGGGGAAAAAAGCCACCGTGCTGCTCGCCACACTCAACTGGTCACTCTAAAGAGGTTCACATGAAACATCGTCCGATCGCAGTCAGGATTCGCAACGCCATGCTGATCGCCACGATCGGTCTTGCAGCCGGTTTGCCGCCCGCGGCGCATGCTGCCAACAGGCCCAAGGCAAAAGCCCCGGCCGACAAAGCCGCAGATGCCATCGGTGGTCCGTTGCCCGCCAACGGCGTGGCACGCGTCAACAACGTCGTGATTACGCAGGACCAACTCGACCAGGCCGTGCGTGCGTTGAACGTGCCGGATACGCCCGCGTTGCGCGCGGCAGTCAGGAACCAGCTGATCGCGCGTGAACTGTTCCGCCAGGCTGCTGAGAAGCAGCATTACGAATCGCGTCCGCAAGTCGTGGCCGCCGTCGAGCAGGCGAAGACCGCCGCGATGATCGCTGCGTATCTGCGCGATGAGGTCAAGCCCACACCCGTCACCGATGCCGATGTGAAGGCGAAATACGACGCGATCGTCGCGACCCTCGGTGACAACGAATACAAGCCGAGCGCAATCGCCGTGAAAGATGCCGACACCGCTCAAACGGTGCTAGCGCAACTGAAGAAGGGCACCGACTTCGCGCAACTCGCGAAGCAGTACAGCCAGGGCCCGGGCGCGGCACAAGGCGGCGCAATGAACTGGATTTCGTTCAAGACGCCAATTCAGCCGGGTAACACACAGAACTGGCCGCAGCCGCTCGCCGAAGCGCTCGTCAAGTTGCCGCAAGGCGGCGTTTCAAGCACGCCGGTGCAAACCGGCGACGCGTACTGGATTCTGCGGGTCGACGAAAAGCGTCCGACGCAGATTCCCCAATACGACCAGATCAAAGATACGTTGCGTAAGCAGTTCGAACAGGTCGCGCTGGAGAAAGCCACGGCACAGGTCGTGGTCGATCTGATGAAAAACGCCCGCATTCAGCAGCAATAAAAAACCTCGCTTTTGCAGAGCGCGCAGCGGACGGGATGAAACCGCTGCAACGCCGTTTCGGGTTGGTCGCCCGGAACGGCGAAGAAGAAGTGCCGGAAGTACAAGAACCAAAAAAAAGACGAGCGCACCATGAACGTGTCCACACGCAACGCTTTACGACAACTCGAACAAAACCGTCAGGCACACGACGAGCGGCACGCCCGCGGCATGCGCTCCGCGCGGCTGTGCCGGGCGGTGCCGATGCCTGCGCGTGCGTTTCGCGTATGGCAGCGCGCGGTGTCGGCGTTCGTCGCATTGACGCTGTTCGCCGGACCGCTCTCGATCACGTTCGAGCAAAGTCGCGACGCTGCAGGAGTGCTGGCTTCCGGCAGCCATCGTCTGGATGACGAGGCGTGGCAACGCATCATCGACCTGAGCGCGGTGCGTATCCGTTTTGCGATGCAAATGGCGCAGGCCGCGCCAATTGTCGATCCGAGTGCGCCGATCACGTTTCAACCTAAGATCACGCAGACCACCGGCGCGGGCGGCGGCGTGCCTGTCGTGAACATCACCGCACCAAATGCGACAGGGATTTCGCTTAACAAGTACCAGCGTTTCAACATCGATCCGGTCGGTCTGATTCTGAATAACAGCCTGATGGGTGGCACCTCGCTCACAGGTGGCGATCTGCAGGCGAATCCAAATCTCGTGGGCCGTACAGCGAGCGTGATTGTCAATCAGGTGACGTCGACGGGCGCTGCGTACGCGAGCTTGCTCAACGGGCCACTCGAAGTGTTCGGTGCGCCTGCAACCGTCATTATTGCGAATCCCAACGGCATCACGACCAACGGCACCGGATTCACGAATACGATCGGCGTCACCTTGACGACCGGCACGCCCCAATTTTTGAGCGACCTCAAAGGCACGGTTACCGATTTTAATAGCGCGCAGGCGATCGGTTATAGCGTAACCGGTGGCCATATTCAGGTCGAAGGCAACGCGGGCGTAAACGGCCCGGGTGCCGGTATTGAAGGCACGGTCGGCACGATCGACCTGATCGGCGAAACCATCGGCATCAATGCACCTCTGTATGCCGGCTCGCGGATCAATGCGATTGCCGGGCGACAGTTCGTGCTGCCGTCGGCGGTGAGCAGTAACGGCACCACGTATGCGACGTCCGCGAACGGTTCGGATAACTCCGCCAACGCGATCAATAGCGCCAACGGCCACGCCAATAACGGTCTCGCCATCGACGCCACGGTGTTTGGCGCGATGACCGCCGGCCAGATCCAGGTGATCGGCACCGCGGCCGGCATGGGCGTGCGCACCGATGCGCAGATGGCGGCGAATACCGGCGATCTGCTGCTGTCGTCGAACGGCGACTTGACGGTGAACGGCTCGGTCGCGCAACAACAAGCCACGCTGCAGGCGAGCGGCAACCTGTCGATGACCGGCGCGCACGTCGGCATCAGCGGTTACTCGATCAACGCGAATGGCGACGTCACGTCGACCGGCACGATTCAGACCGGCGGGAAGCTCGCCGTCACGGCCGGCGGCAACGTCAACGTGGCGAATGCGCAATCGGACGGCGATACGGCGGTTACGGGCGGCGCGAACGTCACGCTTGGCGACGTGCAAACCGGCGGCGCGCTCGCGGTGAGCGCTCGAGGCAACGGCGGCACAGGCGACATCAACCTGAACGGCACCTCCGTCATGAGCGGCGCGACGAGCTTGCAGGCCGCGCGTGACATCAACGTCAACGGGCAGACCAACGGCAGTACGTTGCAGGCGGCAGCGCAGCGCAACGTCAACGTGAACGGCGCGCTGCAAACGTCGAGCGATCTCGCCTTGACCGCGACGCAAGGCAGCGTGACGACCAACGGAACCGTCAGGAGCGGCAATAACCTCGCGCTGACGTCGGGTCAGGACACGAATGTGGTCGGGCAGGCCACCGCGCAGAAAGGCGTGGTGGTGACGGCGGGCCAGGACTTCTCGGTGAGCGGATCGCTTGCAAGCGGCACCACGCTCGCTGCCAATGTCGTGCGCGATATCTCGGTAGCGGGTTCGCTGCTCGTTGGCACCGATGCGCAAGTGAGCGCGGGGCGCGACCTCGACGTTCCGGGCATAGTCATCGTCCAGCAGGATGGCGAGTTCAGTGCGCGGAACAATCTCGCCGGCAGCGGGTCGGTGGCGTTCGGCCACAACGGTACGTTGACGACGGGACAGGACGTCGCGTTCACCGGCAAGCTGCTCGCCAATGGTCTGCAAGTCACGGCGGGCAACAACGCGAGTCTTGCCGATGTGCAGGCGGGCGGTGCGTTCAACGTGGCGGCGAACGGGATCACCAGCAATCCGGCCGGCGGCGGTGACGTGACGTTCAACGGCAACGCTGCTTCGGTTGGCGCGGCGAATGTTCGGGCGGCACGCGATGTGATCGTCAATGGCACGCTGGCGGGTGGCTCGCAGGTCACGCTAACGGCGCAACGCAATGTTGCGGTTGCCGCGGCGGGCACCGTGCAGGCGGTTGGCGATCTGTCGGTCGCGGCGGTGAATGGCAGCGTGAATTCGAGCGGCACATTGAACGGCGCGGCGAACCTCGTCGTTAGCGGTGCGCAGGATGTCGCGCTGACCGGTTCGACGAGCGTAACCGGCGATACGACGCTGACGGCGGGGCATGACCTAACCATCGGTGGCACGCTGGCGGGGCAGGGGGCGGCGACGCTGAGCGCGGGTCATGACGTGATCGCGGGCGGCAGCAGTGGGTTCGCCAATGATGCGAACGTCTCTGCCGCGAACGACTTGTCGGTGACTGGCGCGTTGCAAGGCGCGGGCGTCGCGTTGACTGCAGGTCATGGTGTGGCGTTGAACAACGTGCAGGCGAACTCGGCGCTTCATGTTGTGGCGAACGGTGGCACTCTGGCAGTCAACGGACTGGTGGCGTCGTTGTCGACGGCGTCGTTGACTTCGAGCGGCGACACGTCGATCAATGGCGCACTGCAAAGCGCGAACCCGCTGAACGTGACGAGCGGCGGCAACACGTCGATCGCCGGCAGCGTCGCGTCGAACGGCAACGTCACGCTGACAAACGCAGCGGGCTCGCTGACGAGTACCGGCAACATTCAGTCCGGCGACAACTTGCTGATTAATGCAGCGCAATCGGTCGACCTCGGTACGCAAGGCACTTCCGCGCTCGGCGATCTGACTGTCAACGCGGGCCAGAGCCTGACGATGAACGGCTCGGTCGTCGCGCAGGGCAACGGCACGTTGACGGCTGGCGGCACGATTGCGGGCTCGGCGACCAGCGCGTTCGGCCTCGCGGCGAACGTCAGTTCCGGTGGCGACACGACCTTGACGGGTTCGCTGCGCGGCGGCACCGTGCAGACGAACGCGGGCGGCTCTGCGACGTTGCATGACGTGCAGGCGGCATCGAGCCTCGCGCTTTCGGCGACTCAGGATCTGAACATCACCGGTGCGGTGACGGGCGGTGCGGCGGTCACGCTAAATGCCGGTCAGAACATCGGCATCAGCGGATCGATTCAATCGGCTGGCGACACCACGCTGACCGCGCAGAACGGTAGCGTCGGTTCGACAGGCACGATCGCGAGCAACGGCGCGTTCAACGTGCAGGCTGGCACCGACATCAACTTCGGCGGCACGACCACCGCTGCGTTCGACGCGACGCTCAACGCAACGCGCGACGTCAACGTGACCGGCATGCTTGCCGGACAGGGACAAGGCATTGTCACAGCGGGTCGTGACATTAGCGGCGCGGGCACGATGACCTTCACGCAGGCGACTACGCTGAACGCGGGCCGCGATGTGGCGCAAGGTGGACTGATCCAGGGTCAGGCGGTTCAGGTGACGGCGGCGGGCAACATCAGCGTCAACAACGTCGAATCGGCCAGCACCGTTGCGTTGAACGCGAACGGCACGAATACGGCTAATGGCTCGGGCAATCTCACGGTCAACGGTTCGGTTGCCGCGGCAGGTACTGTGACGGCGACGGCGCAGAACGATGTGACAGTGGCGGCGACGGGCAAGATCGCCAGCGGCACGACCGTTGGCATTAACGCGCAACACGATATCAACGTTGCGGGCGCGGTCGAGTCGGTTGGCGATGCAGTGCTAAATGCGCGGCAGGGCAGTCTGAACGCGACGGGCGGTATCAACAGCGGCGGCGCGCTGGCGATCACGGCCGGTCTCGATCTATCGTTGGGCGCGAGCACAAGCGCGGTCGGCGACGTCACGTTGAATGCGGGTCGCGATGCGTTCCTGAATGGCTTGGTGGTCGGCCAGGCGAATGGTGTCGTGGCGGCGGGGCGCGATATCGGCGGTGCCGGTACGCAGGCGTTTACACAAGCGGCGCACTACACGGCGCAACGTGATATCGCGCTGAGCGGCGGGGTGCAGGCGAATGTCGTCAATGCGACGGGCGGCAACAACGCATCGCTGAACGACGTCAATTCGGCGACCACGCTGACGCTCATCGCGAACGGCAATGCGGGCGGCGGCGATGCCGCCATCACGGGCACGGCAACGGCGCCTGGCGTCGTCACGCTGGCTGGCGCGCGCGACGTGCTGCTCACCGGTTCGCTAACCAGCGGCGACGCGCTGACCCTGGCCGCGCAACGCAACGTGACGGCAAGCGGCACGCTGCAAACCACGGCCGGCGATCTGACTGCGACGGCCGCGACCGGCAGCATCGCGCTGACCGGTGCAACGACGACCTCCGGCGCGCTGAACCTGATATCCGGGCTCGATACGCAGTTCGGCGGCCAGATCAACGTGGTCCAAGCCGTGACCGTGCAGGCCGGTCGTGATATCCAACTGACCGGCGCGCTTGCCGGCCAGCTCGGCGGCACGCTGACGGCATCGCACGATATCAACGGCGCGGGTACGGCGGCCTTTGCTCAGGCAGTAACACTGAACGCGGCGCATGACCTGGCATTGACCGGCGCACTGCAAGGCGCAAGCGTCACGGTGACGGGCGGCAACAACGCCGGCCTCGGTAGCGTGCAGGCGGTGACCGGCAACCTCGCCGTGACCGCGAATGGCAACGCAGACGGCGGTGACGTCACGCTCGCCGGCACGGCGACGGCACTCGGCACGCTGACGCTGCAGGCCACGCGCGATGCCACCGTGGGCGGCGCGATCAATGCCGGTGGAACGACGACGATCGACTCCGCGCGCAACATCGCACTCGCCGATGTCAATGCCGCGGGCGATCTGACGCTGACGGCGACCAATGGCAACGCGAGTGCTGCGAATGTCATAACGCAAGGCAACCTGAACGCGAACGCTGGCCAGGCGCTGACCTTCTCCGGTGCGACGACGGTGGGCGGCAATGCGCAACTCACATCGGCTGGCGACCTGACGTTGACCGGTGGCATCGGCGCACAGAACGTGGGTACCTTGACGGCAGGCGGTTCGATCAACGCGGGTTCCGTCGCGTTTGGCCAGCAGGCTACGCTGAACGCGGGCGGCAGCATCGGTGTGAGCGGCATCGTCGCGACCAACGGCACCTTGAGTGCGACAGCGGGCAACGATCTGTCAATGGGCATGGCGCAAGCCGGCGGCGCAATTGCGTTGCAGGCGCAAGGACACGATGGCGCGGGCGATGTGAGCGTGGGCGGCACGCTCGCCTCGGGCGCGTCGCTCAGCGTGACGGCCGTGCGCGACGCGACGATCGGCGGAAATGCTTCGGCTGTCGGCGCGCTCACGGTGACCGCGGGCCGCAATCTCGCGGCAAACGGCATGCTCGGCGCGAATTCGGATGTCACGTTGAGCGCGGGCGGCGGCATTTTGAGCGTCGGCGGCGCGGTGACGAGTCAAGGCAACCTGAAGGTAACATCGGGAGGCGCGCTGGCGCTGAATGGTGGACTCGTCAACGGCGACACGACGATCAGTTCAGGTGGCAATGCTACGTTGACCGGCGCATTCCTCGGCCTCGGCCTCGCCACCATCAACGCAGGCGGCTCCGTCAACGGCAGTGGCTCGCTGACGTTCGGCAAGGACGTCACGGTCGGTGCGGGCGGCGCCGTCACGCTTGGGGAGATCCAGGGCGCGGGCCTATTCACGGCGACCTCGGTTGGTGATATGTCGCTCGGCGCGACGACGGCCGTGGGCAATGTGACGGCAAATTCCACGGGCGGCAGTGTTGGCTTTAGCGGCAACGTGCAGTCCGGCGGCAACGTGGCGATTCAGGCGGCCAATAACGCGACGGTGATCGGCGCAGTGTCGTCGATGGGCACGGTCAATGTCGCGGGCACGCACGGCAATGTTAACGTGGCGGGCGTCTCGGCGAACGGCGATACGACGCTGAGCGCCGGGCAGACGCTCACGTTGAGCGGGACTAGCACGGTGGCGGGGCAGTTCACGCTGAACGGCGGCAATGTCACGTTGAGTGGCTCGCAAGGCGGCTCGAAGAATGTGAACGTGAGCGCGCAGGGGACGGTCGATGCGAGCCAGACGTCGATGGTGTCGACAGGCAACATGCAGTTCAGTGGCACGAATGTGAGCTTGGGTTCGGCGCTTGTCGGCGGGACCTTGGCGGCCTCTGCGTCGAATCAGCTCTCATTGGTCGGCGCCGCGATAGATGTGGTCGGCGGGGCGACGCTGACCTCCGGCAATGGCTTTTACAACGCGAGCCAGGTGTTGTCCGGCGGTGCGTTGTACGTGTCCGCCCCGAGCCTGACGAATGCGGCGAACGCGTCGCTGGCGTCGACGACCACAACGACGATCAACGCAACGAACTTCACCAACGCGGGCCTAGTGAATGGCTCGACGACGAATATCTCCGTTGCAGGCAGCCTGAATAACTCAGGCGGATCGTTGATGGCCTTGAACGGCCTGTCGGTCAACACGGGCACGTTGAATAACCAGAACGGGCTCATCTTCGCGGGAAATCCGAATGCACCCGGTGGCCCGACGACTGGCGACGTCTCGCTTACGATCAACGGCGGGGACGGTTCGTTCTACAACGCCAGTGGCCAGATTCTCGCGCAGCGCAACATGGGCATCAGCGCCGTGAATATGGCGTTTGATCCATCGCAGGGAACGATTAGCCAGGGCGGTCAGCTCTCGATTACCGCGGGGTCCATCAATAACACCGGAACGTGGAGTTATGGCGGTCAAAGCGTGACGCTAACGGGGCTGAACGGGATCAACAACTACGGCACGATGACCGGCACGGCGCCGTTGACGATCACGACCAATGGCGCGTTCACGAACTTCGGTCAGATCGCCGGCAACGACGTAACGTTCAACGGCACCTTGAACAACGCCGTCGGCGCGGTGATGCATGCGGGCGACGCGCTGACGCTCAACGGCAACGCTACGAACCGTGGCACTGTGGAAGCGGGCAACCTGCTTTCGGTGAACGGGGGCAACTACGACAACCAGGGCGCGACGACGCAGTCCAACGGCAACATGCAGTTTTCGCTGGGCGGCACGCTGCAGAATACGACGGGCACGATCTCGGCCGCGGGGAACCTCACCATCAATGCGGGCGCGGTCGTCAACGATGGTGTTCAGGGCGGTTTGACATCGTCTACCCAAGTGGTTTCGGCCGCCGACGACCCGTCACTGTATGGCTCGATAGTGGTCGGCACGCAGACGGTTCATGGGTTCACGGGCGGCAACGGCGGATCGTATTACGACGCGACCTATACCTACAACGCGACCTTGTCCGACCTGGGCCCCGACCTGGCGAATGGCGTGCTCGACGTGGCGCACAACGCTGCCTTGACCGGCATGTATGGCGCACAACTCACGGAGCCGACGCAGGTCGGCAGCAATTTGCAGCAAGCCGGCGTTTCATATCAGACGATCGCTCTGCCGGGTATCGATCGCACTGTCACGGCTCCAGGCGCCGGCACGCCGGGCACCATCATGGCGGGGGGCAACATCACCCTGACCGCAGGTTCACTGTCGAACGCCGATGGCATCATTTCTGCCGGCGGCAATGTCAACTTCAACCTTCAGTCGCTGAATAACGGTTCGCTTGGAGATGTGACGGCGACGGTGGTGGACACGGTCGACCAGACACAACTCAACGCTTTCATGGCGCAACTGCATGCGCTGGGGAGCGTCGGTCTTTACAACGCGCCGATCCCTTACGAGCTTGGCGGATACGTGGGCGGCGAAAGTACGGCTACGTTCAATTCGACCGCGTCGGTTCCTGCGAGCATCACGACTACGACCACAACGTTTGGCCAGCAAGGCTTGATCGTGGCCGGCCAGGATGTGAACCTGTCGGGCGGCAACCTCGTCAACAGCGGGAATATCTATGCGGGCCGCAATTTCAACGCAAGTGGCGCCCAGTCATTCAGCAACCAGGGTGAGCGCATTACGTCGACGAGCAGTTCGCCCGGATGCGCGACGGGCGTGTCGGCCAGCGAGTGCGCCGCCGGAATGGGCTATCGGGGAGACAACCCGACGACGACGAGTTTCAGCTACGCGCAGCAGAGCGCGACGATATACGCCGGCAACGACCTCGTTATCGCCGCCGGCCAGGTCAGCAATACGTATGGCAATCTTCTCGCTGGTCACGACATCGTGATTGGCGGTGTCGGTACGACTGCCAGTGCGACAACCCCTGCGCAAGCACTGACCAACACGTCGGGCCAAATCGTGGCGGGCAACAATATCACGCTCAACGTGTCGGGCGCGATAACCAACACGTTGCCGCCGCCAGTTCCGGTTCATCAGGACTATGGCTCGAAGGAACAATATTCGGGCTGTATGACGGCGGGCGGTTACAAGGAGAGCTACTGCGAAGGTTATGTCGACCAGCAGTCGGGCAGTTCCTCGGTGATCAGCGCGGGCAATAACCTGCAGATCAATGCGGGCAGCCTGACGAACATTGGCAGTCTGATTAGCGCGGGGACTGCGGCGACTATCACGGTGGCAGGTCCGGTGGTGAATGAGGCACAGACGCTCAATGCGTACTGGCACTCGCACTGGGTGCAGGAAACCGGCATGTTCAGCGCGGACAAGCGTCATGACGTCTGGGCGTGCGGGTCGCCGGCCGAGTGCACGGCGCTCTATGGCAGTGCCTATACGAACACGGGGGGCACGATCGATCCGCCGCAGCCGGTCGGCAACATTGCGGCCACGATTCAGGCGCCGAATCTGACCATTACGTCGGGCGGACAGATCCAGAATGTCGGCAACGTGATCGGCACGTCGGTTACGTTGACCGGGCAGAAGCTGATCAATGGCATCACGACGGCCAACACCTATACGCCGCGTGTCAATGGGCCGTCGCAGGTTATTTCGCTCAGCCCGGTGAATATGCCTGGCATCAGCATCACGATGCAGCGTCAGGTGGGCGGCGCCTTACCGGCTGCAGTGGCTGGGAAGGCTTCATACGTGGATGGCTCGCTGGGTACGTCCACGCTCGGCAACCTCGGTCCGCAGGATTTGATCAATGCGCTTCCGGCCAACCTTCAGCCTACCTCAACGCTGTTCTATTACAACCCGCAGGAGGAAGACCTGGTTTTGCAGCAGGCGGCGTTGCAGCAAACCGGCAAGGCGAGCTTTGTCGATGGACTGACGTATGACAGCAAGACCAATACCTCGGTGACGGAGCAGGAGAAGAGTTACCTGTATCAGAACGCGCTCGACTACGCGACGGCGAACAACGTGCAACTTGGTGAGGCGCTGACGCAGACGCAGATCAACGCGCTCGACAAGCCGATGCTGTGGTATGTGGAGCAAACCGTTCCGGATCCATCGTGTACGGCGACGGGCCCGGCGTTGAATACGTGTCCGACGATCACAGCGCTAATGCCGCAGGTTTATCTGCCGACCAGCAGCAATGCAATGTCGGCGGGCGGCAATATCTCTGGCCAGGACGTCACGCTGAATTTCGGCAAGGATGACGGTGGCAGCATTCTCAATACAGGGAGCATTAGCGCTTCGGGTACGCTTACGGTCAACACCGATACGTTGACCAACCAGGCCAACCAGGTCGACGTCGGGCAGATCTGGGCGAAGGTGAAGGGCGGCTATATCGAGGAGACAGGTACGACGGTTCAGCCGGGCGGCTTCATGAGCGCGGCGAACATGAACCTGAACGTCGAGACGCTAAGCCAGATTGGTGGAGCGCTGCAGAAGCTCAATGCGGATGGGACGGTTGATCAGCCTGGTACGCAGATGATTCTCGGCCAGATTCAGCAAGAACTCGGCAGCGCGTTTTCGCAAGTCGCAGTGAGCGACAACCTGCATACGCAGTTTGTCCAGGAGGGCGGCCTCGGCGCATTTGGTCAGGTGCTGAGCGCGGCGATTGAGATTGTTGCGTCGTTCTATCTCGGTCCGCTTGCCGGTGCGCTTATCGGCAGCATCGCCGGTCAGATAATCACGACCGGGTCCGTGGATTGGGGTTCTGTCGGTAAAGCGGTAGCGGTTGAAGAACTCACAGTTGGTATTGACTCCGGGCTGGGGCTGGACAGCGTTAGTGGGTTCAGCGACCTCGGCAACGGCGTGGTAGCCGCAGATTCATCCATCACGCTCGCCAATTTGGGACAGACGGCGCTCAGTGTGGGGGAGCGCTCGCTTGTTAGCGCAGGTGTCTCGACTGCGATTTACGGCGGTAGCTTTGGCCAAGCGCTAAAGAACGACCTGGTGACGAATATTGCCGCGGTCGGAGCAAACGCGATTGGAGACACTTTCACTGACTCGTCGGGCATGTTCAGCAACACGAGCCCGCTTTACTATGCGGCACATGCGGCATTGGGCTGCGCGGCCAGTGCGGCGGAGGGCACAGGGTGTGCAGGCGGAGCCGCGGGCGGTGCACTCTCCGCCGGGCTGAACCCGGTTATCGATGCGAACGGGAATATCCCGCCGGCCGCGTTGACGGCGATCGAAACGCTGGTGAGCGGCAGCGTTGCGGGCGCATTGGGCTTCAACGTGCAGGGCGCGGTGACGGCCGCGCAAAACGAGACGCTGAATAACTGGCTGAACCACGTCACGCTCGTCGGAGAGCAGTCGCAAGCGCAGCGGCTTCAGTCCGCGATGTCGGGATGCGACAGTGGAAATGCGGCTGCGTGCGCGACAGCGGCCACGTTGATGCAGACGTCAAGCGCAAACGACCGGGCGTTGGCTACGGCATGCCAGTCGCCAGGCTCGCTGGCATGTGCATACCAGAAGTCACTCGCCTCTCTGGCAGGCAATAACATTTCTGTTGTCGACGGTGTTACGGTTGCGACTGATGCACCGCAGCCGACATACACAGCGCCGAGTCAGGCAGCAGCGACACTCGACAATATGCTGGGAAGTCCGCTCGCAGGAATCATGGGCGGAGCGGCCTATCTGTCCGGGGGATCGACACAGACAGCCTACTATCTGTCTTCTCTGGGTGTCGCAGCCGATGGCATCGCCGCAGGTGCGGCCGGGTTCGGAGCATCGAAGACCGTCGACGTTGTTTCCGAAGCCACAAACAATTCGGCGACGACTGGGTCTCGCGTACTCGGTAACATTGCGGCGACCCAAGCAGGTAACGCTAGCTCGAACTTTGGTCAGTTCGTCGCAACGGAGGGCCAACTTCAAGAAGCATTGGGCATATGGCCCCCCAATAGTGGTGGTTACTCGCCGACCTACAATGTGACACTTGAAACAGGAACGCAGCTTGATCGATACGGTTACCCGGGCGGCAGTTTTGTTTCGCCCACTGGAGTTCCATTTGACGAACGTGCGTTGCCGGCGTCCTATTTGACCACGAAGCCATACTTCCAATACGAGGTAACGCAACCGATTCCTGGCGTGACGCAGGCCAAGGTCTTGCCTTGGTTTGGGCAACCGGGGACAGGGACGCAATATCAACTCCCCAATTCGGTGCAATGGTATTTGGATAACGGATATTTGAAAGCAAAATGACACGAGATCAGTTAGAGGCTGCGCTGGCAGCTATCGGTGTCCACGCGAACAGCTACTCGTTGGACGGACTTCGGCACAGCGATTGCGTATGTGTAGTGAGTGAAAGCGGCAAATGGAAAGTGTGCTATGTCGAGCGTGACAAGCCTACTGAACTGGCCGAGTTTGACGCATTGGAGGACGCTTACGAGTTCGTGCACAAAACATTCTGCAAATGGCTTGATATAAAGAAGTCATAGGCGGCGTTGGGGTGTGCAGCATCCGCGGCCGACGGAACCGGATGTGCGGGAGGTGCGATTGGCGGGGCGGTGTCGGCGCTCAGTGCGAATACGATCGCCACGGCAGTCACGGGCGGGCAGGGCGTCACCGATCAGGGGCAGCTTGCAGCAATCGTGGCGGCTACGACCCTGCTGGGCGGCACTGCTGCCGGTCTGCTGGGCCAGAACGTGCAGGGCGCGGTGACAGCGGCCCAGAATGAGACGCTCAACAATACGTGTGCGCCAGGCCACGATTGCGGCACGCTGAAAAGCGCGATCGCGGGTACCGGGCGCGCAGCGTGGAACACGGCACTGGGCATCGTGCAGTCAATCCCCAACGCGGTGAACGGCGCGCTACCGGGCTACCCGGACTATGTGCCGTTCCTGAGCAGTGCGATGCTGCCGTATGACGATCCGGGTTTCGGGAGCCTGGTGTCGCTGGTGGGAACGGTTGGGGCTTTGTCGGCGCTTGGCGGTTCGAGCGCGGGCGGTGCAACTGCGGGTGATGCGATGCCTGCGGCTGGTAGTATCAGGAATGTCATTCCAACCGGCGGCGACATGAACTGTGTCAACGTGTCAACTGCGCAATAGCGACCGATGCTACTTTGCGCGGTAATCCAGCCAGTGCGCTGCCCGGTAGTCCAACGAGCCTCGTTGTTCTTCAGCAGCAGTTTGGGAGTAGGTTTGCGCCGGCGACGACGAGCAGCATCGAGCAGTCGTTGCTTCAACAAGGCAATGGTGCGACTGGGATTGTGTACGGCTTTCCGCCTGCCGGCTCAGATGTGGGGCATGTATTTAATGTTGTCAATCAGAATGGCACTATTAGATATCTCGATGGGCAAACGGGTACTGTTGCAAATCCAGCAGTCTTTCCGAAGTTGTTGTTCATGCCTGTGAAACCAATTGGTGCGAAATGACTGCAATTCCTCTAACAGCCGCAATTGAGATTGCAGAGAACTATCTGAACGAGTCGGTTCGCACCCCCTACAATTCTCTTGAAGATGATCGATGGGTCGTGTCGACGGAAAAAACCGTGGACTGTGGGGAATGCTGGCTCTTCCATTATCAATCAGCCTTGTACTTGAGCACTGGTGACCCAGCTTATCTGCTTGCTGGAAATCTTCCTCTTAGAGTTTCCAAGGCGGGAGCGGTGTTAGGATTTGGCGAACACGATTGAGCATGTTCCTGATGCAAGAGTCGTGACGCGAACCCGGCCACGTGCCGGGTTTGTCGTTTATGGCGTCGGTGAGCGTTGCGTCGTCTTCGTTCCATTTGCTTGATTCATCGTCGGCCGCGTGCTCGACGCGCAGTCACTAGAAAATCCTCCCTGCCACTTCGCGGCACACGTCCTCATCGAGGTGCATGTGCCGAATTCCGTCGATCGCGCGCCGGAGCCACGCATCGGCAATGACCCGATGTTCGTCGTGTGGCCGGTCGGCCGGCGCGGCCGTCGAATTGCCCAATTGCTGGTCGCGGTTCGTCATCAAAATCTCCCCTTGAAATGGCACAGACATGACGCACGTAACAAAACGCGTGCAAACCGGCGGCAAACCCGCGCGGGTCATGGGTTTGCGGTGTACCAAAAAAATATGTGACAGGGCGATGCCGGGAGCTGGTGAATCGCCCGAAGCCCATACGGGGCCATTGGCGGGGCGGTGTCGGCGCTCAGTGCGAACACGATCGCCACGGCGGTAACGGGCGGTCAGGGCGTCACCGATCAGGGTCAGCTTGCGGCAATCGTGGCGGCGACGACGCTGCTGGGCGGCACTGCTGCCGGTCTGCTGGGCCAGAACGTGCAGGGCGCGGTGACGGCGGCCCAGAATGAGACGCTCAACAATACGTGTGCGCCGGACCATGACTGCGGCACGCTGAAAAGTGCGATTGCGGATACTGGGCGGGCTGCGTGGAATACGGCGCTGGGTGTCGTGCAGTCGATCCCCAACGCTGTGAACGGCGCGCTACCGGGCTACCCGGACTATGTGCCGTTCCTGCAAGGGGCGATGCTGCCGTATGACGATTCGGATTTCGGGAGTCTGGTATCGCTTGTTGGGGCTGTCGGTGCGGGCTCGCTGCTTGGCGGTTCAAGTACAAAATCGGCAGCAGCGACTGAGGGAGCCACAAACAGCGCAGGTCCAGTTACAGCGCAAAACTTTTTCGATGGAAGCCAATGCACATCGAAGGTTCTCAATCAGGCTGCGTCCGGGGACCATCACGGCTTCCCGCAGTCGGTAGATGCCTTCTCGGGAGAAGGGACTGTTTCGCAGATCGTAGGCGGTGACGGCGTGACGCGTTCTATGCTGACGATACCCGGCACATATAATGGCAAAACAGGCGTATTCGAGTACATCCGTAACCCGGATGGCACCATCAACCACCGATTGTTCGTTCCGAATAAGTAAGCGATGCCAGTATCGAAAATACTTGAGCTATATGCTCGAAGTGGACAGAGCCTCATCGAGAATGGGTTAAACGAGGCTGCGCTTCCAGTGCGTGAAGCAGGCGTTGCGCTGAATCTATTCGAACAACAGCGATGGCGCGTGCTTGGTGGTGATGTGTACCACTTGACCGATGCTGGCCGAGGCCGTGTAAAAACGTGCTTGATAGCCTAGACTAAATCAACCTGTTGGCGCGAGAGGGGAAGATGGGGCGATTTGTCGAAGGTGCAGACCGCAATCAGGCAACGCTGCTGCCGGAATGTCTCGATGACTTTATTGCAGAAGACAATCCCGTCCGGATCATCGACGCATTCGTTGAAGAACTCGAACTGGTTTCTCTGGGATTTGAAGGCGCCACGCCTGCAATCACTGGTCGACCGTCTTACCACCCCA